>DASPUY010000085.1:0-27133 GCA_035622655.1 Polyangiaceae bacterium
GTTCCGCGGGCGGCGGGCTCACCATCACGCTGCTCGATCCCGAGGGTCGCGTCCCGCTCTTGCCGAGCGCCCTGCTCGTCGCGCAGGACCAGCATCCGACGCCCGATCGGGACGCCGTCCGTCTTCTCGCCAGATTCGAAAACCAGGGGCCGCGACGCGTCGGCATCGACGTTCGCGGCGAAGACGCGAGTGATCTGCTGCCCCTTCTCAAGGGCCGTCGCGTCATCGTCGAACCGCAGATGATGGAGCTTCGCTTCGGCGACGAGCCGCTCCGCCCGAAATTCGACCTGGAGCTTTCACCCGACGGTACGCAAATTCTCGTCCGAACTTCGTTTCAGCGCCACGGAGATCCCAGGCGCTTCACGACGACGAGCGGCGCCTGGTTCGAGGGCAGCCCTGGGTGGTACGTGGATGCGCAAGAAGGGTGGGCCCGTCCCATCGACCGGCGCGTCTCGCCGGCGGCCGTGCGGCGTTTGCTACGCATGCCGGCCATCGCCGAGCCTGTCGAGCGCCTGCCGGAGCTCATCATGCAGGGGCTTCCGAAGGTCGCGCTCGAAGTAGGAGCGGAGTTGCCGGAGCTGTCCCAAGTCGCGGACGTCGTGGACCTGCCACCCACGTTCCGTGTCGCCGCGGGAGGCAGCCTGATCGAAGCGCAGATCAGCCTGCGCGCAGCTTACGAGAACACCGAGATCGACGTCCGCGCCGACGGAATGACGCTGCCCGTGATCGTCAAACCCCCGGAGCCGGGAAGCTCGAAGAGAGCTCGATGCATTCGCTGTGACATCGCCGCTCAGCAGCTGGCGGCGGCCAGGCTGCGCGAGCTCGGACTCGTCCCCGCAGAGGATGGCAACAAGTTCGTCGCTCGGGGCGACGATGCGATTCGCTTCTGGACGGACGGCATCGCATCCTTGCCCGATGAATGGGACATCTTCGTGCCCGACGATCTCGTCGACGTCCAGGTCCGCGAGGAAGCCCTCACCGCCAACGCTCGTGTGTCGAGCGGTGTCGATTGGCTGTCGCTGCGCTTGAATTTCGAAAGCGAGGGCATCGCCGTCACCCAGGACGAGCTTGCACGTTGCCTCGCCGAAGGACGGCGCTACGTCCGGCTGGCCGATGGCACGTTCGCGCGGCTCGATCCTCAGAAAGTGCGTGACGTACTCCAGCGACAAGCGGAGATTCTCGCCACGGGCGGCGGAAACGGGGGGCATCTGCCCCTCTCCCAGTCGGGGCGCATAGAAGATCTACTTGCCCAAGTGGGTCGCTCCGGGGTGTCGAACGAAGCGCGCGAGCTATTCAAGAAATTGCGCGAGATCGACGAGATCAAGGGGGCACGCAAGCCCCGAAACCTCCGCGCGCAGCTTCGCCCCTACCAGGAGCAGGGGTTTCACTGGCTGTGGTTTCTTCACGAGATTGGCACCGGCGGAGTCCTCGCCGATGACATGGGGCTCGGCAAGACGGTCCAGACGCTGGCGCTTCTTCTGGCGGTCAAGGCGGAGGAAGCGAAGATCGAAGGAAAGCGCAGACCCTTCAAGGCGCTCATCGTCGCTCCGACGAGCGTCGTGACGAATTGGCTGCGGGAGATGGGTAAGTTCGCGCCTTCGCTGCGCCACGCTCTCTGGCACGGCGCCGAGCGAAAGGAGCGACAGGACGAGCTCGAAGATGCCGACGTTGTGGTGACCAGCTACGCGCTGCTTCGCCGCGACGAGGAGCTGCTGAAAGAGCTCCCCTGGCGCTACGTGATCCTCGACGAAGCGCAGCAGATCAAGAACCCGCTGAGCGCAACCGCCCGGGCGGCCAAGCGCCTCAAGACCGACCGGCGCCTTGCTCTGACGGGCACGCCGATCGAAAATCGGCTCAGCGAGATCTGGTCGATTTTCGACTTCGTCAGCCCTGGGCTGCTCGGTCCGCTCGAGAAGTTCGAGGAACGGTACTCGCGGCCGATCGACGCGGGGGACCGGACCGCCGCCGAGCGGCTGCGCGCGACCATCCACCCGTTCATCCTCCGCCGCACCAAGGCCGAGGTCGCCCGCGATTTGCCCGAAAAGATCGAGCAGGATCAATTCTGCGAGCTGACCGGCGAGCAAGCGGCGCTTTACGCTGCGGTGCTGAAAGAAGTGCGTGCCCAGGTCATGGGGGAAGTCGAACGACACGGCGTCGCGCGGAGTCACATCCAGATCCTCGCTGGTCTCACGCGGCTACGGCAGGCCGCGTGCGATCCGCGCCTCCTCGGATTGCCGCGCGAATTCAGCGACGAAGACTCGGGCAAGCTCGTTGCCTTGCGCGAGCTCGTGCAAACGAGCATCGCCGGCGGCCACAAAGTGCTCGTTTTCAGCCAGTTCGTCAGCATGCTCACGATCGTCAAACGGGCGATGGACGAAGACGGCGTGTCCTACGCCTATCTCGATGGATCGACCAAAGATCGGCAATCGATCGTCGAGCATTTTCAGAGCGACGATGGTCCGCCCGTATTCTTGATCTCGCTCAAGGCCGGCGGGAGCGGTCTGAACTTGACCGCCGCAGATACGGTCATCCACTTCGATCCATGGTGGAATCCCGCCGTCGAGGATCAGGCGACCGATCGAGCTCATCGCATCGGTCAAACGAAAGTCGTCACCACGTACCGGCTCGTCGCGAGGGGAACGATCGAAGAGAAGATACTCGAGCTCGCGGAGAAGAAGCGAGAGCTCGTCGGAGCGGTCCTTTCGGAGGACGTTGGCGGAGCCAAGAAGCTGACGAAGAGCGATCTCGAGGAGCTATTCAAATTCGACGACTAGAGATCCCCTTGCAATCGCGCACCCAGCAGCCCCGGCCTCGTTGGCTCGGCCCTTTTCATGACGGTGATTGTTCGACCTGAGCCGGTCCTCGAATCGCTGTCGCAAGTCCGGCCCCGACGCACGATTCGCGCGCTGTTCATCAACGACACCGCTCGCAACGGCGGGCCGGGACGAAGCCTCCATTCCATTCTCAAATTTCTCGATCCGGGCACCGTGCACCGTACGGTGGTGCTGCCCCGCGAGGGTGCGATCGCCGACTTGCTCGTTCGGGACGGTGCCGCCGACGAGATCCGCTTTCTTCCCAGCCTGGTCGAGAACCCGGTCGAGCCGTGGAGCCGCCCCATCGAACGCGCCGACTTTGCAGCGCCGGTCGCGCTCAAAGCGGCTCGACTGCTCGGAAACGTCGTGAAGGCCGGGCGAGCGGTCGCGGAGCTTGCCGGGGTCGTCGATCGAGGACGCTACGATCTCGTCTACTGCAACGGCACGAACGCGGATTTCATCGGCGCGGCCATCGCGCGACTTACACCCGTCCCGGCGCTCTGGCACGTCCGGTACACCTCGCTCCCCTCTGCCGTCAGGGGGTTGCATCGCAGGCTCAGCTCGAGCGCCGGCGTGCGCCGCATTATCTGCGTGTCACGCGCCGCGGCGTCGCTCTTCTCTCACTGCATGGACAAGGTTCGCGTCATTCACAACGCGCTGGATCTCACCGAGTTCGACGCGTCTGCGGTACGCCCACTGCTTCGGGGTGAGCTGGGAATCTCCTCGGGTGCCCTCGTCTTCGGCAGCCACGGGCGGGTGCTGAGGAGGAAGGGCTACGTCGAAATGATTCGCGCGGCGCGCATCGCCCTCGACCGCTTGTCCCCAGCGGAGCGCGCGAACGTCTTCTTCGTGGTGGTCGGTGACACTCCGGAGGACTTCCGGGTCGACCACGTTGCCGAGTGCCGAGCTCTCATTTCCAACCTCGGACTACGGGCGCACTTCACGATGCTGGGCTTCCGCGCGGACGTGCGTTCGCTCGTCGCCGACTTCGACGTCGCCGTCGTTCCCAGCGTGTATGCCGATCCGCTTCCGAGAGCGGTGATCGAGTCGATGGCGTTCGGCAAACCGGTCATTGCGTACGAGGTCGGAGGCGTGGCCGAGATGCTCGACGCTGCCACCGGCCGGCTCGTGCCGCTCGGCGAGCCGCGCGGCGACGGTGCGAGCGACGAAGCCGTGGAGCGGCTGGCCGAGGCCATCGTGGACTATGCGCGCGACCGCGGCCTACGAGAGCGTCAGGCGAGGACGGCGCGTGCTCATGTCGAATCTCATTTCGACGCCCGGAGCCACGCAAGGCGCGTTCAAGACGAGATCGTGTTCGCGTCCGGCTTGATGAGGAAGACCGGCGCCGGGGTGGATGCATGATCCGGCGGGCCGTCGGTGCGATCGTCGATGCAAGCGGGCGACGACCATTCCTGGTTCTCTTCTGTGCGCTCTGCGCGCTGGTCGTCACGTGGTTCTTCGCGCTGCGGGTCCTGCTCGACCCCCACACGGACCTGCGGGAGCTCTTGCCGCGCGACAGCCCTGGTTTGAAGGCATTCGAGCACCAGCTGGGGCGGGTCGGCGGGCGCGCCACGCTCATCGTGGTTGCGGAATCGCCCGACAGAGGCGCAAACGAACGATTTGTCGACGACCTTTCCGCCCGGGTCAAGGAGCTGACGAAAGAGAAGAACGGTAACGGCCCGAGCCTTGTCGCCTACGTGGAGGACGGAACCAAAGACGTTCACGCCTTCTTCGAGGACAACAAGTGGCTTTACGCCGACGTGAAGGACCTGGAGAGCGCGTACGACACCATCGATTTTCAAATCGCGGTCCGAAGCGGTCTTGTGAACGATCTCGGCGACGACGACGAGCGACCCGCCGGTGAAGGCGCCCGCGGGCCTCCCCGCGACGACGATCGAGCGCTGGCGGGGTCGACTTCGACCGGCACGGCCGAGCCGCAGGACGGACGCGAGCCTGCGCTCGGCCTCGACAAGTATCGCGCTCGCTGGGAAGCCAAAGCCCACGCCCAGGACGAATTTCCGAGCGGTTATTTCGAAACGCCGGACGGAACGATGATCGGGATGCGTATCGTGTCGTCCTCGACGGGAATGGGCGATTCGGGAGGTGACGTGCTCCTCCGTCGGATCGAACGGCTCGTGCGCGATCTGCGGCCCGCTTCCTACGCACAGCAGATGCACGTCGGATTTGCCGGCGACATTCCGAACGTAGTCGACGAGAAAGCGTCGATCGTGAGCCAGGCCGCCTGGGCCACCGCGCTCGCATTCGGGCTCATCGTGGCCGGCGTCGTATGGTTCTACCGCTCGGCGTGGTCACTCGTGGTCATCGGACTGCCCGCGCTGCTCGGCGTCGGGGCAGCGTATGCGTTCGCTTACTTCCGCTTCGGGTACGTGAACACGACCGGGATGTTCCTCGGAGCCATCATCCTCGGCAATGGCATCAACTATCCGATCGTCCTTCTTTCCCGCTATCGCGAGTTTCGCGCCCGAGGACAGGACGCCGCCACCGCCCGTCGCGAGGCGGTGCAGAACGCGCTCCGCGCGGAGCTCGTCGGCGCGTGCGTCGCGTCGATCGCCTATGGCTCGCTCACGGTCACCCACTTTCGCGGCTTCAGTCAATTCGGCTGGATCGGCTTCGTCGGCATGCTTCTCGTCTGGATCTCGATGATCCCGTGCGTTCCGGCCCTCATCGCCGTGATCGAGCGCGTCCAACCACGACTCCCGTCCGTCCTGCGTGATCCCTCGCCGCGGGCCCGCCCTCCGGCAGGACGGGGCGCTCTGGCGAACGCCATCGGTCATGCCACCGAGCGGGCCCCCTGGGTGTTCGTCTTCATAGCGGTGGCGTTGACTGCGGTAGCCTCGTACAAGATTCCCACATTCGTCCGGGACCCGTGGGAGTACGACTTCGACAAGCTCGGATCGCGAGGCACGAAGAAAGGCGGCGCGGGAGAGTGGTCCGTCAAGGCCGAGCGAGTCTTCGGCGGCAAGATGAACGTCTCGGGCGCGACCATGATCGCCGACGCGCCCGCGCAGGTCCCCGAGCTCAAGGCGCAGATCCTCGCGAACGATGCCGCGGATCCGCAGGGCAAGATGATTGCCGAGATTGCCACGGTCGATGACCTGCTGCCGGGATCTCCGGAGCAGCAGCGACACAAGCTCGAGATCCTGCAGCAGATTCGCGACCGGCTCACCCCGGCGGTCCTCGCGAGCCTCCCGGACGACGAGCGGTCGCGGGTCGAAGCGCTCCGGCCGCCGGAGAGCTTGCGTGTTCTTGGACCGAGCGACCTTCCACAGCTGCTGCGCCGACGATTCGAGGAAAACGACGGCACGATCGGAACGGTTTTCTACGTGAAGTACAAGAACGACGTCATCTTTTCGGACGGCCACAACCTGCTGCGCATGGCGCGGGCCACGGACAACGTGCGGTTGCCGGATGGAAAGATTGTCCAGACCGCGAGTCGCTCGACGATCTTCGCAGAGATGATTCGCGCGATGCGAACGGACGGTCCGCGAGCGACCATCGCGTCGCTCGCCGCGGTATCGTTCGTCGTTCTGCTCGCAACGCGCAACGTCCGTGGTGCGCTGTCCGTGCTCGCGGTGCTCGTCATGGGCGTGACGCTTCTCGTCGGAGGAGCGGCCTGGATGGGCCAGAGGCTCAACTACGTCAACTTCGTCACGTTGCCCATCACGTTCGGGATAGGCTGCGAGTATCCGTTCAATGTTTACGACCGTTCACGCCTGCTCGAGGGCGATGTGACGTCAGCGGTGGGGCGCGTGGGGGGCGCGGTCGCGCTGTGCAGCTACACGACGGTCGTCGGATACGGGTCCATGCTCTTCGCCGACTTCCAGGCTCTCCAGTCGTTCGGCCGTCTCGCGGTTCTGGGCGAGGTGGCATGCTTGGCCGGCGCTCTCATGGCTCTGCCGGCGCTCCTGCACGTCTTGCAGCGCCGGCGCGGGCGAATCAGGCTTCCGTAAGACGGGGCCCGGGGGCTCCACGGGCGCGGGTCCGCGTCCCCTTCGCGTGGACCGCTCGGGCTGAGCGTGCTCCGCGATCAGTGGATCAAATCGGCGCCGCGGGCCACGACGTCGCCTCGGGCCCAGGCAAGCAGCCGCTGCAGCTCTCGCCGCACGAGGATGTAACGCGTGTCGGCAGGATGAATCGCGATGCGCGCAGGGACCAAGGCCCTCGCGTGCTTTGCTGCGCGACACCAGAGGACAGTGGACAGAAGCCGGACGGGCGATCGTGTGGCCCAGTTGAGAACCACGCTCGGTCGGGACTGGCCGGCGGCCGGATCGTAGACACGAAGATGGTCCTCGCAAAAGCGGTACCCCCGGGAGCCAAGCAACGGCAACAGCCAACGCGGCATGGACCACGCCGGAGCGACGAAGCCGTCGATCCGCAGGCCCGCGTCGCGCAGGGCACGTTCTCCCGCTTCGATGCGCTCGCGCCCTTCTGTTTCGGATAGGTCGCTCATCTCCGCCTCCCCCCCGGACGCCACGCGCTGCGCGAAGAACCATTCCCATCGCGTACTCCCCCGCGACGGGTCGAAGCTCGGAGCGCTCCGGTGAAAGAAGCCGTGAAGAAATACTTCGTGGCCGTCGGCTTGCAGCTCGCGCAGTCGCTCGCAGAACGCCGGATTGTCCGCGAGCGGCGCGCGGTTGTGGAAGTTGGGAACGGCCAAGAGCGCCGGGCGTATGCCGAACTCGCGACACATCGAGAGGGCGTCTTCGACCTCGTCGGCCCAGACCGGAGACACGTCGTGAATCGACACGTGGACGGGCAAGAGTTCACCTCGCTAGCAGCGAATCCCCCAATCGCGCGCACGCTTCTCTTCCAATAGCTCATCGTACGTATCGAGAACACCGGCGAAGTGGTGCTCCAGCGTGCGCACGTGCGACGCGGCTTGCTCTGCGAGGGTGCGCAGCTCGTCGGGCCGCCGCGAGAGCATGCGATCGATCGCGGCTGCGCAAGCTCTGGGGTCGAGGCTCCGATAGACCTCCCCGCTCCGGGGATCGACGCTCTCCGCGGCACCCCCGGCGTCCGGGACGACGACGGGCAGACCCGATGCGACGGCTTCGGCGACTCCTAGCCCGAATGTCTCGTGCGGACCGCCATGGACGAGCAGATCGGCGCTGGCGAGGGCCGCTGCAAGGCGAGTTCGATCCGTTTCGAACCCAGCGAACCGAACGTCCGGGGGCGCGAGCGCGCGCAGGCGGTCCCGTTCCGGTCCGTCACCATAGAGCACCAAGACTGCAGGGCGCCGCGCGCAGACAAGGCGGAACGCCTCGAGCACGAGCTCCCAGTGTTTCTCCGCCGCAAATCGACCCACGCCGACGAGGAGGGCAGCGCCAGGCGGCGCCCCGGTGGCCCAGGTTCGCCGCCATTCTTCGCTGCGCATCGCCGGTCGGAAGATCCGGGTATCGACGCCGAAGGGGCAGAGCACGACGCGCCGGACGCCTGCCGCGCGAAGACGTTCGGCCTGGGCACGGCCCGCAGCGAACGTGGCGTCGAAGCGCGCGAGAAGGGTTCCGGTCATGCGCCATAGCGGCGCGGCTCCCGTGCGGGCGCGGCGGCGGCCGAGCAGCTTCTCCAGCGCCGGCTCTACGTACGTTCCGACGTGGTCGCTGTGCCAAAAGAAAGTCCGCAACCGCGAGGCCGCCCTTCCGCACGCAAGCGCTCCGGCAGCGGCCAGGTAGGGAGAATGGGCTTCGAGAACGTCCGGTCTTTCTCTTCGAACGCGCTCTCGAATCTTGTCGAACCGACCCAGCAGGTGGTACGTGCGGTCATACGGAAGGGTCGGGCCGGCGAACCTGACCACTCGCGAGCTCCCCTTGGCGCCCTGCGTGACGTTTGAGCAAACCGGAGTCTCCTCGTCACGCGGCCCGGGCGCGAGGAGTACGTGGTCGTGTTGGCCCTGGCACAAAAAGTGACCTCGGGTCGTCAGATGGCTTCGAATCCCACCGCCCCTTTCCGAATAGAATTCCGTAATGTCGAGGACCTTCATGGAGTGGGTCCCGCTGAAAGTCGGCCCGCGAAGGGTCCTACGCGTCCGATCTCCCCGACAAATGGCCGAGTGGCCGCAACCGCGCCGGCCCACACGCCCTTCGATGCGCTTGCGGCTCGCCTGGGACGGCCCCTGCGCGTGGCCATTCTGAGTGACTTCACACGGATCCCATACGCCAACGGTGCAGTCTTTCAGACACGGTTTCTGTATCAAGAACTGCGACGGTGTGGTCATGATGTCACAGTCATCGGTCCCCGCGACCCGGATGCCACTCCGGAGGAACTGGCGCCGGGGACGGTGGCGCTACCGAGCGTTCCGCTGAGAACGTACCCGGGGGTCCATCTCCCGATGCCCCTCGCGCCCTGGATCTTCGATCCGGATCGGTGGAGCTTCGATGTTTGCTTCGCTCAGACGACGTCGCTGCTCCTCGAATTCGGGGTCTGGTTGCGTGAGATGAAGGGCGTTCCGTTACTATGTGTTAACACAACGCATTTGCCCGCAGCGTACGATGTCCTCTTGCCGGATCGCCTGTCGCGAAGCGACCTCCTCCAAGCAGGCGTCCACTTCACGCTCCGGCGGCCGTTCGAGCGACTCTTCTCGGGCATCTACAACCAAAGCGACGGCCTCGTCGTCCTGAGCGAGGGGTTGCGAACGTACTGGCGAGAGCGTGGTGTAACCGTTCCGATTCACGTCATTCCTCGAGCTGTGCAACCCGAGGTCTTCGACAAGCCGTTGGGGGCGGACCCTTACACGCATCTCTTCGCACAGGGCAGGCTTCCCCAGCGGGGGCCACGGCTCCTCTGCGCCGGAAGGCATACGCGCGAAAAATCGCAAGACCGAATCGTTCGAATCTTCGCGAACCACGTCCTCCCGCAGGAGCCCGAGGCCACGTTGACGCTCGTCGGGGACGGCCCCGACACCCTGTATTACCAGCGGGTCGCCAGGGAGCTGGGCGCCGACCATCGCGTCTTCTTCACAGGCGAGGTCCCCTGGACGAGGATGCCGGATTTCTACCGGTTTGCGGACGTGTTCGTTCACGCGTCCCTCAGCGAGACGTACGGCAACGTCCTGGGCGAGGCGCTGTGGTGCGGTACACCCACGGTTGCCTTTGCCGACGGAATGGGAGTCTCGGCGCAGATTCAGGACGGCGTCAGTGGCGTCCTTCTCGCTCCAGGAAAAGGAACCGACGCAGAGGCGTCCGCCGACGCCGCGTTCGGCCATGCCGTCGTGGAGCTGGTTCGCGATCCGACTTCCAGGGCGAGGATTGGGCACGGGGCGGCGAAGCGATCGCGCGACCGGTGCTCGCCGTCGGCCGTGCAAGACCGGATCGCCGAAGCGTTCTTGCACGCCCAGGATCACGCGGTCGCCTCGGGTCTCCGGCCCATGGAGCGTCGTCCAAAGATGATGCAGTGGCTGACGACGTTCCGTCACGCCCGACCGTGGTCTGCGTTCAACGGGCTCATTTACCTGGGCGGTCACCTACGTCCGGCTCGAGGGGTCAAGCGCGAGCGGATCCACCCGGCCATCGGAGCCTAGAGCGCCGTTCCCCACCGCACCCTCGTGCCCATCCTCGGAACGCTTGCTTTAGAGCGAGCGGGCGGTGATTGCACCGACGTCGGTTGATGCGAGCTGCCGGACCCAGGAAACTACGGTCGGGATTCCTTCGGCGAGGCGCAATCGGGGGGTCCAGCCCAGCTCGTCACGCGCGCGAGCGATGTCGGCGAACGTCGCTTCCACGTCGCCGAGCGGCACGCTGGCGCGCTCGACCCGCAGCTCGCCGCCCACTGCGTCGGCGATCATGCGAATCAACGTCAACAAGTCGACGGGTGCGCCAGAACCGAGATTGTAGGCCCGGAATCCCGGGGGAGCGCGGTCGAGTGCCGCGAGCACGCCGCGAACAACGTCGTCGATGTGCGTGAAATCGCGACGCATCGAACCGTCCCCGAAGAGACTGATGGGCTGGCCGGCGAGCGCGGCGCGCACGAACGAGGTGATGGCCATTTCGGGCCGCTGCCGCGGCCCGTAGACGGTGAAGAACCGCAGCGCAGCGCAGGCCATGCGCGGGGCGCGTCGCGCCAGAGCGCTTGCGACGAGCTCCGCGCTTCGTTTGCTGGCGGCGTACGGGGATTCGGGGACGACCGCCGGACTGTCCTCGCGGGCCGGCAGTGGAGTCGAATCGCCGTAAACTGAAGAGCTCGACGCGAAGACGAATCGTTCGATGCCCGCCTCGCGCGCGAGCTCCTGGACCACGGCGGTTCCCTCGACGTTCACCCGTGCGTAGCGTGCCGGATCGGCGAACGAAGGTCGGACACCCGCAAGTCCCGCGAGGTGGACGACGTAGTCACGATGCGCGAAGAGCGGCGCGAGGGTCGAGCGGTCCGTGACGCACGCTTCCACGATCCGGACCTTCGAGAACTCGGCCAGAAGATCCGCTTCGTTGCGACGCTTGCTGGCGCGCGGATATGGAGCGTCCGAGAAATCGTCGACGACGACGACATCGTCGCCCCGAATGAGCAGCGCGCGCGTCACATGGTAGCCGATGAAGCCGACTCCACCCGTGATGACCGCGCGCGCCACGACGTTCGTCAGCGAAGGAGCCCTCTGGAGTGGGGCTCGAGGGAAGGATGTGTCGCCGGAACGCCGATGCCCTGGTAGCGAAGGCCGGCGCGAACGACCTCGGCCGGACGCCACACGTTCCGGCCGTCCACTACGACGGGGGCAGATCCATCGGCGGCGCTCGTCAGGCGCTTGCGAATCTCTGCGAAGTTCGGCGCCCGATAGCTGCGCCACTCGGTGAGAAGGATCAATGCGTGCGCTCCGTCGAGCGCGTCGTAATCGCGATCGACGACTTTGACGCGGGCGCCGTGCGCAGCCATGAGCTTGGCGAAGTTGCGGCCCGCTTCGGGATCGTGTCCTACGACGTTCGCTCCGCGTTCGAGGAGAGCGGCCGTAAGCTTGACAGAGGGGGACTCGCGAATGTCGTCGGTCTCGGGCTTGAACGCCAGGCCCCAAAGCGCGACCGTCTTGTCGCGCAGGTTGCCAATCGACTTTTCGACCAGATGAGCGAG
The DNA here is from genome assembly GCA_035622655.1 of Polyangiaceae bacterium. Lineage (GTDB taxonomy): Bacteria > Myxococcota_A > Polyangia > Polyangiales > Polyangiaceae > Palsa-1150. Next base: position 11,883 of record DASPUY010000085.1, read on the forward strand.
AAACTGCGCTTGCTCTTCGTTGGCGAGGTGAGTGGCTTCCGCCATGCGCATGGGAACGCCGTGCGAGCGTCCCAGGTGGAAGAGCGCCTGTACGTCCTTTGGAAAGCACGATCCGCCGTAGCCCGGACCGGCGTAGAGGAATCGCTTGCCAATGCGGCTGTCGCTGCCGACGCCCATCCGGACCGCGTGCACGTCGGCGCCCGTCGCGTGGCAGAGGCGTGCGAGCTCGTTCATGAACGACACTCGCATCGCCAGCATCGTATTCGCGGCGTACTTCGTCAGCTCGCTCGATCGCGGATCGGTCACGACGACGCGCTCTCCCGAAAGCTGCAGGGGGGCGTAGAGCAGTCGCATCGTTTCGCGCGCGGCCTCGCTTCGAGCGCCGAGCACGATGCGGTCCGGCTTGAAGAAGTCGTCGACCGCAGTGCCTTCCTTCAAGAACTCCGGATTCGATACGACCTCGAGGGCGACCTTCGACTTCTTGTCGACTCGGGCCTGAACCGTGTCGCACGTGCCGACCGGCACGGTGCTCTTGTTCACGACGAGCGCTGGTTTTTTCGCGATATCGGCGATCCGATCGGCGACGGCGAGCACGGCGCTGATATCGGCCGCCCCGTCCGGACCCGGGGGCGTGCCGACGGCCACGAAGTACGCGTCGGCCTCGTCGTACGGGGGCTTCACGTCCATTGCAAACTGCAAACGACCCGCGCGCCTGTTGCGCCGCACCAGATCCGCGAGGCCAGGCTCGTAAATCGGAATGATGCCGTTCTCGAGCTGGCGAATGCGCTCCGGATCGATGTCGACGCAAAGCGCATCGTGCCCCAATTCGGCCAGACCGGTGCCCGTGACCAACCCGACGTATCCGACGCCAAATGCAACGAGACGCATCCTTCTAGGCTACGCGATCGGACACCGCACAGGTTGCGAGAAATGGGGGTGAGCGTCTCACTCGCCGGTGGCGGGAGCCGCACGCTCGGCCGATGGGCGCGTCCGAAACAGCCACCACCCGCCGGCGCGCTTGGCAAGGGAGAAGCTTCGCGGTGTGGCCGGGGCCGGGGCATCGGCTCGCGTGCGGATGAGAACGAAGTCCCACTCCTCGAGGCGATACGCGCTCCAGTCGACGACCTTCAGATCGGAAGGCCGGTAGCTCGAAGGCAAGCGGGTGACCGGATTCGCCGGCGTCGGATAAAGCGCGGAGCCACGATCGGGCCACACGTCGGAAAGCAGCACCGGACGGTCGATCGCGATCAATTTGTCATAGTGCAGGAACGGATGCGCGGTGAGCAGATCGCTGTATGGATCGACGGGCAGGTTGAGGACGCGCGCTTCGCTCGGAACGACGGCAAAGACCTCGTGATATCCGGCCGCCTCGGTCTGGAAGTGTCGGAACGCGAAATAGGCCAATGCCGTCATGGCACAAGCGACGATCGGCGAGCTGCCGTCCAGAAGGATTCGCAGCCGCGGTCCGAGCGTCGGGCGCCTGATGCACATGATGCAGAGAAACAGGAGCAGTGGCACCAGTCTCCCGTCGACGAACCCGAACCACCCGATCTCGTGGGGGAGAACGAGGAAAAGCGCGCCGATCGCCGCCGCCGCCACGGCAAGCGCGCGGCTGTGCGCGCGAGAGCGGGCGTCCGATCCTCCGGACGTCTGCGGATCGCGGCCCGTCTTCAGCAGGGAATGCACGGTGGCGACGAAGGATGCCGATACGGCGATCCAGAGAACCAGGCCGGCGCCGATGTCGATCCCGGTGCGAGTGATTAACGTCGGCGTGACGAGCAGACTCAGCTTGTCGCCGATACCCTGAAAGCGGGTGAATGGAGCGCGGACCTGCCATGGCACCGAACCCGCCGGCGGTCCCCCCCACCTGGCCGACCACGTCGCGAGAGCCAACGCAGGCACCAGGGAACGCCATCGCAGCATCCGGCGCGCCCGATCTCCGGTCGACAACGTCGTGATTCCGGCGAGACCGAGGAGCAGGATGAATGCGTACCCGTGCGCGACGAACACCAGAATGGCGAGCAAGCCAAAGAGCGCTTCGCGCCCAACCGCGGGGCGACCCTCGTCCGAATCGAGCGCCAGCTCCAGCCAGAGCGTCAACGCGAGCAGCAAGAGCGCCAACGCCAAGGTGAAGCTCACGAGCCCCATCAACGTCATGAAGCCGAAAGAGAGTGCGATTCCGAGGAAACCCGCCGTCGGCGTGCGGTCGTCGTGCAATCGCCAGCGGGCGAAGATCAGCACCGCGGGGGTTGCCAGCAAGGGAAGCGTCGCGAGCGCACGCACCGCGGCCACAGGCCCAAAGACGAGCCCGAAATACGTCGACAGAAAGAGGAACAGCGAATACGGCCCGATCGTCGGATCGAACTTGTAGTTCCGCTGCTCGAACGCCGATTCGGGGAAGCGATGTCGCATGGCGATGAGCCCTGCATGTGCGGGCAAATCCTGAAGGGAGAGCGCGTCGAAGACCCACAGCGCCAGCGCCGCGACCAGCGCGAGGACGACGAGCGCGAGCCAATTCAGCGGCCGCGCGACCGGGCTCGCCTCCTTCGCGCCCGACGACACCACCCGCGTTCTCAAGGTGAATAGCGAAGCGCTTCGTACCGCAGCCTCCAGACCATGAAGGCGGCTTCGAAGAAGATTTTTCGGCTCATCTTCGACCGTCCCATCGTCCGATCGGCGAACAGGATCGGCACTTCCTTGACACGCATGTTTCGCAGCACGGCTCGATAGGTCGTCTCTATTTGAAACGAGTATCCATTCGATCGAATGTCGTCCAGGTGAATCGCTTCGAGCGCACGCCTCGAATACGCCTTGTAACCGCTCGTGAGATCCCGAAAGGGCAGTCCCAAGATGGTTCGAGCGTACAGGCTGCCTCCCTTCGAGATGACGTGCCGAAGGGGCCCCCAGCCGATGACGCCCCCGCCCGGCACGTTCCTCGAGCCGATGACGATGTCGTAGCCGGCATCCAACGTGCGCATGAACTCGGGCAAGTAACCCGCGTCGTGAGACAGATCCGCGTCCATCTGGAAAAAGCGATCGTAGCCCTCGCATATCCCGCGGCTGAACGCCTGCACGTACGCCGAGCCGAGCCCCAGTTTTCGAGGGCGATGGATGACTCGAATTCGGGCGTCGGCCGCCGCGAGCGCGTCGGCTACCGCACCCGTGCCGTCGGGCGAGTTGTCGTCGGTGATCAGCAGGTCGGCCGTCGGTAGCGTGGCACGCACGCTGCGAATGAAACGGTCAAGGTTGTCGCGCTCGTTGTACGTTCCGCAGACGATAAGCGTACGAGGCATGCAGAGCGGGCGACGCTAGCAAAGCAGGCATTCATTCACAAGTGCCCGCTTTCAATTGCTTTTTGGCCCCCCCGACTGCGAGACAGCGCCGGAAGCGGTCCAGGAACAAAGTTGGCCTATCGCAAACTCACGGGCTTTAGTGCGGGGCGGAGCCGTGCGTGCACGATCGCTCGCCATACACCGGATCCTCGCGTGGCTGCACGTGAGCTCCGATGCCGTGCGCACGACCCTCCGAGCCATTGCCCATCACACCGGCTTGCCCGTGGTCTTCGTTGCGGCGATCGGCCTCGCTCTCTCGTGGCGCGTGCTTCGACGGGGCGTCGGCCTGATGGTCGAGGTCGCGGTGACGCTGGCGCTGCTCTTGTTCGCCACTCACCTCGGCTGGATTCGCTGGTGAGCGCCCTTCCTTCTCCGACCTGAGCTTCGACGGTCTCCCGAGCCCCCCCGCGAGCGGGATTGAGCGTCGGTTCAGGCCTTCCTCGGGCCTGCGAGCTCCTTCGATAGCTCCCCGCTTTGGTGGAGCTCGGTCACGATGTCACAACCCCCGATGAACTTCCCGTCGATGTAAAGCTGAGGGTACGTCGGCCAGCTCGAATACTCTTTGAGCCCCTGCCGGAGCGCGGGATCGGCGAGGATGTTGTAGGTCTCGAACGTCGCACCCTCGTCCTTGAGGATCTGCACCACGGCGTTGGAGAAGCCGCAGGCGGGGAACTGTTTCGTTCCCTTCATGAAGAGCATGACCCGATTGCTCTTGATAAGCTCTTCGATTTTGGTGCGAACGTCGTTGCTCATGGTTTGCCTCGAATGGATACTCTGAGATTGGCTGCGACCGGCCTCATGAAATTTCCGGCACACGCGTCGTGAGCGCAAGCGCGTGAATGGCCCCGTCCATCAGCTCGCCGAGCGCCGCGTAGACCATTTTGTGTTGCTCAATCCGCGACTTTCCGTCGAATTCTCCGGCGACCACGACAGCTTTGAAGTGGTCCTGAGTTCCGGTCAGGTCCGTGACGTCGACCCGGGCGCCCGGAAAGGCTGCGAGCAGGCGCGCGCGAATCGTCTCCGAGCTCGGCATGTCCGTTTGGAGCTAACGCTGCCACCGAAATTGTCAACCGGCCGCAAGACCATGCTACACGCGTGCGCTTGCCCTGCCGGAGCGCTACCTCGCGGGCGCAAGCGTGGAGGGAGCCACGGATCGATGGATCGGGCGCGCGTCTGGCCGACCTTTCGTGACGGATGGATCGTTCACGGCGATGCAGACCTGCTCGCCATCGACAAGCCGTTCGGGGTCTCCTCGCAGGCCGTCGATCCGGAGCGACCCGACGACATCGTCACGCGTTTGAAGACTTATCTCGCGGAACGTGGCAGCGACCCTTACCTGGGGGTCCACCAGCGGCTCGACCGCGATACCAGCGGTGTGATGGTGTTCGCGCGAAGGCGTGACATCAACGTCGACCTGGCGGCTCAGTTCGAAGGTCGCCGTGTGCGAAAGACGTACGTAGCCTGCGTCTCGGGGTGGCCGAGTGGACGGCAGCGGAGCACCACCCTGCGCGACACGGTTGCGCCGGGGCCCGATGGCCGCATGCAGATCGTGCCGGCTCGGAGCCCTCGGGGGAAGGAGGCGATCACGGACGTCCGTGTGCTCGAACGCTTCGGCGACCGGACCATGCTCGCGCTCGAGCTCAGGACGGGTCGGACGCACCAGGCGCGGGTGCAGCTGGCGCATGCCGGAGCGCCAATCGCCGGCGACCTGCTGTACGGAGGCGCCCCCGCATCGCGCTTGATGCTCCACGCCGATGAGCTCTCACTGCTCCACCCGACGAGTCGGCGCCCCGTGCGTTTTCGAGCCCCTGTCCCCGCAGAGCTCAACCGCTGGATACAGCACGGCCATTTGGGAGACGGTGTGTACGACGATGCGACCGCCCTCGACGGAGCCCTCGGGCGTGCCGTCGAGCGCAGGTGGGCGCTCGGACGAAGCACAGATTTCGGGCCGGACCGCGAAACGACCGCCTTTCGCCTCGTCAACGAGCTCGGCGACGCGCTGCCCCGTCTGGCCGTCGACGTCTACGGCAGCTGGATCGTGGCCCAGCTCTACGGAGAAGACGGTCCGTGGGCGGACCCGGCACGTCGACAGCGCGTGCTGGATCGCCTCGACGCTCTCGGGTTCGACGGGGTGTATCTGAAGATTCGCCCGAAACAGGCGAATCTCGTGGATGGGCGGCGACAGGAGCTTGCGCCGCCTTTCCCCGTTCGGGGAGTCGCAGCCCCCGACGAGATCACCATCCTCGAGGAGGGGATGCCTCTGCACGTTCGCCTGGGTGACGGGTTGTCGACAGGTCTATTTCTCGACCAAAGAGACAACCGCCGTCGGGTGCGCGCGCTCGCGACCGGAAAGACCGTGGCGAACCTGTTCTCGTATACGTGCGCATTCACCCTCGCGGCGGCGCTGGGGGGAGCCGCGAGCACCGTCAGCGTCGACGCGTCCGTATCGGCGCTCGAGCGGGGCCGCGAGAATCTGGCTCGTGCGGGGGTGCTCGAAGACGGCCGCCACACGCTCGTCGTCTCCGACGTTTTCACGTGGCTTTCTCGCGCTGCGCACCGCCGCGAACGCTTCGATCTCGTCATCCTCGACCCTCCGAGCTACTCGACGACGCGGCGGGGCCGCTTCGTCGCGGCCGAAGACTACGGGGCACTGGCGACGTCGGCGCTGGCCGTCCTGGCGCCAGAGGGTCGGCTTCTCGCGTGCACGAATCATCGCGGCATTTCGCGCACGCGTTTTCGTCGCATACTGCGCGACGCGCTGGGTGGATCCGGCCGGAAGGCAACCCAAATGAAGGACTTGGCCGAGCCCGCCGATTTTCCAGCCGGGCCGGGAGGCGAGGGCCACATGAAGAGCGTGCTGGTGACGGTCCAATAGCGCTTCCATAGAGCCGCTCTCGCGCGAGATCCGAGGGCGCGGCGTCGGCGGCAATCAATCCACGCCCGCCATCAATCGCTTCACCGGCTTCATGAGCGCGAGAAGCGCTGCGCCGGCCACGATCGAAAGCGCGACGAACAACGAGAAGAAACTTGCGTGCGGGACTTTGTCGTACCAATAACCAGTGACCCCGGCGAGCGTGTTTCCGGCCCAGATCGAGAGAAACCACACGCCCATCAACAGGGCCGCAAGTCGTCTCGGCGCGAGCTTCGTCACGAGAGAGAGGCCCACGGGCGACACGCAAAGCTCTCCGATCGTTTGAATGAAATATGCGAGAACCAGCCAGATCCAACTGGCCCGGCCGCGCGGTCCCGCCACGAGCGCTGCAATCGCGAGGGGGACGAATCCAGTCCCGAGGAAGATCATTCCGAGGCCCATCTTCGCGGGAGTGGAAGGCTCCTTGCCGCGTTCCCCCAGGCGCTGCCAGACGCGCGACACGATGGGCGCCAACGTGATGATGAAGAACGGGTTGACCGACTGGAACAGGCTCGCTTTGATTTCCCAGCCGCCGATCATGCGGTCCGTGCTTTCATCGGCCCAGGTGGTCATCGTGTTGCCCGCCTGTTCGAACGCCATCCAGAAGAAAATCACGAACGCGCCCACCAAGAAGATGCACGCGATCCGTCCGCGCTCGACGGCGGACAGCGGGACGCGAGGCCCCGACGACGATTCGGCACCGCCTGCGGCCGCGCTCGGCGCGGGTTGCACCGCAGCGCGCGCCGAGGCGCGAGGGATGTCCGCACGGACGGACGGGGCATGGCGCGCTCGATCGCGATCTTCGAGCCATCGTCGTCCGAAGAAAAATGTAAGAAAGCCCACGATCATGCCGATGCCGGCTGCGCGGAACCCCCAGCTGAACGAATGCGATCCGAACCATGCCTCGTTTTCGCCGAGCAATTGTCCGCAGATCCAGGGGGCCAGGCCCGCCCCCAGGTTGATTCCCATATAGAAAATAGTGAAGCCGCGATCTCGCCGGGGGTCGCCTTCTTCATACAGCGTGCCGACAATCGTGCTGATGTTCGGCTTGAAAAGACCATTGCCCAGGATCAAGAGACCAATCCCTGACCAGAACGTCGCCTCCGTCCCCGCAGAGAGGGAGAATTGGCCGCACGCCATGACCAGGCCCCCGACGAGAATTGCCGCGCGGTAGCCGATGAACCGATCGGCCAGCAGCCCGCCGAGAAGGGGCGTCAGGTACACCAGTCCGGAGTAAAAGCCGTAAACGAGGGAAGCCTTGCCTTGCGAAAACAAGAGCCCCTTCATGAGGTAGAGCTTCAAGATCGCGCGCATCCCGTAAAAGCTGAATCGTTCCCACGCTTCCGTGGCGAACAGCATGTACAGGACGCCGGGTTGTTTTCGATGGGCGAGGTCGCCCTCGGAGAGATCGCCGACACCTTGCGCCAGAGTGCTGCTCATCGAGCTCGCGAGGCTACCACCCCGCGCGGGGAAGAGGGCCGCCGCGCTCCGGGTCCGTCAGCGGGGTGGCCGGCTGGGCCGCCGTGAGCGCAAGGACGGAAACCTGTCCGGGGCGGGGCTCGATTCGGCGGGGCTGGAGCGAGATTGTCCCCGACTCGACAGCGAGGTCTGCGACTCGGAAGGAACGGGAGGAGAAGCTCGTCCACTCGGCGAAGCCTCAGCCGGCGGAGACGTGGTCGGAGCGCTGTGGGCGGTCGCGCGCGTGCTCTTGTACTCGCGCCAGCACCCCGGACACCGCCACTCGAGGGTGGTTGCGCCATCGCCGCGCCGGACCCGAGTCAGACGCCAGCCGAACTGTGCGCTGATCAACGTGTAGTTGGTATCGGTTTCGGGAGCGTTCTTGCCGCAGCCCACGCAAGTTTGCACGCTGCTTGTAAGGATCGCATGGAACGGGCCTTCTCGCAAAGGCTTCCGCGTCCGCCAATTGCTTCCCCCAGGCCAGCCAGGCTAAAGCCCCCCCATCGACTCTCAAATTGCTTAGCAGAGCGACAGGCGAGGAAGCGCTCCGAATGCTGCGATGTGCCCGCTCTCCTCCGCGACGTAGACATTGCAGTGCTCGTCGACCCGAAGAAGATCGGGAATGGCTCCGGTGGGCGCGACGGCACCGAGCAGGGCTCCGTCCGATGGTCTCAGAATGCACACGCCCGCCGCAGCCTCGGACGATCCCGCCGCAGACCGGATGCGGCCGGCGGGCGTCCGAGCGGAATCGATTGCTGACGCGGCCCCCTGGCCAGGGGAAAGGAGCGAGCAGGGCACGAAGAGTGCGCCGGATCTGAGCACCGGCTCGAGACGTCGCGGTACATCCGCCTCCAGCGGCCTTGGCCCGAGCACGCGCCGCCACCGGGTCTCTCCGCTTCGCGCGTCGACCCCCACGATCTCTCCCGTGGGCATGTTGCCGATGAACGTATCGTCCACGGCGAGCCACGACGTGCCGACCGGCGCTTGCGCCGTCCACCCCGGATCACCGCTCTCGCGATGCGTCAGGGGCGCGCCGTCTTCGATGCGGAACATGGCGAGCGTGAGGCCTGAAGCGCCGATGTCCTTCCTCCTCGCATGAGTGGTCCGCGTCGCGACGCCGACGGCTGCGTCGGCGACGAGCACTGCACCTTCGACGGTGCATGGCGCCGTCGGTCCGCCGATCAAGGTCGTCCAGCGGACGACCCCAGAATACGGGTCGATGCGGTAGAGCCGCGCAATGCCGTGGGCCCCTCCCGCCACGACGAACAAACCGTCCCGACCGACGGCAGGGGAGGTTCGGAAGCGAAGCCGATCGCGCACGCGCCAAACCACCGCGCCGGTCATCACGTCGAGGGCGGTCAGGGCCCCATCGCCACAAGTGAAATAGAGAAGCCGGCCGACGCGTTTCATCCGGACCGCGCCGCGGGCCGCACGGTGGCTCATTCCCCACGACCACCGCCATCGGGTCTCGCCGCTCGCCAGATCGATGGCCACGAGATGGTGCTCTCCTTCGGTGACGATCACGAGCCGCGGCATCTGAGGAAGATGGACGACGGCGCCTGCGGTCGACCCGCCCGTGCGCGGCTCGATGCGCGTTCTCAGGACCCGCTCGCCCGTCGCGAAGCCATGAACGGCCAGCGAGCCGTCGGGGGCAAGCCGCACGATACCCGAGGGGGCCACGACGCTCAGGCCACGGGCGATGTCCGCCCGCCACAGGACACGACCATCGACGCGGTCGAGCGCCCACATTTCCGAGGCTGCGCCGGCGATGACCGTGTCCCCACAGAGGTACGTCGCGCGTAGGTCGATGCCGGGGACGATTGCGCGCCAGCGCGGAGTGAACCGGAGCCGCGACGCGGGCGCGCCGGACGACGCAAGGGGAGGGGCTTCATGAACGGCCGTTGCAGTTGCAAATGCGCGGTAAGGGTCCGGCGTCGGATTGACCTTTGCGTCGGTTTGGCTGGCGTGCCGCAGTGCTTCGGCAGACTCGCGAAGGACACGACGGAAGGAGCTCAGGCGCAGATTTGCCGACTGCGATCGATCGCGCCGGAGAATCGTTCGAACGAGCGACCGCCCGAACGTAAGGACCGCCTCGACGAAGTCGATGACGCCCAACGCGGGAAAGGTGTGCGCCGCCCTGCGGTCGCCGTGCGCCGGCGCCAGCGTCAGGGCGAGCTCGCCATCGGAGGAAACGCGGGCGCCGACCAGGACTCCGGCGGCATCGACGCGAGCATGGATCGGCAAGCCTCGTTCCCACGCGTCGAATGCGCGGCGGGCGACGTCGACGAGATGCTCGGCCACGAGCGCCGGACGACAGTCGCCCAGATCGACGCTCCGGCCGCGGATCTCCGCACGCATGCGTCCGACGAAGAGCAGCGCGTGGAGGTCCGTGCGTTCGACGGCCTCCAGCGGACTACGTCCTGCACCTGGAGGGTGTTCCGCGGGATCGCTACCGGGGACGTGGCTTGTCGCTTCGCCCTCGCGCAGGGCAAACTCGGCGCCAAACGAGATCGGCGCGTCTCGATCCGGCTCGATGGCGACGGGGATGGCCTGGGGAACCTCGAGGGGTACGGGATCGACGCAAGTTGACCCGATCGCGCTCAAATGCTCGCGGGCCGACGCGAGCTCCAGCCGCCCGCTCGCGGTCAGCCTTCCGTCGGCCAGCAGTCCTTCGATCACATCGCGGGTCGCGGCGACCAGGTCGCCGAACGCCGCGGCTCGGTCGTAAGCGGCAATGTGCGGCTGCGGCGCCGAACGGTAAACGCTCAGACACGCCGTGCCTCCGAAACGTTCGACGCAGATCTCCCAGGGCTCGTCGTACATCCGAACGATCGCCTTCGCTCGAGATCGTGAGGCGAGGTCGACGAGGGCAAGCGCAAGATCGCGCAAAACGAAAGCGTGCTCGGTCTCGTGAGGCCGCGCCTTCGCGCTCGAGCCGGCGATGAACACGTCGAGCACGTCTCGCGCAGTCCCGCGTGCCTCGCTCCCGACACTCGGCGCACTGGCGCCGGCGGACCGAGAGTCCATGCTGGGTTGTCGTTGTCCGTGTCCGCGCGAGTGCGGTGATGCGAAGAGGATCTCGAGGCGCATTCGGTCGACTCGGCTCTGCGTCGTGTGAGAGATTGCGTTCGAATCCTAGGAAGGGCTGCGCTCATGGACGTACTTTTCGGCTCACCGTGCAGCGTATTGGACAGGGCGTGTCGACCCTGATACCGGAGGGCGCGGGCCGGCTTGCCTTTGGAAGCGCGATCGGGTGGGGTGCGCTGGGAGCGTTGGTCGCGGCCGTCCCAGCCCTGTGGATGTGGGGGTTTACCGTCGACGATGCGCTCATCTCCGTTCGGTACGCGCGCCATGTCGCCACCGGGATCGGCTGGCGTTTCAATTCCCACGGAGCGAGCACGGACGGGGTGACGCCGCTTCCATGGCCGGTCTTGCTGGCGCCATTCGCGCGAGCGGGTGCACTGACGGTGCTCGGTCGGGCGAAAGCCATCGGTCTCTGCGTATGGGTCGCCACCGGCGCGGTGCTCGGTCGATCGATCGGCCGCAGGGCCAGTCCTGCCTGGGCGCGATTGGCGACCCTGATTGCAACCGCGTTCTCGGTACCCCTGGCGGCGTACGCAGTGAGCGGCATGGAGACGGCCATCGCGACGTCGTTCGCCACGTTCGCCGTTCTTGCGCGCTCGCCGCGTGCCGTTGCGCTGCTCGCCGGAAGCGCCGCAGCGTTCCGACCCGAAATGGCTCCCTGGGCATTCGTCTTTTCCAGCGCGATCGCTGCCGTAGCGGGGGGCGAGCTCGGACAGGGTCGTCACGCTGGCGAGGATATGCACCGGAAGGTTGCCTCGACCATCGTGTGCGGAGTCCTCTCGGTCGTTCCATTCGGCGCGTGTGCACTCGTGCGCGTCTGCGTATGGGGACGTCCCGCGCCCCTCGCCATGCTGGCGAAGCCCGGCGACGTTTCGTACGGCCTCGCCTACGCGGGCGCCGCGACGTTCGTGACGGTGCTGCCCATCCTGGTGGTCGCCCCCGTTGCGGTGCGGCGGTCGCCCCGAGCGGCCGCGATCGTCCTGGCCGCATTGGCGCACGCCTGCAGTGTGGTCATCGTCGGAGGCGACTGGATGCCGTATGCGCGGCTCTTCGTCCCGATTCTCCCGTCGCTGGCCGTCGCTGCGGCTCTGCTGAGCGAGCACGCGAATCGGGTCGCGACAGCCTTCCGCTCACTTGCAGCCGTCTCTCTCGGCGCCGTGCTCGTCTCCGGGGGCGCTGGCGGCCGGCGGGTCTCCCGGGACCGGCAAGTCCTCATCGCCGCCGCCCGACCTTTGCTCGCGGATGCTCGACACGTTGCGGTCCTCGATGTCGGCTGGGTGAGCGCCGCAACGGAAACCGACATCGTGGACCTCGCCGGCGTCACCGATCCGCAGATTGCCGCGCTTCCCGGAGGCCACACTTCGAAGCGCGTCAGCGCCGCGATGCTCCTCGAGCGCGCACCCGACCTGTTGCTCCTTTACGCTCCCGAGGGTCTGCCCGACGGCCTTCTGGCCGGGTGGCGCAATGCCACGTTCCGCGGGGCCGTCGAGGCTCGACTCGCTCGTGACGACGTGATCGCTCGCCACTTCGCTGCCTCGTCCTGGCTTCCCCTTGGAGAGAAGGGCGCCGGCTACGTGGTGCTTTCGCGCCGAGATTCGGACCCCTGAGGCAAAGCGCTACCGCCGGGGCCCACCCGATCGGTCACGCCCTTCCCTCGGCGGTGGACCCTCGCGGCGGTCGCGGCTGCCGCGCGACGGCGGCCCGCCCGCCTCGCGTGCCTGTTGAATCCGCTGCGCGGCACGTTCGCCTTCGGGTCCCTCCGGAAGCGGCAGGAGCTCGCGACGAGTCAGCCGGATCTTGCCGTCCCGATCGATCGATATGACCTTCACCTCGACGGAATCTCCCTCATGAAAGATATCCGTCACCTTGTCGACTCGGTGATGGGCCATCTCCGAGACGTGCAGCAAGCCATCCGTGCCGGGCAGAATCTCGACGAACGCCCCGAAGTCGGCGATGCGGGTCACCGTTCCCTTGTAAACCGCGCCGACTTCCGGCTCGGTCGTCAACCCCCGAATGATATCCAGGGCCTTCTTCACCGCCTCGCTGTCGCTCGACGCGACATTGACCGTCCCGTCGTCGTCGACGTCGATGGCGACGCCGGTCTGGTCGATGATTCCCTTGATGGTCTTGCCCCCCGGACCGATGATGAGCCGGATCTGATCGGGCTTGACCTTGATCTGGGTGATTCGGGGAGCCCATTTCGAGAGATCCGACCGCGTCTGCGAGAGGGTCGCAAGCATCCTGTCGAGGATGAACAGTCGCCCCTCTCGGGCCTGCTCGAGAGCCTGTTCGAGGACGCTGCGCGACAGTCCGGCGATCTTGATGTCCATCTGGATGGCGGTCACGCCTTTCTTCGTCCCGCAGACCTTGAAGTCCATGTCTCCGAGATGGTCCTCGTCGCCGAGAATGTCGCTCAGAACCGCGATCCGGGTCTTGGCGTCGGTCAGCGGCCCATCGCTGATGAGGCCCATGGCGATGCCGGCGACCGGTGCTTTGATCGGCACTCCCGCATCCATCAGGCTGAGCGTGCCGCCGCAGACGCTGGCCATCGACGAGCTTCCGTTCGACTCGAGGATCTCGCTCACGACGCGGATCGTGTAAGGGAAACGGTCCTCGTCGGGGACCATCCGCAGCAGGGCTCGCTCGGCGAGCGCGCCATGACCGATCTCTCGCCGACCGGGACCGCGCAGCGGTTTGGTCTCGCCGGTCGAATACGGCGGAAAGTTGTAGTGGAGCATGAACCGCTTCCAGCGCTCGCCCGTGAGCGCGTCGATCTTTTGCTCGTCGCTCGACGTGCCCAGCGTCGTGGTGACGGCGGCCTGCGTCTCACCGCGCTGGAAAAGCGCCGAGCCGTGCGTGCGCGGAAAGATACCCACCTCGCAGACGATCGGTCGAATCGTCGCCATGTCGCGGCCGTCGATTCGCTTGCGCTCGCTCAGCACGTAGCTGCGAACCACCTGGTACTTGCGTTCCTCGAATTCCTCTTTGACGAGCTTCTCGATGGCGGCGAACGTCTCCGCGCCGAGCTCCTTCGTGAGCGTGTCCGAAAGCTTGGTCTTGGACGCCTTGTATGCGTCGTAGCGCGCCTTCTTCTCCTTGATGAGAGAAGCTGCGAGGAGCTCCGCGTCGCAAAGCTCCTCGACACGCCGGGCGACTTCGGGTGCCAGGCTCTTTTTCTCGAATTCACGCTTCGGTTTGCCGACCGCAGCCCGCATCCTCTCGATGACCGAGAGAATCGGCTGGGCGGTGCGGTGAGCGAACATCAGCGCGTCGATCACGTCGGCCTCGGGCGCTTCCGCGGCGCCGCCCTCGACCATCACGATCGCGTCCTTCGAGCAAGCGACGACGAGATCGATGTCCGCTTTCGCAAGCTGCTCGAACGTCGGATAGGAGATGAACTCGCCCTCCACACGCACCACGCGAACGGCTACGAACGGCCCGTTCCAGGGAATGTCGGAGATGTGGAGCGCGGCGCTCGCCGCCGTCATCGCAAGCACGTCGGTCGGGTTGTCCTTGTCGCTCGAGAGAACCGTGGCGATGACCTGCGTATCGTGCCGATAGCCGTCTGGAAAAAGCGGTCGACAGGGCCGATCGATGAGGCGAGACGTGAGGATTTCCTCGTCGCGTTGACGGCCCTCGCGCTTGAAGAACCCTCCGGGAATCTTGCCGGCCGCGAACGTCTTCTCGACGTAATCGCAGGTGAGAGGAAAGAAATCGATTCCTGGGCGCTCATCACCGCTGACGGCTGTGACGAGAACGACGCTCTCCCCGTAAGTAACGAGGACGGCGCCGTGCGCCTGCTTGGCGAGGCGACCTGTCTCGAAGACGAGAGGCCTACCGTTTAAGGTGACGGATTCGCGGACGAAAGACATGGGCAATCTCTGCGCTCAATGCGCGATGCCGCGTGCGTGCGGCGATACGCCGAGCGCACCGCCCGCCCTTGATCCTCGGTTCGTACGCGCCAGCCACACGCCGGGCGCGGCCAGATGCGACTGATGCGCACGAATCGAAGAGCAAAGGGTCGTAGCCAGTGGACCCGGGTGGATGTTCCAGTTTGGCGATGGAGCTTACACCTGCCCGCGTCGCCCCGCCACGGGCCGCCTTGCTCGTCCTTGCCGTCCGCCGCTGGGAGCGCGAAACGAAAGGGCGCTCACTTGCGCAAGTTGAGCGCGCCGACGACCCTCCGGTACCGGTCGAGGCTCCTCCTGCGAAGATAGTCGAGCAGCCGCCGCCGCTCCGATACGAGCCGCAAGAGCCCTCGCCGCGAGTGGTGATCCTTGACGTGCGTCTTGAAATGTTCCGTCAGCTGCTCGATTCGTTCCGTCAAGAGCGCGATCTGCACTTCCGGGGAACCCGTGTCTTTCGGATGCATCCGGAACTGCTCGATCACTTCTAGTTTTGCTTCCATCAACCCCCTCCCCCTCTGACCGCCGAACCTTCTCTACGCTCTTTGTCTCTCTTCGACG
>DASPUY010000086.1:0-27173 GCA_035622655.1 Polyangiaceae bacterium
CCCGGAAATCCCGGCGAACACAAGTTGGGGGTCGACGCGTTGTAACCGACGCCGCCGGTTCCGGTTTGGAGTCCCTGCGGCGCCGCCGCTGGCGTGGCCGTTCCGGAGCCTCCGTCGCCCGCCGGGTTTCCGGCGTTTCCCCCCGCGCCTCCCGTGCTCTCCCCTTGAACGCAGGGACAGACCTGCTCAGCCCCTCCTGCAGCGCCGTCCGGCCCGTTTCCCGCGGACGCGTCGAGGTTGCTCGAGAACCAGTTGGTCGGCGGGGCCCCGGGGTTGGCCGCGCCCGACCCCGCCCCCGCGATGAAGGCATCGCGCACCAAGGTCACCGGGCTGCCCGCGAGGTTGACGAACGCTGCGATGCTCGAGCCGCCCGCGCCGCCATCGGCGGGCCCGGCGTCCGGTACGGTGAACGCCATATCCTCGATGGTCACGGTCAGCTGCGTGCTCTCGATGTCGAGGGCGTAGAGCGGACCGGGGCCTTGCACGATCACGATCGGCCCGGCATCGGGTGTCGGCGGCCCTCCCTTGTACCCCCACGAGCTGCAATCGAAGCCGCCGTAAAGCCCGATGCTCGCTCCCTCCGTCTCGACCTTGCCGATCGTCACCTGTTCGTCGTACGTGCCCTGGCAGACAAAGACCCTGGTCGGCGACGCGAGGGTGCCGGCGTCCACGTTGGCCACGGCGACGCGGATCCCCTGACCGATCGTCCGGACGGGCTTTTCGCGGGTGCCCGGGTTGGCGTCGCCCCCGTCGGGGCTGACGAACACTCCGTACGTGTCCGCGACCAGACACGACTCGACGCTCGGATCGAGTGACGGATCGCATTGAGCGTCGGGAGGGGGGGCGGCGGCGTCCCCGCCATCGCCGGTGGGGCCAGCTTCTCCCGGACCGCTGACGGTGCTCGCACTGGCGTCCGGCATGCAAGTCGCCGTGTCGACGCACGTACCTGCGCTCATCTGCCCGCAGCCGTGAATGAGCGCAGCCAGACACGCGACGGCGGTGGCGAAGGCCCAGGGCGCTCTGCTGCGCAGCGCGGTTCCCGCGGCCGACATCCACCGGGCTCGTCTGCGATTCATCGAACGTCCTCCGTCTTTCAGAACCGTCCGCCCGCTCGGATCCCCACTTCCGAGGTCCCGACGGTCGGTGCGAGCCAGGCCGACGGCTCCGTGCGGCTCTGGGGCCAAAGAAACCATGCAGCGACCGCGGCGACGGCGAGCACTCCGCCGGTCGCGTAGAGCACGTCGGACGCTTTGGCGTCGCGATTCTGCGCCTGCACGGCGTCGTTCAACTTGGGGCAGAGCGTCGTGTTCGCGCCCCCGTAGCATCCCGTGTTGCTGTTGCCGGCGCTCACCGTCTGGTTGAGCAAAGTCCGATCGCTCGCCGCCTGGTTGGCGTTGCTTTGCGATTCGAGGCCGAGCGCGATTGCCACGGCCACCGCCGCGACGGCCGCTCCCCCGATCGACGCGGTGGTGACGAGATGGGCGACGGACGTCTCGTGGTGGGCTGCGGGCGGGGGCTCGTTCTCCGCGCCGCCGGCGGACAGACCGGGGGGCGCTGCGGCGCCGACGCTCGACTGCGAAACCGACCCTTCGGGCGCCGAAGGTCCAGCGGCCTCCTTTGTGCCGAGGCTGACGTGCGCAACCTGGCCTGCGGCCACGTCGACCGAGGCCGACTTCGCTCCCTCGGCCCACCTGGCTTCGACGATGTGGTGTCCCACCGAAACGTCCAGAGGCTCCTCGAGCGGACTGACGGCTTCGATCGATTCGCCGTCGACGCGCAAGCTCGACCCGGCAGGCGCTTGTACGTCGAGATGCCCGGTCTTCGCAGCCAGTGCTGTCGCGTGACGCTGTGCGTCCTCGCGGTCGCCGTTCGTCGCCAACGCATCGCGGGCGACGCGCTTGAAGTGCGTCAGCGCCTCGACCAGGTGCCCCGTCTTCTCTTCGGCAAGTGCCAGATTCCAGAGGATCGCGGGGCGCTTGAGGAGGGCATAGGCCTGCGCAAACGAGATGCGAGCCGCCTCGTAGTCGCCCGTCTTCACCCGGTCGAGACCCTCCTCGAAGCGCGCCTGGGCGTCGCGCACTGTCGGGTCTTCCGCCGCCGCAACCGCAGGCGCCGTGAGCGCGACGGCGGCCAGGATCGCGATCCAGGGTGCAATGGTTCGCATCGGGCGGGCGTGTATGTACCGCGATGGGTGGAAACCGGGCAACGGTTCGGCAATGGTCGCATCGGCGGCTATCGGACCCGGGCCGCCCCCGGTTCGAGCCAGTCGACCCAGGCTGCCTCGCCCCCTTTCGACGACGTGAGGATGGCAACCGGCGTGTCGCCCGACCAGAGGACCGTCAAACACGAGCCCCACGCGAGTCCGCGGAGCCTCGAGCCGGCGCCGAAAGCCCTCGAAAGCACCTCACCGTCGCAGGTCAGCGCGCGGCCGTCTGCGGCGATCGAGAAGAAGGCCATCGAGCCATCCGAGGACTGCCGGGCAATCCGATCGAGCTCGGACGAAAAGACTTCGACGTGCCGGTCTGCCCCCACGAGCAGATGTGCGTCGTGGACGACAAGCGATCCGCACGCGCCCGAGGCCAGCGAGACTTGCCGCGAGACGCTCCCGTCGGGCGCCAGCGCAACGAGCAAACAGGGGGCCTGGCCCGGTACGGCCACGAACGCCCGTCCATCGAGGACGGCGACGCGTGCGCGCGCGCCCGACGAATGCGTCGTCGAAGCACGCCAGAGCCCGAGCACACGACCGTCGACGTCGAGTACCGCGGCCGACCAACTGTCGCCTTCCGAGCCACGGACCGAGCTCGACGCGTTCCAGACCACGACGGCGAGGGCGCCGTCGCTCGCCACGTCGGCGCTGGCGCCGATGCCGAGGTCGACTTTGCGCACCACGCGCAAGGTGCTCGGGTCCACCAGCGCCCACGAAACCCGCCGCCCTTGCGGGGTAAGCCCCTCGACCGCGACGTCGAGCCAGCTTCCCACGCGAGCGACACTCACACTGCCTTCGGCCCCATCGAGCGACGCCTGACGAACGATCCGCGCTCGAGCCAGGTCCCATTCGGTCAGGGTTGCTCCCAGCCCCTGCAGAGACCACGCGATGAGCAATGTTCCGCGCGGATGGCTCGGGCTCGGCGGCTCGCCGGCGACGGCTCCGAGCGAGCTTCCCGCGGTCAATGTTCCGACGAGGATGGCCTGGTGCTCTGCGGGTCCGAGGTCGGCGCTCGCGGGTTGCGGCCCGAGCGCCGACCCGACGATCATCGCGTAAGAGATCGCGCCGACGGCTCGCGGCATGCCGACCCTGTCGGTCACCGACCTGCCTCGGTTGCGCGAGCGCGGCTGCCCTCGCGGCCCGCCGGTCAAAACGTCGTCTTGAACTCGCCGACGTCGCCGCCGCTCGAAGCGGGCGCCGCTGGCAAGCCCCCCACCCTGCGGCGCTTGTGAACCAGGCTCGGAGCCACCAGCGGATGCGCAGACGGGTGAGCGGCCGGCGGCGCGCTCGCGACGCTCGCCTCCGGTGCGGGCGCCGCCGACGGCTCGGGCGCTGCGACCTCGCCCGTCGCGGATGGGGCCGCCGAGGCTGCCGCCGCGGCAGACGGAGCCTCCGAAGCGACGGCGGTCGGTTGCGGCTCCGCAGGCGGCGGGGCGGCCGCCGGCGCCGGCAGAGCGCCAGGCGCCGTTGCGAGATGCGTGTCGGCGGTGCGCGACCGGGTGACCTGGAAGACGGTGAACAACGCGGCGACGACCACGAGGGCCCCGACCAGCGCCACGACGAGCCTTCGCGCAAGAGCCCGCCCGGTCACGACGGTCGGCTCGGGAGGGAGCGACCTGCTCTGCGCCGCCTTGCGCGCCGCCGCAGCGGCCACCGGGATCGCGCGCGGCGTCGGCGGCCGATCGATGACGAGGTTCTTCGATTGCTCGGCCGGCGGCGGTCCGGAGCGCAGCTGGTGCTCGGAGTGGTAGACGGCCGAGGCCTGACCCCCGGTCTGCGGGGTCGTTCGCGCGCGCGCCGGGCGCGGACCGGAAATTCCGCTGAGCAGCAGCTCAACCGAGTCTTGCCGCACGGCGCCCACGGGGGGTGAGGAAGGCGATTGCGGCGATTCGGCGATGGCGTCCGCCAGGGCCGCGGCAACGGCGGGACCCGCAACGACGGGCGCCGCGACGGGAACGACGACTCCCACCGTTTGGGGTGGCAGCGAACGCAGCGGGGCAGGAGGTCCAACTCCCGGATCCGTCTCGTCGGCCTGCGCGCTCTCGACCGCCCCGGGGGCGGCGATGCCTTCCGGCTGAGTTTCTGCGGCAGCGGCCGCCATCGCCGCCGGCGCCCGTGACGGAGGTCGACGCGCGATCGGGGTCGACGGATCCGTGTCGCTGTTCTTCGGCACCATCTCCCCTTTCCCGCCTTGCGCTTACTTCTATCGCCGATCCGCGCACAAGACCAAACGGACGGCCGGAAACGGCTCGAGCTTTCGCCGGGGCCAGCAGCTCATCCTAGCCGGCCCGAGGGACCTTCGCCTCATCCGCAGGACGACCCACACCGCCGTGTTCTGGCGGGCGCGCCCTCGAGCGGACAGCGTCGGGGACGGTCCAGTCGCTCTCGACGGCCGCGACGACTGCGTCTAAATCCGCCCCATGACGATCCTCGGCGGGTTCGGCAAAGGACGGGGCGGCAGCCCGAGCAAGGACGCGAAGGAAGGGACGGCCAAGGGCGGCGGCATCCCGTACGTCACCGAGCGGGAATTCGAGCGCGAGGTGCTTCGCAGCGAGCTTCCGGTCGTGATGCAGTTCACCGCCGATTGGTGTCAACCGTGCAAGGCCATCGCGCCGGAGGTCGAGGCGTTCGCGCACGAGTACGCGGACAAGGTGAAAGTCGTCCGGATCGACGTCGACAAGGCGCCGATCATCGCCCAGCAGCTGCGCGTGCAGAGCGTGCCCACCTTCATGTTGGTCGCCGAGGGGCAGGTCCGCGACGCCGTGGTGGGCCCCATGCGCAGGAAAAAGCTCCAGGAGTTCGTCGAGCCGTTCTTGCCTCGCGCCGCGGGGGCCCTCAAGCCCGCCGAGGCCGCGCAGCTTCTCAGCGCCAGGGCGATCGTGCCGATCGATACGCGCGATCCCGTCGCCTTTGGCCGTGCTCACCTGCCCGGCGCGGTCAACATCCCGCTCGAGACGCTGGAAGCGCGCGTCGCGGACCTGGACCGACTTCCCGGCCAGCCGGTCGTCTATTGCCGGAGCGGGGACAAGACGAAGGAGCTCAGCGAGAGACTCGCGCAACGAGGCATGCCGGTCGCGTTCCTCGAGGGCGGTCTGCTCGCGTGGGAGGCCGAGGGTCGGCCGATTCAGCGCTAGCCGGCGACCGGGCCCCGCCGGGCGCGCGAGCGCTGCAGGCGTGCGCGGGCCTACGACTGTGGCGCGTCACGCCACGGCGCGAAGTCACGGCGCACACCCCGGCGCACGCGCCAAGAGGGTGCGCGAGGGGGGGATCCGTTCGGACGACTCGAGCCGACAAGGTTTTCGGCCGTCGCGAGCGTCTGCCCCATTTGCACCGTACATTTCGATGGGTGCACTCCGTGCGAAAGAGCGAGCGTCCCACCCTGGCTCCGGCGTTCGACGTGAGCCAGTACGCGCGCGATTCTGACCGCCGGCTCCGGAGCGCCCCGACGCCAGCGCCCCCCAAGTGCGACGCGGCGGGCGTCACGCTCAAGATTTCCGAAACGCGGCTCGCGACTCGGCCGCGACTCGGCGCGTTCGTCACGAACGAAGCGTGGGCGCGATCCATGGTCGGCCTTCCCTACGTCGCCATGGCGAACGAGGCGCTCAAGCGCCTTCCGCTGGACCATCGAGCAGGGTTCGTGCTTTCGCTCATGGATGGATCGATCGAGCTCGAAACCATCATCGATCTGTGCGGTATGCAACGTGACGAGGCGTTGACGCTCCTCCGAGATCTCTACGAGTCCGAGATCGTCCGTTTCAAGTGACCGACCCACCGGCCACCGAGCGCGTGAGGTGCTTTTGCACCAGGGCGAACAGCGCCAGCACAGGCAGCGAGAGCACGGCGTTGCCCGCCATCACGATGTGCCAGCGCACCCCGCTGCCCTGCTCGCGCAGAAGCGCGACCCCGAGCGGCAGCGTCCGCACGGCATCGTCGGTGGTCATCACCAGGGGCCAGAAGTAATCGTTGTAGTGAAACACGAAGCTGACGAGGAGCACCGAGACGAGCGTAGGCCGGACGATCGGCGCGAGAATTCGGTAGACGATCGTCCATTCGCTCGCGCCATCCATGCGGGCTGCCTCGATCAGCTCGTCGGGAACGCTCAGCAGCGCTTGGCGGACGAGAAACGTGCCGAGCGCGCTCGCCGCGAACGGCAAGACGAGAGACGTCATCGTGTCGATCCAACGAAGGCGCGCGAAGAGGAGAAAGACGGGAACGAACGTCGCTTGCGCGGGCACCAGCAGGCACGCCAGAACGACGCCGAACGCAAACCGTTTTCCCGCGAATCGGAGCTTCGCGAGCGCATAGCCGGCCGGCAGGGCGAGGGCGATCTGCGCGATCGCGATCGCGCCGGCCATCGCGATCGTGAGCGCCATGAACCGGGCGACCGGCATCGTGGCGAACACCTCGTGGTAAGCGGCCAGAGCGAAGGGACGGGGCCAGGGCGACGCGGGGTGGGCCACTACGTCCGGCAGCGTCTTGAGCGACGTCACGATCATCCAGGCGTACGGAACGAGCCAGACGCACGCGGCGACGGCCGCCGCGACGAGCGCCGGCTCGGCCCGGGCGCGCTCACGCCGCATCGCGCGACCCCCCTCGATCGCTCCATACGCGGAGCTGCAGCAGGGCAAGGGCCAGGAGCAGACCGAAGAAGACGACCGTCAGGGCGCTGGCGCGGCCGACGCGCAGGTCCAGAAAGACCTGCTCGTAGATGGCATAGACGAAGAGCTCCGTGGCCTTTGCGGGCCCGCCCTGGGTCATGATCCGCACGATGTCGAACGCCTGGAAGCTGGTGACGAGCAGGGTCGTCGCGACGAACGCCGCCGTCGGGGCCAGAAGCGGCCAGGTCACGTATCGGAATCGCGCCCACGGCCGCGCGCCATCGAGGGCCGCGGCCTCTCCCAGCGCCGGGGGGATTCCCCGAAGACCCGCGAGAAAAACGACCATCGCGTACCCCGTCAGCTTCCACGCGGCAATGACGGCCAGCGTCGGCAACGCCCACGCGGGATCGCCGAGCAACGCGACCGACGGTGCACCGATCGCCCGCAGCAGCCGGCTGACGAGCCCGTCATCGGCATCGAGCATCCACATCCAGAGCAGCGCGACGGCCACCCAGCTCACGACGTAGGCGCTGAACACGCTCGCTCGAACGAACGCGAACGCCCGCCCGGGCCGGTCGAGCAGCATCGCCAGAGCGAGGCCCGCGGACATCGCTGCCGTGACGACGAGAACGCTGTAACCGACCGTCCGCAGCGCGATGGCGAAAAGCTCTCCGCGTGCGGCCAGCGCGCGGTAGTTCTCCAGGCCGACGTAGCGAGGCGCGGTGAGCAGATCCCACGCAAAAAAGCTTTCGTAGGCTGCGACACCGAGGGGCAGAATGAAAAAGACGACGAGCAGCGCCAACGTCGGCCCGAGCATCGCCCACGGGTGCCAGCCCGCCCGCGCCCTCACGCGGCCCGCCGCGCCTCGTCACGCGCCTCCTGCATGGTCTCGTGCGCGTTGCGCCCGGTGAGGACCGCTGCTTCCAGCAGGGGATCGACCGCATCGCGCTCCACACGGAACAGCTCCGCAGCCCACGGCCAGGGGTCGACGTGCTCGAGCTGCTCGTAGGCGACACGATCGTTGGCGTGGCGGTTGTACCAGCCGGCCGCCCTCAGTCGATCGACGGCCGGGAGCGTCACCGGCAGGTAAGCCGTCCGTGTCGACCACGCGATGGTCTGGTCCGCCTCGCACATCCAGCGCAAGAACTCCCAGGCGGCGAGCTTCTCCTCCTCGGGCGCGCTTCGCAGCAGGACGAACATGGTTCCCCCGGTCGGGACGCTCCACCGGACCTGCCGGGGCAACGGCGCGGCGACGACCGGAAACGACGCGTTCTGCTCCAGGTAGCGCAAGAGCGCCGTGCTGGTCCAAATCATCGCCGCACGACCGCGCAGGAAGCTCTCGCTCGTCGATTGCCAGGCCTGATAATCGCGGCCCGGCGGAGGCCGCATCGCGCGCTGCTCGTGCACGAGACGCTGCCAGAACTCGAGCGCTTTCTCGCCGGCCTGTCCCCCGAGCACCAGCCGTCCGCTCGCATCGACCAGGCGCCCGCCCGCCTGGCCCATCATCGCCACCCAGTACCACCAGCTGACGGGAACCTCGAACCCCCAGCGGACCTCTCCGCTTGCCTCGTGGCGCGTCAGCTGTCCGGCCGCCTCGGCCAACTCGTCCCACGTCGACGGGATCGCGACACGCGCGACGTCGAGCGCCCGACCGTTGGCGACGGCGATGGGCGTCGAACGGTTGAACGGCAGCCCGAAGACCGATCGCCCGGATCCGTCCGTGAACGCCCCCGCCTGCGAGAGGGCGGGAACGAACTGCATGTCCGAAGCTCCTTCGTAACGGTCGAGCGGCTCGAGGACCCCGGCTCGCGCGAGGTAAGGCAGCACTTCAAGGACTACATGCGAGAGCGCGGGCGCGACTCCCGCCGCGAGGGCGGTCCGAAGCTTGGCGAGGGCCTCGAAGTAATCCCCCTGGTGCACCGGCTTGACGACGACACGCGCCTGACTGGCGTTGAACTGGGCGACCAGCTCGAGCAGGACCTTGCGCACCAGGTCACCCAGCGCGTACCAAAACGGGACGACGATCCGGCCCGCCTCGCGCGCCGCGCGCTCCTGACGCGCACATCCCGGAGACAGCGCGGCCGCGGCGCAACCCAAGAGCACGTCACGCCGCAAGAGGCGAGCAGAGCACGGCGGCAGGTGCACGACAGGGCGCATGGGTTCAGGCGATTCGCTTCTCGCCGTGATCCGCATCGAAGATGAGGATGGACGAGGCGTCGATCGACACCCCGACCCCGTCGCCGCGGCGGCGCGTCTCGAAGCCTGGTGCCTGCGCGCGAAGTGCAACGTCGCCGACGCGCACGTGCACGTGCGATTCGGCGCCGAGCGGCTCGACGGCAACGACTTCTCCCCGATGATCGCCCTCGCCGGCGTCGGAGAGGCGCACGTGCTGGGGTCGGATGCCGACGCATACGCGTGCCGGAAGGCCCGTGGCGGGCGAAGGCCACTCGAACGGTCCGGCCACCACCAGGCCCCCCTCGGCGCGCGCGTCGAGCAGGTTCATCCGGGGCGTCCCGAGAAAGGCGCCGACGAACGACGTCTGGGGCCTCTCGTAGACCTCCCGGGGCGTGCCCACCTGCAGGACCGCGCCGGACCGCATGACGACGATCCGGTCTCCCAGAGTCATCGCCTCGAGGTGATCGTGCGTCACGTAAAGCGCCGTCGCCCGCAATCGTCGCACCAGCTGACCGATCTCGACGCGCAGATCGCCGCGCAGCGAAGCGTCGAGATTGGACAACGGCTCGTCGAACAGGAACGCGCGCGGCTTGCGCACGAGGGCCCGCCCCATCGCGACCCGCTGCTGCTCGCCTCCGGACATCTCGCCCGGCCGCCGCTCGAGAAGCCCTTCGATGCGAAGCAGTGCCGCGGCCTCGTCGACCGCTCGCGCCCGGCGCGACGGGTCGATTCCGCGCATCCTCAAGGGAAACTCCAGGATCTCGCGCGCCGTCATGTGCGGATAGAGCGCATAGCCCTGAAACACCATGGCGACGTCCCTGTCCTCCGGAGGGACACCGTTCATCGTTCGCTGGCCGATGGACACCGTGCCCGAATCCGGCTCCTCGAGCCCGGCCACGATCCGGAGCAACGTCGACTTGCCGCATCCACTCGGTCCGACCACCACCACGATCTCGCCGCTGTCCACGGAGAGCGTCACGTCTTGCAGCGCGGCGCCCGGCGAACGGCCGCGCTCCTGCCCCTCCAGCCCCTCCTGCCCGCGGGCCTGCGAGCCCGGCCCCCCCGACGGGCCGGCTCTTCGCGTTCGCTGTGGCGCAAATCGTTTGCTGACGCGCTCGAGCCGGATCTCCGCCGGCATGCTCACTCGGGGCGTGACTCGCGCCACCACTTGTCGGCGTTCGCGAGGTCTTCGAGTGTGTCGATCTCCATGTAGCCCCCGTCGGTGTCGACGCGGTGAAACACCGAGCCTCGCTCGATCATGTGCTGGAACAAGTCGATGAGGTACGCGCGCTCGAAAGTTCGCCCCTCCCGCCACGTCGCACCGTCGTCACGCGCTCGCGCCTCGTCGAACGCGGCCGCCAGCTCGCGGGCCCCCTCGGACGAGAACTTCGCGACCCCGATGAACTCCCCGCTGGCTTGCTCCGAGGCGATGCGGCGGGACAACTCGACGACCCGATTCCCGTCGGCGCGCATCTTCTCGGCGTCGGTTTCGGGGTGGCGCGAGCGGTCCAGGTAGCGGCGGCGCCAATCGGTGTCGCATGCGAGGACCATGTCGTGGGACGACTCGACGAGCTTCTTCACGGTCGAGCCGCGATAGACGATGTCCGCGTACGTCGACACGAAACCAGAGGCAAGCTCTTCGCGCGCACAGAGCAGGGACGCGAGGATGTTGTTACGCTCCCAGTTTCGGTTGAGGACGAACGAAAATTCCGGATACCGGGCGCGCACGACCTCCTCCCGGTACCCACCGATGAACACGACGTCCCGCCGCTTGAACCCCGCTGCGCCGAGCGCGTCGAGGATCCATTCGATCATCGGGCGCCCCATGACGGGGACGAGCCCTTTCGGAATGTCGTCGGTCTCGGGCCCGAGGCGACTGCCCCGCCCCGCGCCAATCACGATGGGGCGCATGGACACGACGAGTACCACGCGGACCCGAACGAGGCGAACGGCGGCTGCCCAATCGACCGGGGAGGCGACCCGGCCAGCCCACCTGCGCCAAGGCCATTGCATCCGGGAGCCCGACGCCGGCACCCTAGTCGCAGAGCTCCCATGGCGGACCCCCTGACGCTCGGCATCGTGACCGATCTGCATTTCGGGCCCGAGGCACACCACGAGGGCAAGCTTCGCAAACTGAGCCACCTCGCCGGACCTCTCGCTCGCGAATTCGTCCGCCAGATGAACGAGTCGGTCCGGCCCGACCTCGTCGTCAACCTGGGCGACGATATCGAGGACGAATCGCGCGAGAGCGATCTGGCCCGCTACGGCGAGTGCCAGTCCATTCTGCAAGGCGCGCACGCGCCGGTGGTGAACGTCGCCGGGAACCACGACCTGATTCATTTGAACCGCGACGACTTGAATCGTTTCTGGCGCCGAACGGGCCCCCTCTACTACTCCTTCGACCTTGCGGGGTGGCACTTCATCGTGCTGCACACGATCGAGATCCAGGACGTCGAGATCCGCGTGCCCACGCCTCAGATCGACTGGCTCCGCGAGGACCTCGCGGCGGGGACCACTTCGACGATCGTGCTGATGCATCACTCGGCGAGCGAGCAGACGCTGGACGATTCCCGGTGGTGGCCCGGCAGAGCCCACCTGGCGCTCGTCAAGGAGCGCGCGCAGCTACGGCACCTGTTCGAGAATTCGAAACGCGTCCGCGCAGTCTTCAACGGCCACTTGCACTGGAACCATCTCGACGTGATTGCCGGAGTGGCCTACGTGACGCTCCAGAGTCTCATCGAGAACGTCGATGACGACGCACCCGGCCGCCCCGCCGCAGCTCACACGACCGTCCGCCTGAGCGAGCGGCGCATCACGGTTCGCGTGCGTGGCAACGATCCGGCGCGGTATCAGATCGAGTGGTAATCGTGCGGCGATTGCAAATTGCTCGCATCGCGCTCGCCGGCGTGTGGCTTCCCGCTTGCCATCCGACGCATGTGGCCGCGGATGGCGCAGCCGCGACGCCGACCGCGGGGTCGACGGTGGCTGCTTTGTCTCCTTCGCCCGCCTCCACTTCGTCGTCCGTAGCCTCGGTCTCGTCGTCCGCCTGCGCGTCGTCGTCCGCCAGCGCCCTGGGGGTGTCGGCGCCCCAGCCGCCGGCGCCCTCGCCCTCTCAGCCCGACCCTTTTGGAAGTCGCTCGACCTTCGCTCCCTACGCGTGCCCGAACCTGCATCGCGGCGGCTCGCAGCGGCAGTACCTGGCCGCGTCGGACACGAGCGTCGCGTTCGTCGACGGCAACGACTGGCTCGCTCTCGTCAATCGCTCCCCGACCGGGGCGCTTGCGCCGGACTACGCGCCCGACGACCTCGTCGATGTCAAAGATCTGCGCGCCCGCACCCCGGCCGAATGCGGCTCGCAGCGCGAGTGCTTGCGCCACGACGCCGCCGTCGCGCTCCGCGAGATGCTCGAGGCCATGCGCCGCGACGGGCTCGAGGGCGTCGTTCAATCGGCGTTCCGCGCGTTCGGAACGCAATGCTGGGTCTTCGAAAGCTGGGCGCACCAGGCGCGCGGCGGGTTCTGCGAGGCCACCGAGCAGAGCGCACTGCCGGGCCACAGCCAGCACCAGCTGGGGACGACGCTGGATCTCTTCACTCGAAATTGGGCCGCCGAGGGTGCGCGCACCGGCCAAGGAGTCTTCCGGAGCGGGTTCGGATGCACCCAGGGAGGACGGTGGCTCGACGACGAAGGCTGGCGATTCGGATTCGTCGTTCCGTACTCGATTCATCCCGACGATCGAGCGGATGGCTCGCGCTGCTCGACGCGAACCGATCGGCCGGTCCCGATCGACCCGAGAACCGGATACAAGAGTGAGCCGTGGCACGTGCGGTTCGTCGGGCGGGAGGCCGCCGCCCGCTACCATTCCGCATGGTTGACGAGTGGACCGGGGACTCCAGACGAGATCACGCTCGAGCAGTGGATCCGCGCGCAGCGCGGGTTGGCCGGCGATACCGAAGTGCCCGTCTGCGACGGCTGTCAGTGCGGGGCTTGCGCGACCCTCGCCGCGGACGATTCACGTGCCCCGTGCGGCAAAGCATCGCTGACTCTGGACGACGTCGGCCGCGTCTTGAGCCCCGCCGAGCCCCCGCGACTCGTCGACGCCCACGTCGCCGACCCTTCCGCGAGGGTGCCCGCCGGCCGATCGTCGCGACCCGTGCGGCACCCGGACGCTGAACGGGCTCCGCCGGGCCACAAGCTGGTCGTGCTGGAAGCCGACGTCGCCGCCCCCGCCCACACTCCGACGCAACCACCCGTGTTCGGCCGCGACGGTCCGACCTACACGGCGGACTCGACCTACCTGTCTCTCATCCCCTACCCGGAGACCGAGCCGCACCGCTATCCGGACCTGCCCGGAGCGTGGCGAATCGCCATCGAACCGTTGCCCTCGACCGGCTCGGGGGCGGGCTCGAGCGCCACATCGTCCCGAACCGATCCGACCAGCGCAACGCCGACGCCGACCCGCGCGCAATGGCCCTGGCGTGCGTCGCTCGCTTCACCCGCCCTCGAGGAAACCTGGAACCGCGCGAACGTGGTCCTCCCGGCCGCCGCGGGAAACACGAAGATCCGCATCTCCGTGACGATCCCCGAAAGCACCCCACGGGTCCTGGTCACCCTCCTCCGCGATGGGATCGAACACGATACGCGCGAGGTCGCGTTGCCCTGATGGGCTTGATGGATGGTTTCGACTTGCGCCGCGCGCGAGAGCAACTTCGCCAACTCGCGCCGATCGAAGGCGAGTCGACCGCCCAGGCTGCCGTGGCCACGATCATCCGCGACGGCAGCGCCGGTCTCGACGTTCTTCTCATCGAACGCGCGCGGCGCGCGGGAGACCCCTGGTCGGGTCAGCTCGCATTTCCCGGGGGCAAGCGCGACCCCGGCGACCCATCGCTCCTTGCGACGGCGATGCGCGAGACCCGCGAGGAGATCGCGCTCGAGCTGGAGCCGGCGGCGTGTCTCGCGCGTCTGGGCGATGTCGTCGCACGAACCCGCGGCACGCGCGTCGCACAGTTCATATTTGCCCTCGACGACGCCGCCGCGCGGCCGATGCCCAATGACGAGGTGACGGCGATTCTCTGGGTGCCCCTCGCGCGCCTGGCCGCTTCCGAAACCCACGCGACGTTCGCGCTTTCCACCCCGCAAGGAACCGTGCAGACGCCGTTCGTTCGCCTGGGCGAGCGCATGCTCTGGGGAATGACCTACCGGATGGCCCAGCAGCTTGTCCAAGCGCTCGCCGGCACGTGACCTCCTCGGGTCCTGGCCGGCACGTGGCCCCTTCGCGCCCTGGCCGGCACGCGGACGTCCCCGTCGGTCACCGGCGGCTTCTCAGCAGCCGCAGGCTTGGATGCATCCCGGCGCCCCGGCGCATTCGGACTCGCATACGGTATCGCAGCCCGAGGCGGCGCCCGCGTTGCCGCCGTCCGACGCGCCGGTTCCGAGGCAAAGGCCCTGCGATGTCTGTTCGCAGACGACGAGAGAGCTCTGTCCCTGCAGGAGCTGGGCGGCGTTCTCGCACGACTCGGGCACGCCGATGGGGCAAAGCAAGCCGCTGCACTCGCATTCCAGATCGACGGATGCGGCCCCCCCTAGCCGAAACCCGCAGTTGGGCAGTGCCCCGGGATCGACGTCCACGCCCGGGCACACGTCGATCTGCTCGCAGAGAATGATCCCGCCGGGCTGCTCGGTGCAGTCGCTGCCGGCGGCCGTACCGGCTGCGGCCTCCCCGGTCGCACTTGACCCGGAAGCAGCCGCGACCGCACCGCCGTCCGTGCTCGACGTGCCCTGAAGGCAGCCGGACAGCAAGAGGCACCCAAGTGTGCCGAGAACCGCACGCATCGGATCCACGCATGGCGTGCTCGACGACGAGCGTCAACTGCTTCGTGGCGCCGCCGATCGGTTCCGGACGCGCGCAGCTCGCAGGATGCGCTACCGTGCCTACACACACTCATGACGGACGCACAAGCCATTCGTCCTCCGATTGCCGCGCCCGCGCCGACCGAGGCTGGTGACCCGGCAACCGAATCTCTCGGCCGTCTCGCGGCGGCGCTCGGGGAGGATGCGCTGTTCGTGCTGGCCTCCGGGGGCCACGACAAGGACGCGCTCGAGACGCTGACCGGGCGGCGCGCGGCAGCCTACACCGCCGCCGTCCAGGGGCAGCCGCATCCGCGAATGCTTTCGCAGTTCGATGCGTGGCTCGTCGACATGGCCCGCGCGCTCGCACCGGTTTCACCGCCGCGATGGATGCCCATGATGGAGGTCATCGGCGACAAGGTGACGCTCGAGATCGGCGCGCGCGGTCTGCGAAGCCTGTTCTCGAGCAAGCCCAGCGACCGAGAGGTCGCGCGCGTCAAGCGCTACGGAACACTGTCGGTGAGGGCGCTGCGCGCGGTTTACTGCGCCGACGGACCGCTCGACGCCGAAGAACGTACGACCATCGCCGCGCTCGTGGCCGCGCTCGGCATGCCGGAAGGCGACTCGGCCACGCTGCTCGTCGAAGCCCCGATCGCTCCCGAGACGCTCGACGTCTACGGCGAAATCGACCCGGCGATCGCCCGTGCCGTCGTGCGCGGCGCCTGGCTGGCGGCCGCGGGCGACGGAATCGATCCTCGCGAGGAGCACGTCATTCGCGTGATCGCCCACAAGACGGGCGTGACCGACGACGACTTGGAAGCGGCGCGCCGCGAGGCGCAAGAAAAGGTCGACGCGCGCAGCCGGCTCGGCGCCGCCGCGGTCGACGGTGTGCGTTTCGTCGTTTCGGACCTGCGGCCCGAGCAAGGCGGACGCCTCGCCGCGGCGGTGGGCACACTCACCATCCCGCGCCGGTGGCGAAACGAGGCGCTCGCATCCATCGTGCAGGCCGCCCCTGTGACGCTCGCCCGGCGGCATACCGCGCTCTCGTCCGCCGAACGCTTCGCCGTTCTGGGCATCACGTGGGCCGCGGCGCTCATCGACAGTCCGTCGATTGCGCGGCGGGCGCTCCTGCAGGCGCGCTGGGAGAAGGTCGCAGCGGACCTCGGCGAGGAGGACGCGCAAGCCCGTCTCGTGGTCGAACGATGGATCCTCGATGCGTTGGCCGCGGCCGCTCGGGCGTGGACATGAAGACGCGACGTCTCGGGTTCCTGGGCGCGGGCAACATGAGCGAGGCCCTCGTCAAAGGGCTTCTGCACGGGCGCGTGGTGCCCGCCGATCGCATCGTGGCTAGCGACGTCAAACCGGAGCGCCTGCTGCAGCTGCAGGAACGACACGCCATCCGCACGACCCATGACAACCGGCAGGTCGTCCGCGACGTCGACGTGCTCGTGCTCGCGGTCAAGCCCCAGTCCATCGACAAG
This sequence comes from Polyangiaceae bacterium, assembly GCA_035622655.1. Lineage (GTDB taxonomy): Bacteria > Myxococcota_A > Polyangia > Polyangiales > Polyangiaceae > Palsa-1150. Next base: position 16,306 of record DASPUY010000086.1, read on the forward strand.
CTGCTCACCGAGATCGGTCGGGACGTGCGGCCCGATCAGCTGGTCATTTCCGTCGCAGCCGGTGTCCCCATCGAGGCCCTCGAGGGCCGGCTGCCCGCCGGATCACGCGTCGTGCGTGCCATGCCGAACACGCCCGCCACCGTCCAGGCCGGGGCCACCGCCATCGCGGGAGGCGCGCACGCCCGGGACGACGATCTGCGCATCGCGCGCGAGCTGTTCGAGGCCGTCGGACGCGTGGTCGTCCTCGACGAGGCGCAGCTCGACGCCGTCACGGGACTGAGCGGCAGCGGTCCGGCCTACGTGATGCTGATCATCGAGGCGCTGGCCGACGGCGGGGTCAAGGTCGGATTGCACCGCGATACCGCTCTTCTGCTGGCGGCGCAGACCGTGTTCGGCTCGGCCAGCCTGCTGCTCGAAACCGGCGAACATCCGGGCCGGTTGAAAGACATGGTGACGAGCCCGGGTGGAACCGCGATCGCCGGGTTGCATACGCTGGAAAGCGGCGCCCTGCGAAAGACGCTCATCGATGCGGTCGAGTCGGCCTCCAAACGAGCGGCGCAGCTCGGCGAAGAGATGGCCGCGAAACTGCGCCGGTGAGAGGGCCGCCGCGCGCGCGCGACCCGAGGTCCGCGCGCCTGCTCGGCCGCGAGGCGAGCTCGCGCTCGGACACGACGCCAACGCTCGCACGCCTCGGCCTCGCCGGGAGCGCTACTTCGCGAGGACGTCCGCGCAGGTGACGAATGCAATCAGGATGAGCAGGGTCAACAATCCGACCGCGTGCACTCGGGCCTCGAGCTTTGCGTCGGGTTTACGGCGCGACACCGCTTCCACGCCGAGAAAGAGAAGGCGGCCTCCGTCGAGCGCCGGAAATGGCAGCAGATTGAACGCGCCTAGGTACGCGCTGAGCATTCCCAGGAACTGCAGGAGAAGGCCGGGGCCCGTTCGCGCCTGCTTGGCGGTCTCTTTCACGATCCCGACCGGACCGCTCACCTGCAGCTTCTCCTTGCCCGCGAGCACGCGCCCGATCGCGCGAACGTTTTCGTAGACGAACAGCGGCGGGGCGATGACGCTCATCCTCGCCGCCTCGACCACCCCGACCCGCTCGGGGCGCATGGGCACCCTCACGTGAATGAGACCTTCGTCCTTGTCGCCCTTGGGTCCGGGCGTCACGGCGAGGTGCAGCGTGACCCCACCGCGGTCGACGCCGAGAGTCACGGGCTCGCCGGGATGAGCGCTCACGGCTTTGCGCAGCTCTTCCCAGGAGTGAACCGAGCGTCCGTTGACGTCGAGGACTCGGTCGCCCGTCTGCACGCCCGCGATCTGCGCCGGGCCGGGCTCGACGACCACGCGCATGCTTGCGTCGTCGGGCACCTCTTTGCCACCGATGAGCAGCCCGAAGAAGATGAGGACGGAGGCGAAGAGATAGTTGGTGAGGGGCCCTGCGGCGATCGTCAGGATGCGCGCCTTGAGCGGCGCATTCGAGTAGCTGGCGGGATCGTTCGGGTCGCTCTCCTCGTACGGATTCATCCCCGCGATCTGCACGTATGCGAGAAACGGGATGAGCGCGACCTGGTACACGGTCGGGCTGTTCTTCGGGCGATGCTTCCACACCGTGGGCCCGAAGCCGATGCTGAAGCGAAGAACGCGCATCCCGAACTTCCGCGCCGCCAGATAGTGCCCCCCCTCATGCACGATCATCAGCACCGCAAGGCCCAGAATGGCCACCAGGTAAATCGCGAGCGCCATCTCTCCAAACCTAAGACGGACCCGGGCGCGGCGCCATTTGCCTGGCTGGCCGACTCAGCTCGACCGCAATCCCTCGGGTGGAGACACGACCCGCGACAAGGCGGTGCGGCGACGGCCCCGCGAGCGCGTGACCGAGCTTTCGCCGAAGCGGGGCATCAGGCATGACGGGTCTTTCGCTGGCGCGCTGGCGGATGTGGGGGGAGCGGCCGCGCTCCCTCCCACGCAGGACCAGGCAGCGGCCGCGCTCCCTCCACACAAGACTAAAGAAAGAAGCTCACCCCCACGGACAGCGTCGGATACCCGAAGCGCATCGTGATCGAGACCTTGTCGCTGAAGTGGTATCGCGCGCCCGCGTAGAACGCGGGCAGCACCCCCGTCTGCGTCGGCTCGGCGGGGCACGCGAGGTGATCGTTGAAGAGAAAGCAATTGCTGAAAAACCCGTGATAAATATAGAGGCCGGGCTCTCCGAATACGCTCCAGTGGCGCGACACGTAGAAGTTCCACTGCATCGTGACCGGAAACTCGACGTAGTCGGCCGTGCAGCTCGCGAAGCTGTCGAAGCACCCGTAGTGCACCCAGTCGAGACCGAACGAGATGGCGACGCTGTTGTTGATCGTCGGCACGAAGCCGTTCTTCACGATCGGGATGGCGAAGCGCGCGCCGAGACCAAAGCCGCCGTCGGTCCCATAGGGACCACCCCAGCCGAAGGTTCCGTGCGGCTCCAGCTCCAAGTTGTACGTCGGGTGGTCACCGGGATGCAGGATGGTGTCGTCGGCGCGCGCGTCGGTCGCAGAAAGCGGAAGGGCTGCGAGCAGAGCGAGCGCGGTGGCTAGAACGATGCAGCGCATGGACCTCGAGGTGGTGAAACGACGAGCCGTGACGACGAGCCGTGCGCGACACTGCCGGAGGTCGCCGGGGCGTGCAACTAGAATATGACGCTGTGCTCAGCGCGTAACGCAGCGGAGACCCGAGCTGCCGTCCGCACCTTTATCGGGCACGCGCGATTTCGTGCTACGAGAGGCGCAGCGCAATGTCGAACACGTCCAGCAACACGCCCGGTCGACCCGTCGAGCCATCGGGGCCGCCGCTCGGGGGCGCAGCCATTCAGCTCAAAGGCGGCGCCGCGATTTTGGCGCCCGTCACGGCGTTTCCCAACGGCGTGCCCGGCAACGCGCTCGTGCTGCTTCCCATCAATCCGAACGGCACACCGGTGGAAAAGAAGATCGTCGAGGGCCCCGTCGCCCTGACGATGGAGGAAGTGTGGAAGCTCCTCGGCTTCAACGGTCCGGCCGTCCAGGTCCAGGACGATCAAGGCCGCCCCATCGCGATCGGCCTCGAGGACCTGCTCGGCGGGCTGGAAAAACACTGGAACGACGGCAAAGATGACCTCAACCGCGGCCGAATCTTCGCTCAAGAGCTCATGAAATACGGGCGGCACGAGCGCGCCGAGAAAGTCCTGTCGAAGATCGTTGCCCTCGGCGGAGACGGTGAAGACTGGCTCGGGCTGGGTGTCGCTCAGCTGGCGCAAAAGAAGCTCGACAAGGCCGAGGCGACGCTTCGAGGCGCGCAGAACCTGCTCAAGGACTCCCCATTTCCGAGCCTTCAGCTCGCTCGGGTCATGAAGGAGAAGGGGGAGCGCAAGGCCGAGCGGGAGAACGCCGAGCGCGCGATTCAAATCGACAACAATTCCGTCGATGCCTGGGCGTACCTCGCCAATTCGATCCGCGAGACCTCCGGCGACGAGGCCATGGTCCGCCAGATCGAGGAGCTGGCAAACGCGCCGGTGAACGCGAAGTCGGCGGCGCCGTACGTCGCCCTGCAGGGCTTCTACGCCAACGATCGGAAAGACGAGAACGCGCGCGATCGCGCGATCGAGCTCGCGAAGAAGGCCGTGGCTCGCGCTCCGGGCGATCCACTGGCGCTCGTGTGCCTGTCGGCCCTCTATGGGCAAGCCGCGAAGGTGGACGAAGTGGTCAAGCTGCTGGCCCCCCACGAGGCGCTGATGCTGCGCGACGTGAGAATTGCCCACAACTACTTCGAGGCCCTCTTCCAGCTGCGCGATCTGCAGAAGATCACCGCGCTGTTGAACAAGCTCGCCACGAGCCAGGTCCGCGAGGTCAAGCAGTTCGCGGTGGAGCGCTCGCGCGCCATTTCGCAGATGCTCGCGCAGCAGCAGCAGCAGCTCGCGGCCACGGCTCAGACCAAGACTTAGCCGCCGCGCGGTCAGCTTCGATTGCGGTCGTAGAGGATCCGCAGCCCCACGAGCGTCAGCTCGTCGTCGACGGAGCCGATCGTCCTCGAGAGTGGAGCGATGAGCGATGCGAGCCCGCCGGTCGCGATGACGGCGCAGGGGTAGCCGAGCTCGGCGAGGATCCGCTCGACGAGGCCGTCGACCAGGCCCACGTAGCCGTACACGATGCCCGATTGCATCGCGTGCACGGTGTTGCGACCGACGACACGGGGAGGCTTGACGATTTCGACACGCGGCAGCTTCGCCGCGCGCGAGAACAAGGCATCCGCGCTGATCTGCAAGCCGGGAGCCAGCACCCCGCCCAGGTACTCGCCCTTGGGCGTCACCACGTCGAAGTTCGTCGACGTCCCGAAATCGACGACCACCACCGCGCCTTTGGCGAGCTCGTAGCCCGCCACCGCGTCGGCGATCCGGTCGGCCCCGACCTCCCTGGGGTTCTCGATGAGGATCGCCATTCCGGTCCGGGTTCCCGGCCCCACGACCAGGGCGTCGCGGTGGAACGCCCTGCGGACCAGACTGATCATCGGTTCGGTCAGCGACGGGACCACGCAGGCGATGATCGCCGCGTCGACCGCGGCAGGATCCACACCGCGCATCGACAGGAGCGCGAGAAGGCCGACGGCGTACTCGTCCGCGGTGCGCCCTCTGACGCTCTCGACCCGGAACTTTTGCGCCAGTTTTTCGCCTTCGAACAGACCGTAGACGATGTTCGTATTGCCGACGTCGATCGCGAGGAGCATGGCAGCTTTGCGCGCAGTCTAGAGCGTCGCTCGGTGCGGTGGAACGCCGCCGGCGCCTGGGGCCGCGCTTCGGCCCTCGCTGCTCCTCGCGCCGCGCGGCACGGCGCACGGGCCCTTCTCACTTCGGTGATTGGGCTTGTTCCTCCACCCGCACCGCCCGGATTTGATCGCCCTGGGCAATCGAGTTCCAATCCCCTTGCGCCCGACCGACCCAGGCATACTGACCGTCGAGCTGCGGCTCGGGCGCGAGCGTGACGAAGATCTGGCTCGAACCGGTGTCGCGACCCGCGATCGCCACGCCGACGTCGAACGCGTCGAACGGGACCGGCGACGTCTCGCAGCGCATGAGCTCACCGGACCCGCCGTACCCGTCGCCCTGCGGATCGCCGAATTGAACGACGAATCCCGGAACGACGCGATGCACCGCACCGCCTTCGTAGAAACCCGACCGGGCGAGCGCCACGAGGTGAGTGACGGCGATGGGCGCCAGGGCCGGATCGAACACGATCGCGACGGTTCCGCTCTCCATCTCGAAGGACACGCGGGTCGGGCTCGACAGGACATGGCCGATTTCGGCGGCCGCCCCCGCACCCTGGAGGTCCGGCGGCGCACAAGGCGCCTCCCCTGCCGCAGCGAGCGCTGCTCCGGCCCGCGCCCGTACCGTCACGTTGTCGTCGGCGCACCCCTTCCGGGCAGCCTCGCGACCCTCCTCGACGCCCACGGTGAGAGCCGCCTCGAAAAGGGCGACACGAGTCTCGACGAGATCGGGCCGCCAGGCCCGCGCGAGCGCCGTGCGAAGCGCCCGTGCCACGGCGGCGTCGATCTCCATCGCCGGAGTCGACGTGGGCGGAGGAGAGGCCGCGTCGAGCGCGGCCCGCCGCTCGCTCGCCGCCAGCACGAACACGCGTCCCGGATGCGCATGAACGATCTTCGCGGCGGTCGCGACGACCCCCGGCTCTTCGGCGGTCAAAGCGGCTGCCAGCGCCTCCCGAGCCGCGTCACCAAGTTCCGGATGGCGGGGAATCGCCTGGAGAGCGGCCTCGCGAATCCGGAGGTGGGCGGAGCGCGTCAGCGAGACCCATGCGAAGCGCCGGCTTCCGAGCAGCGCGCCGCGTTCGAGGACTCCGAGACGGGCCTGCTCGCCGACTTCGCCGTCTCCAAGGTCGCACTCGCGCAGGGTATCGTCCCACGGGTTGCGGACCCGATTCGCTGCCGCCGCGCAGCGGAGGGCCGACGCGCGACGCAGGTCGGCTGGAACGTCCACCGATGCGGGTCTCACTCGCGCCAGAGAATCGAGGATCGACGTCGACGCCCCCGACTCGCCGACGTCGAAACGCTCGACCGCGGAAAGCAGGACCACGTAATCGTCCCCCGCGAGCAGCGGGGCGCGCCGGCGCGTCAGCGAAGAGATGGCCTGCCCGAGCGCAACCATGCGGGAAGGCGGAGGTAGCGCGAGCCCGGCCGCCGCCTCCACGCGCTCCGAGGGCGAGGCGCTGTCGGACATCAGGATCCGCGTGAGGTCGTCCGCGACTCCGGGCGCATGCGTCCGCGCGAGCGCGCGAACGGCGAACACGCCGAGGGGACCCTCGCGCGCCAGCGACGCGCGCGCCGCGGAAGCGAGACGCGCCCCGAACTCCCCTCCGAAGGCCACCTCCGGGCGACTGAACGGCTCGAGGGCGGCCTCGGTGGGCGGAGACGCCAGGGCGGCGTCGAGCAAGGCACCAGCCGAATAGCTCGAAAGCGAGCCCCTGCGCGCCGCGATGTCGCCGATGGCGTAGCACGCCGCATCCGCGTCCTCTCCGCCGCCGCCCACCCAATGCCGCAGGATCGCCTCGGCTGCGTCGCTGCCGCAGCGACCGAGCGCGCGAAGCGTCGTCGCCACGACTCGACGGCCTAGGCGCGTGTCCCCCTCGAGCGGGTGGCCTGTCCTCCCTGCGGCCGAGCCTCGATCCGCAACCAGCGAAGCGAGCCGAGCCGCCAGCGCCCGCACGTGGCGGTCCTCGTGTCCCTTGCACGATTCGCCGAGGCCGTAACTCGCCCACGCGACCACCTCGTCGTCCTCGTCCTCGAGCGCGCTCAGAAGCGGGCCGTCGTCCGCGTCGAGAATGCGCGCCAGAGCTCTGGCCGCCGCCCGGCGGATGTTCACGTCGCTGCGGCGTCGTGCGTCGCCGGGCAGGTCCCCGCCCCTGCGTCGGTCCTCGGCCCGCGCGATCCGGACGAGGTCGTCCGAAAGCGAGCGCGGCGAACGACTCTCCACGTCCGGGGATTGGTGCTCGGGTCTTCCATGCGAACACCCCGGACCCCACCCGATCACCAGGGCGCATATGAGCAGCCCCGCGCTCGCCCTCATGACGGGTGAAGCGGAACGGTCCGGACCTCGATCCACGAGAGGAACCGCTCACGAGCCGCACGCCACACTCGCCGCATCAGCGGGGCCGAAGGGCCCTCGCACGCCGGCACCGGCATGGCGTCGATTCCGGCCATCGCGAACAGCTTGACCGCGCGAGGCACGTGCCAGGAGCACGTGACGAGCAGCGCGCGGTGGAGCCCACGACGACGGAGGATGGCGGCCGAGAAGCGTGCATTGTCCAGCGTCGTGAGAGAACATCGCTCTCGTACGACGGCCCCGGGGGGTACCCCCCGACGTATGAGCTCGCGGCCCATGACGTCGGCCTCGACGAAGGCCCCCCAGTGTCGGCCCCCGCTGACGATCACCACCGTACCTTGGTGGCTCCGTTCGTAGGCCTGCGCACCGGCGGCGATGCGCCCCGAAAGTGCCCCCGGACGCAGATGGCCCTCCGCGTCGATCCGAACCGCGCAGCCGAGAACGACGATGGCGCCCATGGGCACATGCAAGCAATACCCATCTTTCCTCTGACGAGGTACGCTCGCAAGAGCGGCAGGGGCGACCGCGGATCCGGCCGCTCGGAGCCGCACGCCGGGGTAAGCCGATCCAAATAAGGAGCGACCGAATCGGATGCAAATCACGTTCTGGGGAGTTCGCGGGAGCATCCCCACACCCGGGCCTGCAACGGTCGAATTCGGGGGCAATACCAGCTGCGTGGAAGTGCGCGCCAGCAAGGCCATCCTGATCTTCGACGGAGGAACGGGACTGCGCCTGCTCGGCAAGAAGCTGCTCAGCGAAATGCCACTGACGGCGCACATGTTCTTCAGCCACGTCCACTGGGATCACATCCAGGGCTTTCCGTTCTTCGAGCCCGCGTTCGTCGCCGGCAACGTCTTTCATCTGTACGGCGGCAACAACGTTTCGCGCACGCTCGAGGAAACTCTCGCCGGGCAGATGGATCATCCGAACTTCCCCGTCCACTTATCGGCGATGGGGGCGACTATGAAATTTCGCGACCTGCGCGAGGGAGAGGCCGTCACGATCGACGACGGCAGCGGACCGCGCATCCGGGTCACCAACGCGAGCGGCAACCATCCGCAAGGGGTGTATGCATTCCGGGTCGACCACGACGGCAAGGTCTTCGTGTTCGCGACCGATACCGAGCACTACGAAGGTCGAATCGACGACAAGCTGGTCGAGCTCGCGCGTGGAGCCGACGTCTTCGTGTACGACTCGCAATACACTCCCGAGGAATACGCGGGCACGACGGGCAGCGGCGGCTCGAAGAAGGGCTGGGGGCACAGCACGTACGAGGAAGGGATCCGAATCGCGCGCGCGGCCGGGGCACGTCGGCTGGTCCTGTTTCACCACGATCCGGTGCAGACGGACGCCGCCGTGCGAGACAAGGAGAGGCGGGCGAAGGCGCTCTTCGCCAATGCCGTGGCTGCTCACGAAGGGCTCTCGCTCAAAATCTGATCGAACAGGCGGGCCGAGCATGCGCGACTGGAGCGCATGAGGTAAGGAGCCCGAGATGGAAGACGTCGCGATTGTCACGGGTGCGTCCGGCGCTCTCGGTGCGGAAGTCGCGCGCGCCCTGTCGCTTGGCGGCCAGCGGCTGGTACTCTTCGACCGCGACGGGCAGGTTGAGCGACTCGAGAGGCTTGCCGCGTCACTGGGCGGCGCCCTTTGCTTGACCGGCGACGCGACGGACGGACCCACGTGGGCCCGCGCCATGGACCGCATCCGTCAAGAGACGGGAGCCGCTCCCTCGCGTGCTGCGCTGCTCGCCGGCGCGTGGCGTGGCGGCACGCTTCTGCACGAAGAGACCAGTGACGACGTCTGGCGCACGATGATGGCCACAAACCTCGAAACCGCATATCGAAGCTTGCGGGCCCTGTTGCCGCCGATGGTTGCCGCCCGCCGCGGGAGCATCGTCGTCGTCGGTTCTCGGGCCGTCGAGCAGCCTTGGACCAGCGCCGGCTCCGCTGCATATGCCGCCGCGAAGTCTGCCGTGGTCGCGCTGGCACGCGCCACGGCGTCCGAGGTGCTGGCGCGCGGCGTGCGAGTGAACGCCGTCCTTCCGAGCACACTGGATACTCCGGCGAACCGGGCGGCCATGCCCGCCGCGGACCCGGCGCTTTGGGTCTCGACCGCATCGCTCGCAGCGGTGATCGCGTTTCTCCTCGGAGACGGGGCGCGCGACATCAGCGGCGCAGCCGTCCCCGTCTACGGTCGCTCCTGAGAATGCCGTCGTGATACCCCGTTACACTCCTGCCGATTTCGGCGAGCTCTGGTCGGAGGCGCGCCGATATTCCGTGTGGCTGCAGGTGGAGCTCGCCGCATGCAAAAGCATGGAGGAGGCGGGCCTGGTCCCGAGCGGCACGGCCGCCAGCATCCAGGGCAAGGGAATCGTCCTGAGCCCGGCGCGGATCGACGAGATCGAGCGCACGACGAAGCACGACGTCATCGCGTTCCTCACGCACGTCGAAGAGCTCGCGGGAGCGGAGGCGCGCTGGCTCCACCGCGGGATGACCTCGAGCGACGTGCTCGACACTTCGCTCGCGATCTTGCTGCGCGACGCCGCCGACGCTCTGCTGACACGGTGCGATGACCTGCGGGACGCCCTCGCGCGCCGGGCGCGAGAGCACGCGAGGACCCCGATGATCGGGCGCAGCCACGGGATCTTCGCCGAGCCGATCACCTTCGGGCTCGTCCTCGCCGGGCACCACGCGGAACTCTCCCGGGGCCGCGCGCGGCTCGAGGCCGCACGGCGCGAAGTCGCCGTGGGAAAGATCGCCGGCGCGGTCGGCACGTATGCACACCTGTCCCCCGATATCGAGAGAAGGGCTCTCGCGTCGCTCGGGCTCGAGGCCGAATCCGTGCCGACGCAGATCGTGGCGCGGGATCGACACGCTGCTTACTTCGCGGCGCTCGCGCTCGTCGCCGCAGGGATCGAGCGGCTCGCGACGAACGTGCGTCATTGGCAGCGCAGCGAAGTCGCGGAAGCGGAGGAGGCATTCACGCACGGCCAGAAAGGCTCGAGCGCAATGCCGCACAAGCGCAATCCGGTACTCAGCGAGAACCTGTGCGGACTGGCTCGCATCGTCCGAGCGGCGGTGGTTCCCGCGCTGGAGGATGTCCCGCTCTGGCACGAGCGCGACATCTCGCACTCGTCCGTCGAACGCATGATCGCGCCCGACGCCACCTCCACTCTGGCGTTCATGCTCGATCGCAGCACGCGCCTCGTCGAAGGGCTCGTGGTGTATCCGGAGCGGATGATGCGCAACCTCGGTGCGGCGGGCGAGCTCTACTTCGGCGAAGCGGTCATGCTGGCGCTCGTCGAGGCGGGAATGGCTCGCCAAGAGGCGTACGTGCTGGTCCAGCGAAACGCGATGCGCGCGTGGCGAGGCGAGGGACGGTTCCGCGAATTGCTCGCAAGCGATGCCGACCTGAGCGCGAAGCTGGGTGCGGGCAGGCTTGGCGAGCTCTTCGATCTCGAGCACGCGCTCGCGCACGTGCCGGCGATCGTCGATCGGGCGCTTGCCGGCTGAGCGTGCGGCCGATCAGCGAGGATGGCGTCGGCCCGTCATCGCCGTGACCGTGGGCCGCGTCACCCCCGGCGTGTTCCTCGCCGCGAAATACGCTCGGAGCATGTCTCGAGCGACCACGTTCGCCTTGACCTCCCAAGTCGGCCCGTTCACGACCAGGACGGCGAGGGCGACCTGCTCCACGTTCCCCGTGGCCCGCGCCGGTGCGAAGCCGGTGAACCAGGTGTAGAAACGCC
>DASPUY010000087.1:0-40373 GCA_035622655.1 Polyangiaceae bacterium
CCCGCCACATGAACAACCTCAGGTCCGCCCGTTCGAACCTGCGTGACCAACTCGCCGTCGCCCGATCCAGGCACACCTGGGTCATGGCGTGGCTCTACATCGGCACGTTCGGCTCTTTCATTGGGTACTCGGCGGCGTTCCCGCTGCTTCTCAAAATGCAATTCCCGCAACATACGGGAGCGAACCTCGCGTTTCTGGGTCCACTCGTCGGCTCGCTCGCGCGCCCTCTCGGGGGATGGCTGTCGGACCGCTACGGAGGGACTCGGATCACGTTTGTCACGTTTCTCGCGATGGGCGTGGCCACGGTGGCCGTCATCTACTTCGTGGACGCCCGGAGCTTCGCCGGATTTCTCGCCACGTTCATGGTGCTGTTCGTAACGACGGGGATGGGAAACGGTTCGACGTTCCGGATGATTCCGCTCATCTTCAAGAACGCCGCACTGGCCTCCGGCCCAGAGGGTGCAGGTTTGGGGCGAGAGGGGGCCCTGAGATCCGCACGCATCGAGAGCGCAGCGGCCATCGGCCTCGTGTCGGCGATCGGTGCCTGCGGCGGTTATCTGGTGCCGCGGGGTTTCGCGGCCTCCATCGCCGCCACGGGTTCGGTGCACGGGGCGCTGACGTCTTTCCTTTTGTTCTATGTCGCGTGCATGGCACTGACCTGGGCCTTTTACATCCGGCAACCTGCGGGGGCCCTTGCCGTGGCCACCGAAGCGCGCGTTTGAAGAGGCGGGTCGTGCGAGCCTCGTCCCGAACCTGCTCTTCCTGTTCGGGGTCCTGACATGCGCGCGAAGCCCGAGGCCCGTCTGCGACTCGTCACCTCGGAGACGACCAAGACGCACTGCCCGTACTGCGCCTTTCAGTGCGGCATGTCGGTCACGACGACCGAGGGCCACAGGGGCGAAGTCAAGGTTGGGGCGGACCCGGACTTCCCGGTGAATCGCGGACAGATGTGCATCAAGGGGTTCACCTCCGCTGCGCTCCTCGACCACCCCGCGAGGATTCAGAGTCCCATGATGCGACAGCGCGGCGGGCGGCTCGTTCCCGCCGCCTGGGACACGGCCCTCGACTTCGTCGGCGAACGCCTGCGCGCCATTCGCGCCGAGTACGGTGCATCCGCTGTCGCCACCTTCGGCAGCGGCGCCCTCACCAACGAGAAGACCTATCTGCTGGGCAAGTTCGTGCGCGTGGCCCTGCGCTCCCCTCACATCGACTACAACGGTCGGTACTGCATGGCGTCGGCGGCGGCGGGGCAGAATCGCGCGTTCGGCATCGATCGCGGGCTCCCTTTTCCCGTTTCCGACATTGCCGAAACGAAGACCTTGATGCTCTGGGGGTCCAATTGCGCGGAAACAATGCCCCCGATCATGCAGTGGGTCTACCAACAAAAGGGCCGGGGTGGGGAGCTCATCGTGGTCGATCCGCGCCACACAGATACGGCTCGCGTCGCGACGATGCACATGCAGCTTACGCCAGGCACCGACCTGGCTCTTGCGAACGGGTTGCTCCATCTGGCGATCGATCAGAAGCTGGTCGACGAAGAGTACATCGCCCGGCGAACCGAAGGTTTCGACGACCTACGACGAAGTGTGCTCGCCAGCGGCCCGGCGCACGTGGAGCGGCTGACAGGAGTGCCCATCCAGCAGCAAATACGGGCGGTTCGACTCCTCGCCCGGTCCGAATCGAGCATGGTCCTGTCCGGACGCGGGTCCGAGCAACAGTCCAAAGGCACCGATACGGTCCTCGCACTCATCAACCTGATGCTGGCGCTCGGCAAGGTGGGTAAACCAGCCAGCGGGTACGGTTGCCTGACCGGCCAGGGCAACGGTCAGGGCGGTCGCGAACACGGGCAGAAGGCGGACCAGCTGCCTGGATACCGGCTCATCGAAGATCCGGAGCATCGTGCCGCCATCGCAAAGGTCTGGGGAGTCGAACCCGAGGACCTTCCTGGCAAGGGCAAGAGCGCCTACGAGCTGCTCGACGCGCTGGGGCCAGAGGGAGGCGCTCGGGCGCTGCTCGTCTTTGGTTCCAACGTGGTCGTTGCGTCGCCCAACGCGGCCCACGTCGAGCGAAAGTTGCGAGAGCTCGAGCTGCTGGTCGTTTGCGACGCCTTCGAAAATGAGACCGCCCAGGCCGCTCACGTGATCTTGCCCGTCGCGCAGTGGGCGGAGGAAGAGGGCACGATGACCAATCTGGAAGGCCGTGTCATCTTGCGCCAGCGCGTTCGCCCTCCACCCGCGGGGGTCAAGACGGACATCGAAATTATGTGCGAGCTCGCGCAGCGTCTGGGCGCCACGCAGGGCTTCGCCTTCGCGTCCCCTGAGGCGGTATTCGAGGAACTCCGTCGAGCGACGGCAGGCGCGAAGGCGGACTACAGCGGCATCACCTACGAGAAACTCCGACGCTCCCAAGGCGTCTTCTGGCCGTGTCCAGCGCTGGATCATCCAGGTACCCCGCGCCTTTTCGCCGATCGCTTCGCCCGTCCTGGAGGCAGGGCTCGCTTTCACGTCGCCCCGTTCCGCGCGGCTGCCGAGCTGCCGGACGAGGAGTACCCATTTTTCTTCACGACCGGCCGCTACAAGGAGCATTACAACTCGGGAGCGCAGACTCGCCGAGTCGACCCTCTGGTCGACGCCAAGCCGGAGCCACGCGTCCAGATTCATCCGCAGCTCGCGGCCCGCTTGGGGGTAGCGGAGGAGGAAGCGATCTTCGTCGAGAGCCGCCGCGGACAGGTACGCTTTCGCGTGCACGTTTCCCACGACATCAGGCCCGATACGCTGTTTGCTCCCTTTCACTGGGGAGGACGCCAGGCAGCCAACTTGCTCACCAATCCAGCGCTCGATCCAACCAGCCGCATGCCCGAGTTCAAGGTGTGTGCGGTTCGCGTGAAGGTCGGGGCGGCGCCGGATCGCTCCTGACCATGCGCAGCAAGAAGCTTTCGATCATCGGCAACGGGATGGGCACGTGCCGCTTGCTCGACGAACTCCTGCAACGCGGGGGCACCCTCCGGTACGAGGTGACGGTGTTCGGCGAGGAGTCTTTCGGCGCCTACAACCGCATCTTACTCAGTCGCGTACTGCACGGGGAACCCGCCGATAGCATCGTGACCAAACCTTCGGACTGGTACGAACGTCATAGCGTGCAGCTCATCCACCGCAGGGTGATACGCCTCGACACGTCACGAAAGACCATCGTGACCGACGACGGCCAGAGCCATCGTTACGATCTGGCTCTATTCGCGACCGGCAGTCAGCCCGTAGTGCCTCCCCTCGACGGGATGACCGTCGAGGGTGGCGAGCTGCGCCAAGGGGTCTTCGTTTATCGGACGATGGACGACTCTTTGCGGATGCGGGCCTACGCGCGGCCCGGCGACAGCGCCATCGTGGTCGGCGGAGGGCTTCTCGGCCTCGAAGCTGCCAAGGCGCTCTCCGATCGCGGTCTGCACGTCACCGCCGTGCACGTTGCTCGGACCCTCATGAACGCCCAGCTCGACGAGCTGGGCGGCGAAATACTGGGGCGCCAGATCGAGCGGTGCGGCATCTTCGTTCGCACGGGCCGGACCCTCGAACGTGTGTACGGCGACGAGCACGTGAACGGGGCGAGTCTCGACGACGGAACCCACCTACCTGCCGACATGGTTGTCTTGGCGTGCGGTGTCCGCCCCCGTGTCGAAGTCGCCCACGCGTCGGGACTTCCCGTCAACAAGGGGATACTGGTCAACGACACCCTCGCGACCGAGGTGCCCGGCGTGTACGCGTTTGGCGAGTGCGCCGAACATCGGGGGCAGACATACGGGATCGTCGCCCCGGTCTGGGAGCAGGCGGTAGTTCTGGCGGACGTGCTGTCCGGTGTCCGACCGCAGAGCCGATACCAAGGCTCGAAGCTTTACACACGCTTGAAGGTGGCCGGTGTCGATGTCGCGTGCATGGGGGTGCGTGAACCCCAACTCGATAGCGATGACGTCTTTCAAATCACAGAGCCAAGGCGCGACGCCTATCGAAAACTGATTGTGCGGGACCGGCATCTGGTGGGCGCCATGCTCGTCGGAAACACCGCTGCCGCAGGTAGGCTCGTTCAGCTCTTCGACCGTGGCGACCCATTGCCCGAGGATCCCCTCGAGGTCCTCTGCCAGGTGCGCCCGGGGGGCAGCGCGGTCGACCGTACCGTTTGCAACTGCCACAAAGTCAGCGAGGCAGCACTGCGCGAGGCGATCGGCAATGGCGCCGACTCCGTCGAGGCACTTGGCGCCGCGACCAAGGCCGGCACCGGGTGCGGGTCCTGCAAGACGGAGCTCGGCCTGCTCGTTTCAAGGCACGGCAAAGCCTCGAATGGCGCTCGCCTCGTGGCGACAAGCTGAACCCGTCGGAGCGAAAAGGCCGTCGAGCTGGACCGACCCGGGCGAGTACAGCCATCGAGCACGCTCGGCACTCGCAGCCTGTGCTGAACTGTGCCGGGGGCCGCCTTTCCATGACGTCCACGTCCGGCGGAGGCGCCCTGTCTCAACACGAAAAGGCTAGCTCTTCCCTGTGGCATGGCACATGCTCTTCCGCGGCGCCATGCCGGTAGGTGCACGGACGCGGTGGGTTGCGCTGGCCTTCGCCTTCGGCGCGACGATCGTCCTGGCGCGTGACGCATTCGCGCAGGCCTGCACGGTCAGCACAGATTGCCCGAAGGGCTTCGTCTGCACGCCCACGAACACCGAGCCCAATGGCGGTCCCACTTGTACGAGCGGCCAGTGCCAGAGCGACTCCGATTGCGCGGCAGGCTTTCGCTGCCTCCCCTTCGGTTCGACCTGCACGGCCGACGCGGATGGCGGGCAAGACTGCCAGCCTGACAACCTCTGCGCGCCTCAATGGGAAGTTCCCTGCACCGCGAACTCGCAATGCGGACCCGGTTTTACGTGTGCGCTGGACGGCGGGGCCCTGCCCAATCCTGCAACGACGGTCGCCAATGCGGGCGTCATCGACTGTGGTCCCGACCGCTTCGACGCGTCGATCCCGAGCTACGCGACGGCGGCGTGGATCAGCTGCGAGGACATTGCTCTCCCGCCAGGCGCCTTCCTTTGCGACGGCGGAAATGCCGACGCCGAGCCACCGTGCCTTGCGCTCTGCGAGGCGGGCACCTTGTGCCTGTCGATCACGACCTATTCCTGCAGTAGCCCCGCGGTATACGAGAGCTGTCAATCCGAGGCTGATTGCCCCGCAACTTGGACATGCGCCTGCCCCTTTACGTGCACCAGCGGAGGCATCGTGACGCCGGACGACGCCGGGCCCGTCGCCGATGCCGGGTGCGCGCCGGTCTGCATTCCACCCAATGCAGATCTGAGCCCGTTCTACGGCCAATGCGGCGGCGGAAGCTTTAGTGGAAGCGTAACGCCTCCATCGAGCACGGCGCTCGATGCAGGATCTGGCGCGAACCCCACAAGTGGAGGAGGCGTGCAGCCCACGGCGTCCGTCCGAGGTGGCTGCCAGACGACGCGGGGTAGTGCCTCCAGCGATGGCGCACCGCTCCTGCTTCTGGCAGTCGTCCTTGCGGCCGCACACGCGCGCACACGGCGCGCCCAAACGCGCCCATAGCGCTACCTCAACGCGGGCGGTACGCCCTCGACGACGCAAAGTCCCGCGAGCGGGGCTCGACCGGGCTCGGCGTCGAGTCTCGTGGCGCTGGACCCAATTCGCCCGAGAAAGTGTCGGACGACCTGGATAACCCTCAGGTCGAACGCGTGCACGCGCTCGGCCTTCGCCACGCGTAGACCCTCGATGGCCAGAACGCGGTGCAGGCCCGTGCAGTTCGCGTACAACTCGGCGAGCCCGCGCAGCACCGACCGGACCGTCTCCACCGGCTCCTCGTGGAGGTTGCCGTCGGCAAGCACCTTCTCGATGAGCGCGAGCGTCCGCTCGAACTCGCGATCTTGCAGCGCGCTGAGGATAGCGTCGCGGTGGGAGAAGTACTGGTAGAGCGAGCCGATACTGACGCCGGCGACTTCCGCGATCCGCTTAGTGGTCGCGGCGTCGAGACCCTCCCGATCGAGGATCTGCACCGTCGCCTCGAGGATTGCTCGCACCGTTTCCTGGGCGCGGGGCTGCCGCGGTTGCTTTCGCTCCTGCCGAAGCTCTGGGCGGCGTGGATTGCCAGCGTCCCCCACCCGCAGCCAATGTCGAGTAGCTCGTCGCCGGGGCGGAGCATCAGCTTGCGGCACACGCGGTCCATCTTGTTACGTTGCGCCTGCTCGAGCGAATCGCTCGGGTCCCTGAAGTAACCCGCCGTATCGATCATCGTGTCACCGAGGAATGCCGCGAAGAAGTCGTTTCCGCGGTCGTAGTGGTCGCGCACGATGCGCGCGTCCTGACTCTGGGAGTGTATGAGCCCATTCGGGGAGCATGCGGGTCACCAGAAACCTCACGTGGTCGGCCGTGAGCGTGAAGGCGACGACGTCCTGCCGCACGTCCAGGAAGGCGTCGATGTCCGGGATCTCCACGTCCCCGTCGAGGTAAGCCTCGAGCAGCGTCGCCATCGGCATCGTTCGCGTCGCGTACCGTTCGGCGAGGCAGGCGTTTTTGAAGACTACGAACTGGGAGAGGTACGTCATCGTCGTCGCCTCCAGCGAGCAGGGCTCGTCGTGGGGCAGGGAGTCCGCCGAGCCGACGACGACAAGTATCTCGGGACATCGTCCCTCTGTCTTCTCGCGTTCGGCTCGGTTTCGGTGCCCCCCAGGTAAGCGGGCGGAACCAAAGGCGTAGTCCCGCCCTCTCTCTGAAAGTTGAAGGTGGCGGTTTCACTCGCCCCGAGACCATTCTCGGGGGCTCGTGGTCGTCGCCCTGGGAATCGACGAGGCAGGGAGCAGAGCACGGGTTGGAGCGAACCCTGTTGAAAGTTGTTGAGGTCCGTGCCCGGCGCTGGGCACTGGATCGCCCAGGAGCGAGCCGACGCCGTGTGCTCGGCGAGCCTCGCATTTCTTGGCGACGTATATCCCGGAGCCGACGGATAAGCGCGTCCACGTGAAGGTGTTCTCGCCGGGACGCGCCCCGATGAACCCCGTGTCCCGCGAGACCTCACGACGCGAGCGCCCGCGGACCACCGTCCTGGCCACCACAGTCGCTCTGGCCAGGAATCCCCCGACCAGTACACTTCGCACACGACATCGCCGGCTGGAGCTGAGGAAAGACCCGGCACGCGCCCCGCTCGTTCGAGCTTGACGCAGGAACCGGCGCGACCAAGAAGAAGGCCAAGTGAACTGCGCCATGAGCGTTCGAGTTAAGAGGCTTGAAAGGCGCTGGATGAAGGAGCCCGTTTTCGAGGAAGGCTACGACGCACTCCGAGACGAGTTCGTCGGGTGGCACGTGCCGCGGGGTGGTCAGCTCTTTCGACATCCGGTGCTGCGACCCTCACCCCGCGAGCTTGCTACTCTGCACCGACGTGTCCTCCGACGACGATCTGGCGCGCGGCGCTGCGCTCTTCGACGCGGGCGCGTACTGGGAGGCGCACGAGGCGTGGGAGAGCGCATGGCGAAGGGAGCGGCGCCCCTGGCAGCAGGGGCTCGTCCAGGTCGCCGCCGCCCTGTACAAACTGGTCGATCAGAGGGACGTGGGGGCTGCGCGGCGCATCCTCGAGCGCGCCATCGCCAAGCTCGACGGCGCCGGCGACGTGCGCGCGCCCGGCGTCGGGTTCGTCGCGGCGGTGAGGCGCTGCCACGAGGCTCTCGGCCATGACACGGGGGCGTTCGATCGCGCGCTCCTGCCGCGCCTCAGGGGTACGCGGCGCTTCGTGATCGTCGGCCGGACGGCGACGGCCTCGGGCGACTTTTCGCTGGAAGATCTCCCCTCGACCAGCGGGCGCATCGACGTGCTGGTGCGTTGCCTCCGCGCAGCGCTCCTCACCTCGCACGGCGTGCGGCGCGACACGCTCGTCTACCTCGTCCTGCTCGGCGGTCCCAAGGCGCCACGCGTCCTTCGGGTCGAGGGCGCGACGGCGCGTTTTCTTCGTCCGGACGAGCGGAGCCTCGCGACGCTCGTGAAGAAGTCGCTCCCCGAGGACGTCGACGGCGAGGGCTTCGTCCACGTGCGACCGGGCATCACCATCGCGGCGGGAGGGCTCGACCCAGTATTTGCCGACCTCGGCACGGCCCGGTCGTACGTCCTCGAAGAGCACGCGCCTGATCTGCGCGCGGAACCGACGATCGCGCGCGACGCGGCGTTCTTCGTCGGCGACCACCTCGGATTGGACGGGCCGACACGCGCGCGCCTTGCGGGTGCGGGCGCGCGGCCGGTAAGCGTGGGGCCCGTCAGCCTCCACGCAGACGATGTCGTGACGGTCCTGTCGAACGAGCTCGATCGACGAGCGTGACCTTGCCGTCGATAATGCGAAATCTTGCCCACCTATCATGCTTGCTCGGCTTGAACTGTAGAGCATCGGCCGATTGCGCGTCAGGGCAAGTGCTGCGGTGACCCGTATACGGGGAGCTGGGGGACCCAAATCACTTCGTCGAGCTGCCAGCCGTCGCCGTGCTGGCCGGACACGTTGCAGCTTTGCCAAAGCTCCACGGAATGCGTTCAGCCTGGCTTCGCGTGTGGCACGTCGGACCTAGCCTTCGGTGGCGGGTCTGTCTTGAACTGCAGTCCAGCACACTAAAGAGACCCTCCAAAAAAGACAGGCCGCCCGGCGGCGGCGCGCGACCGGCATGAGCTGCGGCGTGCACGAATTCGAAGCTCGGCAAGACGGTCGCCTCCGTATCTCACTGGTTCGAGAGCCTCGCAGCTTGCGAAGCTGAATTTTAGTGGCGCGCGATCTCGCGCTCGAACTCCGGGAAGTAGCTCGCGATGACGGACACATCGAAACTCCGCAAGATCGATTCTTTGGGCTCACGTTCGAGTAAGAAGGCGAAGCACCGCTTGGCGAATGCCTCGGCCGACTCACCCGGGCCCAGGCGTGCGAGCAGCTCGCCTGCGAGCGTCACTTCGTGGGTCGTCTCGCTGCGGCCCTCGCGCACACGCACGGTGAGACGGTACGCGCGCGCGTCGTTGGAGACGACCTCTGCGGAGACGATTCGACCGGACATCGCCGCTCGAAATTAGCACCAACCGGGGGCTGGAGGCTCGTAGCGGTAAAAGCGGCCGACCTGCGCGTCGAGCCCATCGATCTCGAGCGTTCCGCTCCTCCGGCCACAAGCCCCCCTGACGAGGTTCGGGATCGATCTTGGGCCGAACGCCTTCGATGACTCGCTCGATTCCGGCACAGTCGAGGGGTATTGTCCCCGCATGATCCCGACGACGGGACAGGAACCCGCAGATCCCGCGCGCGCGGGCATGGATGCGGATCAGATCGCGCGCGTGCTCGCGCGTTTCCGGCGGCAGCAGGCGGATGGGGTCTTCCCCGGCGGACAGATCGCCGTGCGGCGGCGCGGGGTGCTCGCGGTGGACGAAGCCGTGGGGATCGCGCGCGGCTGGCGCTCCAATGAGGGGATGGCGAGCGTGGAGTTCACCCCCGCGCTCCGCTCGTGCGTCTTTAGCGCGGGAAAGCCGCTCGTCGCGATCGCCGTCGCACGGCTCGAGCACTTGGAGAAGATCGACGTCGAGCGCCCCGTCGCCTCTTACTGGCCCGAGTTCGCTGCTGCGGGAAAGGGGGACATCACCATCCTCGACGTTCTTCTCCACCGCTCGGGTCTCTATCTCCGCGAAATCGAGCGCGACTGGCGTCACTACGGCGACTGGGACGGCGTGATGGCACGGATCGCCGCCGCGGCCCCAGCCTTTCGGCGCGGCACGCTAGCTTACCAGCCGCTGGGTTTCGGCTGGATCTTGGGCGAGGTAGTGCGCAGGATCAGTGGCAAGCCGATTGCGCGCTTCCTCGAAGAAGAAATTCTCGCCCCCGCCGGTCTGGACGACCTGCGCCTCGGCGTCTCCGCCGAAGAGATCCCCTCCCTCGCTCGCTCGTACTGGGTCGACCCCAAGCCCCCCTCGCTCGGGGGCGAGGTCATGGTCGGCTTCGAGGAGGCGCAGAACTCAGTCGAGCAGCTTACGGCCATCCTCCCTGGGGCCGGAACGGTCGGGACCGCACGCGCGCTCGCCCGCTTCTACGCTTGGCTCCTAGACGGCGCGAAGGGGATCGAGGGCCGGCCGATGATTAGCGACGCGCTCCTCGCCCGGTACACCACCGCGCAAACGCGCGGCACCGATCGTACCGTCCGCGTTCCAATGGTGCTCGGTCGGGGCTTCGGGCTCGGCTGGTTCTGGCCGCACCCCTTCGGCTGGTGGCGCACCCGCGAGTGCTTCGGCCACGCGGGAAACTTCGGCACTCTCGCCTGGGCCGATCCGACGACCGGCTGCGCGATTGCCGTAGTCACCAACGGCAACCGCGCGCCGATGAAGCTCGTGAGGCGGTTCGCGCCCATCGGAAGCGGGATCAGGGCGGCGTGCGCTGCGCGTTCGCGGTCGTTGGGTAGGTCCTGATCGTCGCGACGGCGGACTCCGGTGAGTCCACTCGCGCACCCGAGCTCTACGACACGCGGCGTCCGCCACCAAGATGACGCCCAACGCGGCTCTCGCAGGGGCAGACCTGCCTGCACCCAGCACGGTACACAGCCGCAAAACGGAGGATCAGGGCGTGGGAGCCAGGGCGAAACACAAGCCCGTTATGTGCGCATCCCTCGGGCATTATGCGGCCCCCCGCGTGATTTACGGTCGGATTATGCAGAGCCGTAATCGACGAAGACACACGAGTCCTGGCCCTGATGCAGGTTGGTCGTTTGTGACACGGTCGGTCATGGGTAGTGGCCGGATTTGAATTCCTATCCGGCTCGCGTCGGCACGTTTCGTGACGCATTGGTGACATGAACGCCACGGTTGGCACACCACCATGGCATCGCGAAGAATGCGCGAACCGCCGTCGATTCTGCCTCCCTTCATGGTCCAGTGGGTGCAGTGAGGCTGCCGATGCGCCTCGCCGATCTTCTCGCCATCGGGTGGATTCTTCTCGCCTTCGGCTGCGGGCCTTCTCTAGAACCGCCGATTGCGGCTGCCGCGTCCGATGCCGGTTGCGTCGCAACTCCGGTCTCTGGCGGCACATGCGAACAGGGACAGCAAGTGTGCACCCAAGGGCTTCAATGCCAGCCAGTCTGGTCGTGCGATACGACCTCCCATTGGCAAGAGGAAATACCAAACTGCGAGTTTACCGTTCCGTCCAACCTACCTGATGCTGGCAGGTAGCGTGTCCCCCGGGCAGTCAGGGGCCGGCGAAGTCCAATCGAGCGCTGTGCGACCGCCGCAGCCGGACGCGGCGAGGGTCAAAACGAGACCGACAGGCGAAGGGGAGCGCACGACGGCTCTGAGTGTGCGCCGGCTGGGGCCGCGCGCAACTGCATGTCCTGCGCGTTCGTGGCCTTTGCCGCTCGGTCCGCAGTCCGATCCGAAGCCTGCCGCGTTAGCCGCCCCGGGGATGCAGGTCGACCTTCACGCGTAGGCTCGAGAACGATCCCGAGCTGCCCGTAAGGCCGCGCCGTCGTCCCTTTGATACGGGTTTGCGCACATTTGCCATCGATCTCTCGACCCCGGGCGCACTCGCCGCCCGTCCCGCACGTCCTCAGGCAAAAACGGCGTGCGCGAGCAAGAAATCGCGTTCCACGACCCGCGGGTCTCGAAACCCTTGGCTTCCTCGCCGCGGCCTTCCAACGTGACGCTCATTCCACGAGAGGGCCCGTACATGCCTCGAGGAGAGAGGAAGCCCGCGGGCACCCTTGCCAGCGAAGACGGATTGCCCACCTCCGATGTCTCCAGCCTCACCGATTCCTTTCTTCGTGAGGTCGCCGCCATCCCCGAGCCTTTGGCGGAGGAGCCGAATGCATCACGGAGCCTGCGCGAAGGTGACCTCCTGTCAGACCGCTTCATCATCGAACGTCTCGCTGGCCGAGGCGGCATGGGAATCATCTACCGGGCGTTGGACCAACAGACGGGTGAACGCTTGGCCATCAAAGTGCTCGCGCGCCGAGAGGGGAATGCCGACCGCTTTTCGCGCGAGGCCCATCTTCTCGCCGAGCTCGCCGACCCCGCCGTCGTTCGGTACGTGTCCCATGGGCAGACTCCGCTCGGAGAGCCGTTCCTCGCGATGGAGTGGCTCGACGGCGAGGACCTCGCAAATCGCCTGGTCCGCGGTCCCCTCTCCGTGACCGAGAGCGTCACAGTCGCGCGTCGGGTCGCCCGCGGACTCGCGATCGCCCACACGCGGGGAATCGTGCACCGCGACGTCAAGCCGAGCAACGTGTTCCTCGTCGATGGCGACCCGTCCCGCGCCAAGCTGCTCGACTTCGGTATCGCGCGGTTGCACCGGCATGGCCTTTCGTCCTCGGTGCGCGCGCTCACGCGCACCGGGGCCGTCGTCGGCAGCGTCGGCTACATGGCCCCCGAGCAAGCCATGGCCGACCCCTCGATCGATGCGCGAGCCGATGTCTTCGGCCTTGGTTGCCTGTTGTTCGAGTGCCTGACGGGCCAACCGGCCTTCTATGCCGAACATCTGCTGTCCAAGATTCTGTTCAAGGCTCCCCCTCGCGCGAGCGACCTGCAACCGAGAGTGCCCGCGCAGCTCGACGACCTGGTCGCGAGGACGCTCTCCAAAGACCGCTCGGGTCGTCCGGCCGACGGCGCGGCGATGCTGCGCGAGCTCAATGCCCTCGACGCTCCGCCCGCCGACGCTTCCCCCTCGGGGTCGGTGCCACCTAACGCCGCCGGAGACCTGACGTGAATCGCCTCCGCCGGGCCTTCTCCGCCGCCACGCAAAGCCTGTTTGCGTGCCCGCTTTCCGACCCCGAACACGCTCGCCGGTGGCAATTTCTCCAGATTCCTCCGCGCGTGACCGAGTGCGTCATCGCGTCCCTCGCCATCGACCCTTCCCGGCGCCCGCGAGCACCCGATTTCGCAAGCGTCCTGGAGCTGCCCAAAGCACGTGCACAGCCGGCCTGAACGTCAGAAGACCACTCAGGGTGTCCGGTTGCCCGCCCGCTTCCCCCCTCTTCGCGCAAGCTCTGCGCGAAGTCGCACGAAATGACTCCCCGGCCCACGACGAAGAGCTGCGCGACCGCATCCGCCGCGGCTCGCTACCGATGGGCAGCGCGAAACGGCACGACCGTTGCGACGGCTTTGCGATGGGAGTCGAGCCATGATCGAAATGGTCGTTCGTTGTCTTCACGGCCCGCGAGTTTCCTGCTGTCCCGCAGGCGAGCTCGTGGCTGAGCGTCATGGATGACGGGTCAGCTACGACGACGCCGCCGGGGCACCGATTCATCGAGCACACGGGGGAGCTCGAGCTTCGCTTCGAAGCGACGGACTTCGCCTCGCTCCTCGAGGAGTCAGCGCATGCGCTGGCGGGAATCTTGGCCGAAGATGCCGACGGCGCACCCACGAGAGCACCGGAACGGATCGAGCTCGCGGCGCCCGACCGAGAGTCGCTTCTCGTCGGTTGGCTCAACGAGCTCGTGTATCGCGGCGAGGTCAACAAGTGCGTTTATGGCAAGGTGCATGTGGACCGTGCAAGCGACCGGCACCTCAAGGCGACCGTGTGCGGCCGGGAGCCGTCGTCGCCGCGGACTGCCGTGAAGGCGGCCACGTGGCATCGGCTTCGCGTCAAGGAGACGCCGGCAGGGTTCGAAGCGACGGTGGTATTCGACGTGTGACTAGGAGAGCGCGTCATGGGGATTGTCGGGTTCGAGCGCACGGATGACGTCATCCACGAGGCCAGCAAGAACCTCCGGCCGGGGATGGGCGTGCCGGCGCGCATCCTCGCCGACGACGTTCTGCTCGATCAAATCGCACGCGACCGAAGCGTCGAGCAGCTCCTCAATGTCGCGACGCTGCCTGGCGTCGTCGGCCACGTCGTCGGCATGCCCGACATGCACGAAGGCTACGGCTTCCCCGTCGGCGGCGTCGCGGCGACCGCGCTGCCCGACGGAATCATCTCGCCTGGCGGCATCGGCTTCGATATCAACTGCGGTGTCCGTCTGCTGGCGTCGCCGCTCACACGTCGCGACTTGCCGGACGTCGAGCCGATCCTTCACGAGCTCATGAGGAGCGTTCCCGCGGGGTACGGTCGCAGCGGACGGCTCGAGCTGCAGGATCGCGAGCTCGATCGGATTCTCGAGGGTGGAGCGCCCGAGATTGTGCATGCGCTGCACCTCGGCCTACCGGAAGATCTCGAACACATCGAGGGGGGCGGATGTCTCGGCGGAGCGAGTGCACAGGCCGTGTCGGAGCGCGCAAAGCAGCGCGGGCGCGATCAGCTCGGCACGCTCGGGGGCGGCAACCATTTCCTCGAGATCCAGCGCGTCCAAGCGATTTTTGACCCGGATGCGGCGCGCGCGTTCGGTCTGTCGCTCGACCAGATCACCGTCCTCATCCACACGGGGTCGCGCGGACTGGGCCATCAAGTCTGCACGGAGTACGTGGAGCGCATGCACGCGGGCCTCGCTCGCCATGGCATCACGTTGCCCGATCGCCAGCTGGCGTGTGCGCCCTGTTCTTCGCCAGAGGGGCGCGACTACCTGGCCGCGATGGGCGCGGCTGCGAACTTCGCCTTCGCGAATCGGGAGGTGCTCACCCACCGCGTGCGTCAGGCCTTCGCCGCGTTGACGCGCGACGGCCGCCTCGACCTCGTTTACGACGTCGCGCACAACGTCGCGAAGATCGAGCGCCATCGGGGCCGAGAGGTCTGCGTGCATCGCAAGGGGGCCACACGTGCATTCGGTCCGGGCAGCACGGAACTTCCCGCAGCCTACCGGGCCTTCGGCCAGCCGGTGCTCATCCCCGGCAGCATGGGGACCGCGTCCTTCGTCCTGGCCGGATGCGGTGCCAGCGAGCTGTCCTTCGCGAGTGCGTGCCACGGAGCAGGCCGCGCCATGAGCCGGACTGCGTCGAAGCGGATGGTCCACGGCGGCGAGCTGCGCAAAGAGCTGGCGGCTCGGGGGATCGTCGTGCGCTGTCCGTCGAACGCCGAGCTCGCCGAAGAGGCGCCGACTGCGTACAAGGATGTCGAGCGCGTCGTCGACGTCATCGAGCGTGCCGGGGTCGCGAGGAAAGTCGCGCGTCTCATTCCGCTCGGTGTCCTCAAAGGATGACGGCCTCACTATCGTCGAAGCTCAGCTCGTCGAATCGATTCTCCAAGCAGCTCGCCGAATCCGGCGCGCGGGTCAGCGGCGGATGCCGCACGCGCTCGGCGCCGTCCCGTTAAGGCACTGCCCCGACGATGAGCAGCATCCCGCGCAGGACGTCGAGTCGCACGCGCTCGATGTGCTCGTGCCCGGGACGGCCGCAGATCCGGTGGGCGGGCTTGTGGACGTTCCCGTTGGGGGCACGGATCCTGTCGATATCGCCGTGGGACTGGCGCCAGGGGCCGGCGAAGTCCAATCGAGCGCTGTGCGACCGCCGCAGCCGGACGCGGCGAGGGTCAAAACGAGACCGAGAGGCGAAGGGGAGCGCACGACGGCTCTGAGTGTGCGCCGGCTGGGGCCGCGCGCAGCTGCGTACCCTCGTCCTCCTCGGCTGCATCGAGACCCAGCCGCGCCATCGATTCGGTCCGGCTCGATACCATCGATCAGTCGCTCGCCCCTGGTGCGTTCCAGCCGGGACCGACGCGCGTTTCCGGGCCGTTTGACCCCACCCTGGGCCACGTCACTCGCGTCGAGCGGGCGCCTTCATGGGCTCGCGCAGCTCGGCGCAGTGGTCGATATCGTTGGCGCGGGGAGTGAACCATACGTAGTCGAACGGCAGTCGCTTCGCCTCGAAGCTCTGGACGTAATCTTCGGGTGTCGGCGCGCTGGCTCGTGCCTCGAGGAGACCAACGGAGAGCGACTCGATTGCGTATACGCGCGCGAGCTGCGCGGGAACGCCGCGGTCGCGCCGCACGTGGCCGGTCCCAGCCACGAGCAGCGCGCCGCCACCGCGCGAGGCGCCCTCGTGCAAGCGCGCCGCAAGCAACGCGTCGCGAGTCCGTTGCACGAGAACCATCAGCTCGAGCATTTCGTTCGGCACGAGGCCACAGTGCGATTCGCCCATCTCCCGGCGCATCGCGGCATCCACTTCAGCGGGCGCCGGCTCGTGCAGCGAGAACGCCTGGTCCAGGCCCGGATCATACGAGGCCGGTCCGTCCCGAGCGATCCGCATGGCGGCGTTACGGCCGATCCCGCCCGCCAGGACGACGGCGTTCGCGGCGACCGCGGCCTGGAAGACCGGGCGGTACATCAACCATGCCGGCCAGCCCGATGATGCCCACCCTACGGCCTGGGCCAGCGCGTCGACGTCGTCCGGGCACTGGCGAAGCGTCGCGTCCACAATCGCCTGCTGCTCGCGGTCGAGCATTTCGAAGACAACCGCGGGCGTGGTGTGCCGCTCGGCGTAGGCTGCGAGCAGCCGTGCCTCGAGCCGGTGATGATCGGGGTTGTCATGCGTCTCGCCGACGAGCACGACATCGGAGCTCTGCAGGCGGGCGACGAGCTCCGCCTCGGACGCCCGCCGGTGGCCGTCCACGTCCCAAACGACCCCGACTAGGGGGTGAGTGGCATCGAGAGTGCTCTCCCAGGGTTCGGCGCGCGGAGGTCTCTCGGCGGGGAGTCGCGCCGTCGGGGTACCTCCGCACGTCATCGTCGCAAGGAGCACGATTCCCCCGATGGCGAGTCGAGACGAACGACACATGGGGCCAAGTGTAAATCGCGGACCTCCTGGCGAAGGTCGCGCTTCTGGCAACGGCCGACTCGTAAGTTGGCCGCCGACTCCCGAACGCGGGCTCAGCTCCGGCTTAGGTCGTCGTTGACGCTCCCTCATGCGTTGCGACGGGCCACGGTCCAGGACCATAGTACCGCGATATGGCGCGTCTCTCTCTCCTTCTCGCTACGGCGAGCCTCACCATCGCCATCCTCGCGTTCCCTGCGAAGGCCGGCGCCCTAGGCCCGGTGGACATCGAGATCGGTGCAAGGGCGGGCATCGCCACGAACGCTGTCGCTCCTCTTGGCTTCGGCATCGGAGGGCGCGGAGGCGTATCCATTCGGGATCTCTACGCCGGCATCGATGTGATCGAATATCTGGGCGGGACTTCCACGTGCGAAGGCTGCACAGAGCCCTCAGGGGCCCCGCCCATCAGGCAGTCGCAGAGCGCGCTGCTCTACGGGTTCGAAGCCGGATACAACTTCAAATTTTCCCTGGTGACAATTCGGCCCCAGCTCGGTCTGGGTGATTTTCGTTTGTCGGCCTGCGATGGCGCCCCCTGCGCCGGCGCCATCTCGAACCATTTCTATCTCGAGCCAGCCGTCGTCGGGCTCGTTGCCATTGGAATTCTCTTCGTCGGCGTCGACGGCGGCGCGATCCTCTTCACGCCGGACTCCGCGCTGGAAGTGCACGGCCAGATCGGTGTCACCTTCTGACCGGAGACGCCGGTGGGAATGGGCGCTGCCGCAAACGGCGGATGCGCTTGTACCACTGGTACAGCGACCGCACCGTGCTGTCGCCAGGGGACCTGTCAGGTCGCCAGCAACTGCACGTCTCCAACCGATACGCTACCCGCGTGAGCCGACGCTGGGGGCACCTGCTTCTATCCAGCTTTCTGCAATGGCCCAGCCAACTCGTGTGCTTACGCGGACGAATCCTGCTGCCCGGCAAATCAGTAGCACCCGTACGCCCGTGGCGATTTGGCCTCGGTCAAGCGGCTCGGCATCCCGGTCATCGATCCCATCATCGTGACGCGCGACGGCGGTCGGAGTCCGGGTCGCATCAGACTCGCGACGCGGTATCGTTCTCGACCACTCACAGCGCGAGCAGGATCTTCGAGACGTCGTAGAGCACGTCGCCGCGGCCCGGGACCGAGAGCCGAGGCACGGCCTCGCGGACGGCCGCCACCTCGATTGCCTCGACGAGCGCGTTGTAGGCGATCGCTGCCAGCGAGCGCAGGCCGATGACGTCATAGAGGTTGTACTCCGCAAAGCGACGGAGGGCCGCCTGGTCGCCGTCGCGCCCACGGCGCCAGAGCCAGCACGTGTCCCAGGCGCCAATCCCGTCTAGGTGATCTGGGCGGCGCAGGCCGAGCGCCCGCTCGATGGCCTTGAGGCCGCCGTCCCAGCCGGCGCGCCGGAGCAGGTGGCGCAGGTCGACGTGGCAGCGCGGGGGCTGCCAGTCGGGGAACGCGCGCCGCAGGATCGGCACATCGAACGACAGGCCATTGAATGTCACCAGCATCGAGCAGCCGCGCATTGCTGCGGGAAAGTCGCGCAGATCGCGCCCGCCCAAAAGCAGCCGCGGCCCACGCGCATCGCAGATGCCGATGGCCGAGATGCTCTCGAATCCGACGACGTCGTCGCTGACCTCGATATCGAGGTACGCGGCGTCGGCGCCAAATGCCGGGAGGAGGCGCCAGTGTTCGGTGGACGGGAGCAGCGTCGCGAGCTCGTCGGGGTCGCGCGCAGCGACGGCGGCGCGAGCGGCGGCGATCGCGCCGCGCAAGCCACGCTCAGCGCATGCGGGAAGGACTCCGCCGGGAGCGGCAAGGAAATCGTCCCAGCACGCGATCCCCGCCTCCCAGAGCCGCTGCTCGCGCGCCGCCCTCAGGCCCGGAGCCAGCTGAAACGTTGACTGAATCACCTGAACAAAGTATCAGTCGTCCGCGAAACCGTCGAGACCCGAGGGCCGAGCACGTCCCTGCCGTTACGCAAAAAGCAAAAAGGCCCGGGGGCTCAGATCTCGGCCATGAGCGCGCCGGCGTCTCCCTACGCCGCGGCCTCCCGCAGCTCCCTGCCCCCCGAACTACACTCTCGAGGTGCCGTTCGCCTACTACAGGAAGCTGTCCGCCAAGCAGAAGGCGACTTACAGGAAAAGCGACGAGATTTCCATTCTACCCGTACCCGACGTGGAGGCTCTCCGGACGCACGTGCGCCAGCTCGAAGCGGCGCTCGCGAGCGGCCAGCGGCTCGTGACCGCCAAGGCGGCGAGCGCCCTGGTCTCTGCCCTCTGCCGCCAGCTCGGCGCTCCGCCGGTGAAGGTCACCGTTCGAATGGTGCGCCCGCAGATCCGCGGCGGCGAGCTGCATGGCCTCTACCGTCTCGCCGACGAGGGCAAGGACCCAACCATCGACCTTTGGATGAGAACCGTCGCGCACGAGAGGATCGTCCGTTTTCGAACGTTCCTTCGCACGCTCCTGCACGAAGTCGCGCACCACCTCGACGTGACGCTCCTCGGGCTGGACGAGAGCTTTCATACCGGAGGGTTCTTCCGGCGCGAATCGAGTCTCGTTCGGCAGCTCGTAACGAGACCAAGCAGCGCGAAGAAGGAAATGGCGCAGAGGAAGCCTGCGCAGCTGGCGCTCTTCTGAAGAGACGCATCGCGAGGACGGGCCCAGCGCACGAGCCTCGACGCCTTCGACCGGCGTACGCCGCACGCTACCTGCATAACGCAGCGCTCCCCGACGCTCGCGGCGAGGTCCTCCTCCCCAGCGCGTTGCGGTGCTAACGCCAGAGTTCTTCGAGCAAGTCGACGTCCAGGCCGAGACCTGTTGCTTGGTCCGGGTGCGCGAAGATGTAGTCGAGCGCGATTGTCAATGCCTCATCGCGATCGGCGCTCCAGGGCGCCCGCGCGGAAGAAACCGAAAAGCGCGCTAGCAACCGCGTCGCTCGATGTGGCGCTGGGTTACGCGACGGCAGGGGGCTCGGGCGCGCATGGGCGCTTCTCGCGGCGCGCGCTAGCCTATTGCCGAAACGGAGCACCGCTATGAGCGAAGCAGACACCCTCTTCGGCGACGAGCACGTCCGCCGCTACCGGGAGACCGGCGGCAAGGTCGGTCACGTCTGGCGGAGGGGATCGACCATCCTCCTTCTGACGACGACGGGACGCACGACCGGCAAGAAAAGCACGGTGCCCCTCATCTACGTTCAGGACGGTCCCCGCTACGCCATCGTCGCGTCGAAGGGCGGCGCACCCGATCACCCGGGCTGGTACAAAAACCTCGAGAAGCACCCGGAGGTGGAGCTGCAGGTCAAGGACGAGGTGTTCCGCGCCCGCGCGCGCAACGCCCAGGGCGAGGAGCGATCTCGCCTCTGGAAGAAGGCGAACGAGGCGTGGCCCGACTACGACGCGTACGCGAAGCGGACGGCTCGCGAGATTCCTGTCGTCGTGCTCGAACGGCTCGGGGCCTGAGCGCCCGCGGAAGGACACGATCGTGGCAAACCGGGCGCGTGCGTGCCGCCCTGCCGCCGACGCCTGCCGGCGTTGCGCCGACGTGGCGCTCCTGGTCGTTGCGAGTCGCCCCGTACGCCGTGACCGGCGTGGCCGTTGTCGCGATTTTGCACCGCTACTCGGCCGTGGACATCATCCACCAAATGGCCGAGGGCCATGCGCTCCGGATGTTGCCCTTCGGGCTCGCCATGCCCTTCGTGGTCTGGCTCCCCTACGCCGCTTACGACAAGATCGTTTTCGACGGTGCGGTAGGCCCCGTCGCGTTTCGTGATGTCGTTCGCGCGAAGGCGGCGGCCGCCTCAGTAAGCGACGTACGGAGTTGACCCTCCCGGTGCCTGGGCCTCTTCGATCGCGAAGAAGGTCTTGCGGCCGAAGAAGAACGGCAGGCCCCAATCGATGTACTCGCCGTTGACGCTCGTACCGGCCAGATCGCCGAAGGCGAGGTCGGCCCCGCTGGAAAGCAGCGTCTCGGCATTGGCCACGCTGAAGCTGACCGAGCTGGTTGCCCCGTTCACCCCGACGTTGACCGCGGCAAGAGTCGCGGAGCTGCTGGGGCAATAAAGGCCCTCGAAGGTCGTGCTCGTGCACGTGGAAATGTTCGTCAGATTCGAATCGAGGAAAGAGACGGCGTTCGAGCCACTGTCGATGAAGCTCGTGTACGTCTGGCCGGAATACGTCGTCGAAAACGACAGCATCGTCGGGGACATGGTCAGAACCTGGGCGTTGCCCAGCGCATTGTTCGATTCCGTGCCGATTCCGAAAATGAGAGTACCGCTCGCGCTGGGCGCTCCGTTCGCGGGCACCGCCGGCAAATCGATCACGATTCCGTTGTTGTCCGTCGAGAACATCGAAACTGGATTCTGCACCTGGTTCTCGACGGCCACGGCCGCGGCCTCACAACCCGAGGACGGGCACTCGTAATAAACGTTCCCGGGGTTCTGCGTGTTTGCGGCCGTCGGCGACTCGGCGCAAATTCCGCCGCAATCCTCCGGAACCACTCCCACGCCGAGAATGGCGTTGGCGCCGAGCCCCTCGAGGGTGTCGGCCGAGGTTCCCCCAGTCGACGAGCAACTGTCAGGGACGGCGGCGAATTCCGGATCGCCGATGACCTGGATTGGCGCCGAGTGGGCTTGCTCTCCGCCGAGGAGGATATCGGCCATGCGCACCGGTCCCCAGGTATAGGTGTTGATGAACGGATTGCACTCCGCAATCGGATTGCCGTTTGCGGCCGTCTCGATCGGAAGCGAGAGCGAAAGCTCTCCTCCCGCTCCGCTCGACAGGACTCGGAGGCCCACGGAGCCGGTGTCGACCAGGGCCGAATCGATCGTTTGGCAAGTCGTCGTCCCGGGCACGCAGACCGTGACGCTGGTGAAAAGGCCATTAATGTACTCGATCGTCGCGGGCCCCGAATTGACCGTGACGGAGATCGAGTTGGCGGCACCCGAACTGGAGGATCCTGAGCTGCTCTGCGAGCCGGAGCGAGTCTCGGAGCCTGAGCCAAGCTGCGAGCCCGAGCCGCTATGCCCACCGCACCCCGTCGCCACTGCCAGTCCGCAGGAGAGCCAAGCCGTAGCCAGGGGCAGCTTCATCGGGCTCAGTACTGGATGTCGGCGGCGTCGGCAGCCTGCGGAACCAAGTTCAAAGCGATCGCTCGCCCGAAGAAGTCTCGCACGTGCCCGCCCATCTCTACGACGAGCTCCGGACGCCTGACGACCAGCGGACCACGGCCTGGTCGCCGACTTCTTGCGGCTTGGGCCTCTTGCTCGAAGACCTCGAAGTACCCACCGAGAAGTTGCCGCAGGTTCGGTCGAAACGGCCCCCGCCACGTGACGGCAAAGACCACATCGGCAGCGGACAAATACTCCCTGACGATAGTCCCGCCAGGCAGCCGAATCTCGTGCACGTGGCCGTCCGGGCGCGCCACCACCCGATCCACCCCGTTCAGTCGGCTCCAATCGACCGTGACCGACGACACGTCCCCGCCGAGCGAGGCCGATGCGGCCCGAGGGGCGGCCAGCAGGGCGAGGATCCCTGCCGCAGCGGCCAGCCCCCGCGCAACCCCCGGCGCCATGGCTGCGGAGCTCGATGGCCTCGCTCCCCCTGAATTCCGAATGCGTTCGTCCACGCAAGTTACGCTAGCGCCTTCTGGTCGGGGTGGCCCTTTTCTTTCCTACCCCGCCCGCTCGGCCGCGCGGAATTGCTGCCGGGTCACTCGTAGAATGCGATGTCTGCGACGCAGAAGTCGAACGCCACGCCGCCCTCCCCCGCGTCGGGAGGATTCGGTTGGTTGACCTGGAAGTTCATCCCCATCGCGGTCGTCATGTCGCCGCCCAGCGGCTGCGGATACCCGTAGCCCTGCGCCGATTCGAAGTAGCGGAACGGCAGCTGCTGGAAGCTCCATCCTTGGGGGGACGAGCAAGTCGATGGATACGGATGAGCACACGTCGTAGGCATTGAAGGCGCCGTCCGAAACGGCTTGCGCGTAGCCCACGAGTTCTCGCCATCATGGGCGGAGACGCCGTACATCGATCCTCGAATCATCTGCGCCAGTCCGGAGTGGATGGACGGATGCTACCCTGCGCGCGTGCGCGAATACTATGAGGCTCGCGCGAGCGAGTACGACCACTGGTGGCTCGGCCAGGGCCTGTTCGCCGAGCGAGAGCGACCGGGATGGTTCGAAGAGGTGGTGGGCGTCACAGGCGTGCTCGCCAGCTTGCCTGCCGCTCCAACGCTCGACGTCGCCTGCGGGACGGGCTTCCTCACCAAGTTCCTGCATGGCGAGGTGACGGGGCTCGACCAGTCCCCGTCGATGTTGCAGATCGCCCGTTCGCAGGCTCCGAACGCCTGCTTCGTCCAGGGCGACGCCCTGACGCTACCCTTCCCACCCTCGTTCGTTGATCGCGTCGTTGCGGGGCACTTCTACGGACATCTTGAAGAGGAGGAGCGGTTCCGATTCCTCGCGGAGGTCCGGCGCGTGGCCCGAGAGGTGGTCATCGTGGATGCTGCGCTGCGGGAGGGCGTCGCTCCCGCCTCCTGGCAAGACCGCGTTCTCAACGACGGCTCCCGCTGGCAGGTGTACAAGCGCTACTTCGAACCGCTCGTCCTGCTCCGCGAGATGGGCGGCGGAGACATCCTGTTTGCTGGGCGATGGTTCGTGGTCGTACGGACCGAGCTTCGCACGACCGCGTAGTAACGAGGAACGCCGAGATGCTGGAACCCGACCCAACTGCGGCGGGAATCTCGTGCCCCGCCCGATCCGTCGGGCGCCGGACCTCAACCTCGAAGAGCGTGGAGACGTACCTCGCTCGGGACGAAGAGCCGGACGACGCTTCTTGATATCTTTGCGTGTGCCGCGTTCAGGGCAGCGAGCGACGAAGCACTGTCGCTCAGGTACGCCGCGATGACGATCGGCGCGCGTCCAGGCGGCACGACGAACGCCACGTCGCTGACCGCTCCACGCTGCCCCGTGCCCGTCTTGTCGCCAGCTTTCCAACCTGCCGGCATTCCTGTACGCAAACGCTCCGTGCCCGTCTCGCATTCCACGAGCCAAAGTGGCGAGGTGATCGCGACTTGCCGGCGATAGAACGTCGCCCCAGAGCACCGAGCGCATGAGGCCCGCCATCGCCCGGGGCGTCGTGGTGTCCCGCAAATCGCCGGGAGCGTTTTCGTTGAGCGCCGGCTCTTCGCGATCGAGTCGCGTCACCGCATCGCCGATCTGTCGCGCGAACCGCGTGAGCCCCGACGGTCCACCGACTTTCCTCAGCAGGAGGTTCGCGGCGGTGTTGTCGCTGTTGGTAATCGCGGTTTTCGCGAGAGCTTCGACGGTCATGGAGCCGTCGGAGACGTGAGCGCGCGTAGTCGGCGCGTAATCAAGAAGGTCCGATGACCCGTACGTCACCGAGTCATCGAGCCCGAGTTGCCCGCGGTCAACCATCGCCAGAACGGCGGCCACCAGAACCCACTTGAACGTCGAACACATCGCAAAGGGCTCGTCCGCGCGATACGCGAGCGCTTGGCCGCTGCCCGCGTCGAAGGCGAACACGCCGACACGACCGCCGACGGACGCCTCGATCTGCGAGAACGGACTTTCAAGCAACTCAGCCGATCGAGAGACGCCCGCACCGCGCGCGCACGCCGTTACAAGGGGCGCTCCGATCGCGAACAGCAACGCTCGTCGTCCGAGCTCCTCTTCCATGGCTTGGGCAGCACGCTTCGGCGTGCGAAGCGATTCCCCCTTTTTCTACCATCGCGCTACTCGCCGGGTACACTGGCCGCCACCGCTTCGACGTGATCCGATCGGAGCGAGATCGGCTGGGGATCAGGCGCGCCTCGAGCGCGCGTCAGCCGCATGCGCGTCCGAGCGAGTCGATGGCTTCGCCGCGCGCGCACGCTCGCAGTGAACATCGACGTCCTCGATGGACACATACACCGCCGCGTGGGGAGCGGGCAGAGCGCTCGCCTTCATCACGAGATTTAGTCCACCACCACCGGCATGCCCGAGCATGATGCGCGCAGTCCCGTACGTGAGCTGCGCGTGTGCGAACCCGCCGTCCGGGTCCAGGCTGGTGAACCCGAGGGTGAACCCGAAGGCGTCCTGCAGGAAGCGAGCGGCGCCCGCGACGTCCTCGTAAAAGAGATACGGAGCGAGTAGAGGGGGTGGCGGTGCGAGTTGCGGCATCTGGTTAGGCTGACGCATCGCAAGAACCGAAAGCGGCGATCGGATACTCTCTTGCACGAGCCACGGAGCGCAGGATGGTGTTCTTCGCCTGCCGCTCCGATCGCGTCTCGAGGTAAGAGGTGTCGCGTGTGCAAGCGTGCGCATCCAGGCGAACGAATTGCGTCGAGTCCCCCTGGGCCGGGGTGGGACCCGGGATGGCGAACGCGACGGGCCTATGCAGCGCGCTGCCGCCGCCCCGATGACCACGTCGCCGCCGACGAACCGCAGCCGACGGGTATGCAGGTTGCAGAGACGCGCGACGAGCCTCGACACCTTAGCCCGGAGTGCCGTCATGAAGATCGACATCGGAATCGATCCCAAGAATCGACAACACATCGCGAACGCATTGGCCAAAGTGCAGGCGGACACGTACACGCTCTATTTGAAGACGCACAACTTTCACTGGAACGTGACCGGCCCGATGTTCCAGACGCTCCATCTGATGTTCGAGCAGCAGTACAACGAGCTGTGGCTGGCGGTCGATCTCGTGGCAGAGCGAATCCGCTCGCTCGGGCACCCTGCGCCCGGTACGTCCCGTCAGTTCGCCGAGCTCACGTCCGTCGACGAAGACGAGGGCACGCCGAAGGCCGAAGAGATGATCGAGCGTCTCGTTCAAGGACACGAGACGGTCGCGCGAACGGCCAGGGGCGCATTCAAGCTCGCCGAGGAAGTCCACGATCAGGCGACGTGCGATCTGCTCACGCAGCGAATGCAAATCCACGAGAAGACGGCGTGGATGCTCCGAAGTCTTCTCGAATGAAGAGCGCCGCTCGACGAGGGGAACGACCTCGTCGCAGCGAACATCGCCGACCGCACACGCCCGGGAGGAAGGCGTGAAGAAGCCGCTGCTCGCCCTCTTGGCGCTGGTTGCCGGTGGTGGATGTGTCGTCGCGTGGCTCCTGCATGCTGGGCGCATCCTGCGTCACCCAACCCCCGCGGACGTGGTGACGCTGTATGGCAACGTGGATATCCGGCAAGTGGAGCTCGGGTTCCGCGTCGCAGGGCGCCTTAAATCGATGCAATTCGAGGAGGGGCAGACCGTCAGCGTCGGTGCCTTGATGGCCGAGCTCGATCCGCGAACCTTCCAGGACGACCTGCAGGCCGCGGTGGCCGACGAGGCCGTCCAGGAGGCGACGCTCGAGAAGCTCGTCGCCGGATCGCGCCCCGCGGAGCTCGCGCGCGGCCGCGCGTCGGTCGAGGAAGCGCAGGCGGCCGTGGACAACGCGCACGTGGAGCTCGAGCGCACGCGGCGCCTGGTGGCCGACGGCGCGCTGTCCCAGTCGGCCTACGACAGCGCCCTTGCGGCGAGCAAGGAGGCCGACGCCCGCTTGGCGTCGGCGATGGACTCACACCGGCTGCTCGTCGAAGGCACGCGCGCCGAGGACATTTCGGCGCAGCGTGCGACCCTCGCAGTGGCGCAAGCCCGAGTGGCCTCGGCGCAGACGGCCCTCGACGATGCGCGCCTGTTCGCTCCTTCCGACGGCGTAGTGATCTCGCGCGTGCGCGAGCCCGGGGCGATCGTCGCGCCGAACGACGTCGTGTACGTTCTGTCTCTCACGCGTTCGGTGTGGGTACGCGCCTACGTGTCCGAGCCGCTGCTCGGGAGACTGCATCCGGGGATGCCCGTCGCGGTGCTCTCCGATTCGGCGCCGGCGCGGCCCTTCAAGGGGCACGTCGGCTTCATCTCACCCACGGCGGAGTTCACGCCAAAGTCGGTCGAGACGCCGGAGCTACGTACGGACCTCGTGTACCGCGTGCGGGTGATCGTCGACGACGCCGACCCTGGACTGCGGCAAGGCATGCCCGTGACGGTCCAGATCCGGAGCGGAGGCGCGTGATGCCCGATCCGCTCGTGCACGTCGACCGTGTCACCAAGCGCTTCGGGCCGGGACAGCCCGCGCTCGACGCGGTCTCGGGGAAAATTGGCGCAGGCGCCATCACTGGACTCGTGGGTCCCGACGGCGCAGGCAAGACGACTCTTATCCGGCTGATGGCGGGCCTGCTCGCGGCCGACGGCGGCTCACTGCGGGTGCTTGGGTTCGACCCCGCGAAGGATGCGTCGTGGATCCACGCCGCCATCGGCTATATGCCGCAGCGGTTCGGGCTCTACGAAGACCTGACCGTCCAGGAGAACCTGCAACTGTACGCCGAGCTGAGGGGTCTGCCGGCGGCGCAGCGTCCGTCGGTCTTCGACGAGTTGCTGACTTTCACGGCCCTCGAGCCCTTCACTGCGCGGCGGGCGGGCAAGCTCTCGGGAGGCATGAAACAGAAACTCGGCCTGGCGTGCGCGCTGATTCGCAGACCGAGGCTGCTGCTACTCGACGAGCCCTGCGTCGGCGTCGATCCCATCTCGCGCCGCGAGCTCTGGGCGATGGTGACAGGGCTGCGTGACGAGGGCGTCGGGATCGTGTGGTCGACGGCGTACCTCGACGAGGCTGAGGCGTGCGATCACGTGCTGCTCCTCAACGAAGGCAAATTGCTGTTCGAGGGCCCGCCCGACGTGCTCACGCGGCGCACGGAGGGACGCGTCTTCCGATTGACCGGGATCTCGGGCCGGCGCCGCCTGGTTCTGGCCCAGGCGCTCTCCGAGCCCGAGGCAATCGACGGTGTCGTGCAGGGGCGCGCGATCCGCCTGGTCGCACGCGACGTCGGGGCGCGGCTTACGATCCCCGCCTCCGCCGGGCCGCACGCATGCCTGGCGCCGGCACGGCCGCGGTTCGAGGACTCGTTCGTCGACGTGCTCGGTGGGGGGCCCGGCGGCCGGTCGGTCCTCGCGGAGGCGATGCGCATGATCGAGCCCTCCCCCGAGCCGGTCGTCGTCGCCCGCGGCCTCACCAAGCGTTTCGGAGGCTTCACCGCGGCCGAGGACATCTCGTTCGAGGTCCCCGGCGGCGAGATCTTCGGCCTGCTCGGGCCCAACGGCGCAGGCAAGTCGACGACCTTCCGGATGCTGTGCGGACTGCTGCGGCCGACCTCCGGCGAAGGGCGCGTGGCGGGGATCGACTTGCGACGCGACATGGCGGGTGCGCGCAGCCGCCTCGGCTACATGGCGCAGAAGTTCTCCCTCTACGGCGACCTGAGCGTCCGCCAGAATATGACGTTCTTCGCGGGCGTCTACGGGCTGACGGGCGAGCGCAAACGGCGTCAGATCGAGCGCATGATCGAGGTGTTCGGCCTCGGCGATCACCTCCTGCTCGCCTCCAAAGAGCTGCCGCTCGGGTTCAAGCAGCGCCTGGCGCTCGCATGCGCGGTGATGCACGAGCCCGAGGCCCTGTTCCTCGACGAGCCGACCTCCGGGGTCGATCCGATCACGCGTCGCGAATTCTGGACGCACATCAACGGCCTCGTCGAAAGGGGAGTGGCCGTCGTCGTCACTACGCACTTCATGGAGGAGGCCGAGTACTGCGACCGGATCTCGCTGGTTTACCGCGGTCGTTCGATCGCGCTCGGCTCTCCGGACGAGCTGAAGTCGCGCGCCGTGACGGCGGAGCGACCCGAGCCGACGATGGATGACGCGTTCGTTGCCCTCATCGCTGCGCACGGCCGTGCGAGGGAAGCCGCGTGACGAGTCCGGCTCGCGCCACGAGGGCTCCGGCGCGCGCGACCACGGGCGTGCTCACCGGTCCGGCCAGCGCGCCCGAGCGGCCGTTCTCTCCGCTGGTGCGCGGAAGGCGCCTCGCGGCCCTGATCGTCAAGGAAGCGCGGCAAATCGTGCGCGACCCGAGCAGCATCCTCATCGCATTCGTGCTGCCACTGATCCTGCTCTTCCTCTTCGGTTACGGAGTGTCGCTCGACGCGACCCGCACGCGCATCGGCATCGTGCTCGAGTCGCCGAGCCCCTCGAGCCGCGAGCTCGCGGCTGCATTCCAGGCATCGCCGTACTTCGACGCCCGCGTGGGGACCGACCGCCGCGCGTTCGAAGAGCCGCTCGTGCAGGGAGCCATCGGAGGCATCGTCGTCGTCCCGGTGACGTTCGACCGCGACCTGCGGATCCGGTCGAAGGCGCCCGAGTTGCAGGTGATCGTCGATGGCTCGGACCCCAACACGGCGGCCCTGGTCCAGGGCTACGTGCAAGGCGTGATCGCGATCTGGGCGGGGCTGCGCTCCGTGGAAGCGGGTCGCGAAGGGGGGGAGGCCGGGGGGCAAGAGCGTTTCTGGTTCAACCCCGCGCGCACGAGCCGGTTTTTCCTGGTACCAGGGTCGGTGGCCATCGTGATGGCGCTCGTGGGGACGCTGCTCACCGCGCTGGTGGTCGCGCGTGAGTGGGAGCGCGGGACGATCGAGGCTCTGATGGCAACCCCCGTTACGAGGGTCGAGCTACTCGCCGGCAAGATCGTGCCGTATTACCTGCTCGGTCTGGCATCGATGGCGCTCTGCACGATCGTCTCCGTCTACCTCTTCGACGTGCCCTTCCGGGGCTCGGCCTTCGCGCTCTTCGCCATCTCGTCGGCGTTCCTTCTGCCCGCCCTCGGGCAGGGGCTGCTCATCTCGGCAGGAACCAAGAATCAGTTTCTCGCCTCGCAGCTGGCGCTTCTCAGCTCGTTCTTGCCGACATTCGTGTTGTCGGGGTTCATCTTCGAGATCGGGTCGATGCCCCCTGTCATCCAGGCCATCTGTCAGATCGTGCCGGCGCGGTGGCTCATCCCGAGCTTGCAAACCGTGTTCCTCGCGGGCGACCTCTGGCCGATGTTCCTCAAGAACATCGGAGTGATGGTCCTCTACGGTTTGGTGTTTCTTGCGCTCGCCCTCCGGACCACCGGCAAAAGGCTGGCCTGACGATGCAGGCTCGCCTGGTCGCGCTCATGGTCAAAGAGCTGCTCGTGGTGCTGCGCGATCCGCGCAGCCGCATCATCCTCATCGGTCCGCCGCTGGTGCAGCTGCTCGTCTTCGTTTTCGCGGCGACCCTCGAGGTCAAGAACGTGGACGTCGTCGTGCTCAACCGCGACGAAGGCGCAGCGGGACTCGAGCTGGTGCGCCGCATCGAGGGCTCGCCCACGTTCCGGACCGTCAAGCCCGTGCACGACCCGGCCGACCTGCGATCGGCGATCGACCGGGAACGCGCCATTGCGGCGATCGAGATCGGACCCGACTTCTCGCGCGACCTAATCGCGGGCCGTCCGGCGAGCGTTCAGATCTCGCTCGATGGCCGCCGCTCGAACGCGGCGCAGATCGTCGACGGCTACCTCGGCGAGATCGTGGCTGGCTTCGTCGTCGACGAGAACGAGCGCGCACACCACCTGCCGACCATCCCGCGGGTCGTGGCGCGCAACTGGTTCAACCCAAATCTCACGTTCCGGTGGTTCACCGTCCCGGGCCTCATTGCGATCATCGCGCAGCTCATCGGCCTTATCGTCACGGCGCTGTCGGTCGCTCGCGAGCGTGAGCTCGGCACGTTCGACCAGCTCATCGTGGCCCCGCTTCGAACGCACGAGATCCTGCTCGGCAAGATGCTTCCCCCGCTAATCATCGGCCTGGCGCACATGACGCTGTACGTGATCGCCGCGGTGGTGGTGTTCCGAGTGCCGATACGCGGCTCGCTGCTGCTGCTCTACGCGAGCGGCGTCATCTTTCTCGCCGCCGTAGTTGGCGTGGGGCTCTTCATCTCGTCGCTCTGCGCCACCCAGCAGCAGGCGATCCTCGG
This sequence comes from Polyangiaceae bacterium, assembly GCA_035622655.1. Taxonomy (GTDB): domain Bacteria; phylum Myxococcota_A; class Polyangia; order Polyangiales; family Polyangiaceae; genus Palsa-1150. The sequence continues at coordinate 30,545 of DASPUY010000087.1, forward strand.
CGCGTTCCTCTTTCTCGCGCCCGCCACGCTGCTGTCGGGTTTCGCAACGCCCATCGACAACATGCCCCCGTGGCTTCGGCCCGTCACGCTCGTCAACCCCCTGCGGTATTTCCTCGTCATCACGCGGGGCGTATTCCTGAAGGGCATGTCCGCGGCGGACGTCGCGGGGCAGACGCTGCCCCTGGCGCTCATCGCCGTCTGCACGCTGACGGCGGCAGCGTGGTTGTTCCGAGGCAGGATGGAGTGACCCCCGGCCCGGCCGACGTTCCCGCCACGGATCTCTCTGCCCGGCCTGGGTGCGCGGCTCCCGATGACCACGTGATATCAAAGATGCGCGACCGCGCACAACTTGCGCCGATTCTGTGCAACGGTTTCGATTGGCCGCCGGGGAACACACGCGGGCACAGCCGGTGCTTCAAGCGCGCGGGTCGGTCGCCCGCGGCGCGGAAGCGCCACGGGATCCCTCTGCGATGAAACGATCCTCCTCCGTTCGTCTCAGGCTCCCGCCCCCGAAGCTTGCGAAGGGAAAGTCGTTCCCCGAGTCGCTGCGAAGAAGGAAGACCACACGCGAGATTGGAAGCAAGCCGCTCACTCTGCAGACGCTTTCCAACCTTCTCTGGGCGGCCTGTGGAGTCAACCGCACCAAGGGCCCGTTCCAGACTCCGGGGGTCACCGCGGCCTCGGCGAGCAACTCGCAAGAGATCGAACTCTACGTGGCTCTGGCCGACGGGGTGTATCGGTTCAATGCGCATCGCCACGAGCTTGCACGGATCGTCTCGGGGGATCTGCGTGCGTTCGGGCTCGGCGAACGGCAGCCCAACGTCGCGAAAGAGGCTCCCGTTCAGCTCATCTACGTCGTGAATCTCCACAAGCTCACGCATACGACGGGTTTCGAAGAGCCTGGCCTGCATGATGCCGAAATTCAAAAGTCGTACTACTTCGTCGACACGGGCATCATCGCGGGCAACGTCTACCTGTTCGCGGCGTCTCAAGGGCTCGCGTGCTGGTTTCACAACTGCAACAAGACAGCCCTTACGACGGCCCTATCGCTGCGACCGGATCAGCGGGTTCTGTTCGGACAGACCGTCGGCTATCCGGCGAAGAAGGCACGCGTCCCGCGGCCCTAAAAGCGACGCACACCGATGTTCGGCGCCGGCTGCCGTGACGCGAGAATCCCCGGCAAAAACGTCAATGTGGGTTCACTCACCCGCAGGTAACACCGGCAACTGCCCTGACGACCTCATGGTAAGCCGTTCACTCGTAACGGCGATCTTCTTGGCCAGCGCTTCGGGCGTTCCTCGGAACGCCAAGTGAGCCGCATGCCCGCGCGAAGAACGTCTTCGACATCTCAGGGGACGAGGAGGATCTTTCCGCTCGTCTCGCGCGATTCGAGCGCGCGGTGCGCGTCGACGACCCTGTCGAGCGGGATGCTCCGATCGATGCGCAGCTTCAGCTCACCCCGTGCAACGCCGCCAAGCACGTCGCTGGCGCGCTCGAGCAGCTCGGAGCGCGTCGCTGTGTAATCACGCAGTGTGGGCCGCGTGACGAAGAGCGAGCCGCGTGCCATGAGCCTCTGCAGATCGAGGGGTGGGACGCGCCCGCTCGACTGCCCGAAGAGCACGATCATCCCGCGCGGGCGCAGACAGAGCAGGCTTTTGTCAAAGGTGGCGGCACCGACCGAGTCATAGACGACGTCAAGCCCGCGCCCGCCCGTGTACGCGCGGACGGACTCGTCGAACGCTTCGCGCGTGTAGAAGATGACTTCGTCGAGCCCGGCGGCGCGGGCGATCTGGCCTTTCTTTTCGGTGGAGACGGTGCCAAAGACGCGGGCTCCAGCGCGCTTGGCCATCTGAACGAGCAGCAGCCCCACGCCACCAGCTGCCGCGTGCACGAGGCAGGCGTCGCCTCGCTTCAGCGGGAAGGTCGAGTGCACCAGGTAGTGCGCCGTCATTCCTTGCAGCATCGCCGCCGCCGCGTCTCGCGGGCCCAGGCCGTCGGGAACGGGCACGAGCTTGTCGGCGCGCCCGACCACGTAGGACGCGTACGAGCCCGACACGCCGGCCCATGCCACGCGCTGTCCAACGCGCAGGTCCGTGACACCTTCGCCCACGGCCTCGACGAGGCCCGCGCCCTCGGACCCGAGGGTCAGGGGCATCTCGGCGGCATACGCGCCGGTGCGCATGTAGACGTCCATGAAGTTGACGCCGGCGGCCTCAATGCGCACGAGGGCCTCGCCAGCGCCTGGTTTCGGCGTCGGCAGCTCTTCGAGCCGCAGCACTTCGAGACCTCCTGGGCGAACCACGCGGACGGTTTTCATGAGGGACAATCCATAGCGCCATGGGTTCGCGAGGGCGACCGAGGGACAACCCATCTTCACCGAACGCGATTCGATATCCTGCTCGATTCCTAAAGAGGTCCGGCGAGCAGAGCGGTTCTAGCTGCGGAGCCACGGGGACGTGAGGCGGAACGAAAACAATGTGCGCATGAAGCTGCCTTGGGTGGCGCTCGTCTTTCCTGGCGCCGCCCTCTGCATCGACCGCCAGCTGCAAGGCGCATCCCTATCGCAAGAACGGGTCGACCGACGCATCACAGCCAACCAGCCAATCGTCGTTGCGCTCGCCGTACTCCTTGTGTTCCAGGATTTCAATCGGCTCGGTCGATTCCAACTCGAGCGAAACGTGGCAAAACATGTACGTGCGCTCATGATGTTCAACGATGGCCGTATGCACGAGACTCTGCGGCCACTTGACGTCGCATCGAAAGTCGGGGGCAGAGGCACAAGGCTGCTTCGCGACCTTTCTCGATGCGCCGTTGTCGTTGGGCTCGGGATTTGGCCCTCCGGTACTTTGTGACGCGTTCCCGCGGCAGCTGAGGAACGCCGCTGCGATGGCGGCGGGAACCAGCGAACGCCTTAATGGCGAGGACAAGGCACGTACCAAGGGTTACTACGTGTGATTTTCGATATATCACTTGCGGACGGCCGTGCGCGGCGCTCCTCGCACGGGTACCGCTGGATGGTTCGCTTCGCGACTCGATACCAAGCTTCACGAGCTCGCCGCGGATGCGCTCGGCGCCCGAGAGGCGGTTCTGGCCGGCCATCCTCGCAGCTGTTGGCGCAGAGATGCGTTCTCGGCGACGAGCTCGTCGCGGGTACGGGCCAGGTCCCGGAGCAGGCCCATGACGACCGGCGCCGGTCGGGTCGACATGTCAGCGCACTGACATCCACTATCACTAACGGCCGCAAAATACACCCGCCGTGAACGGCGCGCCGAGATGTCGTCTCCCATTCGTCTCATTCACCGCGCGCAGATCGAAAGAAGATCAACCTTCGCGCCATAATAAAAGTAGTCTTCGGCTAGTCGTCGACGCGCCATTTTCCCAGGGAAAAGAAGTGGTGATTCATGAGAGCTCGTTCATCCCTAGCGCTGACGTGTGCCCTCGCGGCTGTTGCAGCGTGTTCGGCGTCGCCGGGCAGCAATGCCTCCGGCATCATGGGCAAGACCGGTTCGGGTTCCTCCGCTTCGTCGGGCAGCTCCGGAGCATCGGCCAGCTTTAGTTCCTCGGGCGCCACGACGTCGAGCAGCTCCGGCGCGGAGAGCTCGAGCTCGTCGAGCTCGGGCACATCCACTACGTCCACCTCGTCCAGCAGCTCGGGCACGTCGAGCAGCTCCAGCTCGGGGTCTGGTTCGAGCGATGGCGGGTCGTGCACAGTCGGCAGCATGCCGAGCGGCGGTACCACGTGCACTTGCAGTACGGCGAGTTGCGGTAACTGCAATACCTACGGTGGCGGCGTCGCTGACGGCCTTAATTATGGTATCTGGGAGAGTGGAACCGGGGGGAACATCACCTACTTCACCAATGCCCATGCATTTAGTGCATCGTGGGGGCCCAATTCCGGCGATTTTCTGGCCCACGTCGGTCTGGATTACAATGGCACCCAGAGTTACACCACCTATGGAAAGATTATTGCGCAATTCGCCGAATCAAAATCGGGAACCGCCGGCGTCTATTCTTCCATCGGAATGTACGGCTGGCTGCAAAATCCATGTGTCGAATGGTACATCATGGAGGACTCGTTCCAGCCCTTGGCGACGAGCAAAATCACGGCCACGATCGATGGGGATACGTATTACTTGATTAAACAAATGACGACCGGAAGCGCGGGTGCGAATGCTTGCACCGGTAGTGTTTCGTCTTGGACCCAGATGATTGACGTCCGGAGCACCCCCCGCCAATGCGGGACCATTACCGTGAGCGACCACTTCGCGGCGTGGGTGGCCCAGGGCTGGAGCGTTGGGGACGTAAGCTCGATCCACATCAATCTGGAAGCGGGCGGTGGTACCGGAAGCATTGAATTTCCGACAGCAGAGGTATCGACCAACAACTGAAGCGTGAGCGACCGTCGGCGGACGTTGTGGCGCTCGCGAGCCCGATCAGGCGCGGGCCGAATCCCGTCGTCTACGCCGTCTGGAGCAGGTCGATGAAGCCGCTGGCGATCGTCCGCACGCCTTGGATGTCGCCGAGAATTAAGATGCCTTCGTGGTCGACTTGGACCACCGGCGAGTCGTCCGCCTTCGTGCGCTCGCGAAGGTTCAAGCAGATCGGGTCGTAGGATCCGGATGACGGTCGACCGATCGGAAGGAGACCGTTGCGGAGGACGACGGCCCAAATGACGCGGTCTCGCATGCACGCCGATCCAGGGAGCCTCGGCGATTGGCGATATGCCGAGACCGCCCCGGCGGCGCACGGCAACCCACGCGTCGATCTGTTGGTCGATGCTCGTGGCACCTCGTGTTCGGCTCATGCGACGGTGCCTCCAACCGACGTGCGCTGCGGCCCCGACCGACCCCGTGATGCGCGACCGGCGGCCATCGGGTGGCCTACGCAGCCGTCGGCGCCCGCTCACTGGTCGTTCTTTGGCGGGATGAGCCCTTTCTCCAGGGCAATGCGGCGCAGTCGCTCTTTGGCGATCTGGAATCGCTTGCGCAGACGCACCGCCTCCTTCTCGAGCGCTTCGTCGGTCACGACCTCGCCCTCGTACGACATGACGCAGGCGATCTCTTTCCAGTCGAGCTTTCGATTGACACGCAGGATGAGCAGCGTTTGCTCTTCGACCGGCAGGCTCTCACGAAGCTCCGCGAGACGGCTCCGCATTTCGGTGCGCGCCGAAGCGAGGGTCGCGGTTCGGATCCTTTGTTCGATGGCCGACAATGGACCGGCGCCGGAGAGCGGAACCTTGCCGGCCTCACGGCGTCGCGCGTCGGCGATGAAGCGGCTCGCCGCGTGACGCACGAGCGTATACGCCCAGACGCGAGCGGAGCATTGCCATCGAAACCCGTCGAGCCCCTTCCACAGGTCCTCGGTGAACTGGGAGAACACCTCGGACGCGGCGTCATGATCCCGCAGGCGCGCGAGAAGGAAGGCGAAGACCTCTCGCCCGTAGCCTTCGAGCAACAACGTGGCTGCGCGCTTCTTGTCGCCCGCGTCGCAGTGCGCGCGAATCTGCCCCTCTAGCGCCTCGCGATCCGGTGCCTCCACAAGAGCTTGCTTGTACCACGCCCTGTCAAGTGGTGTTCATAACCATTCGGCCGACGCGGGGAGCCGGCCTCCCCCCCTTTCCCCCCTACGCACCACCACGAGGCTTCGTCCCCGTGCGAGGGATTGACGCACTCGCTGGCCTTGCGCGCCGAGTCCTCTCGGATCCTTCGAGCACCTCGCTGCCATGGCGCTGGAATGCGACGTCAACGGAACTCGGGCGGCGGGCCCCATCGGCGCGACGGGCGCGTTCTTCATGCTGGGGGCCAATGGAGCCGACCGACGACGCCAAGGACACGCAGCAGGACGACAGCCTCAACGAGTTCCGCGCGCTCTTCGTCACCGTGACCGGGGCCGAGATCCGCGGTGGACACGGGCGCTCCTCCCCAACCGCGCCAACGTCTCCGCTTCAACGAGCTGACACGCACCGGTACGAAGGCGGACGTCGACCTTGTAGCCGCTCCGCCGTGGTGCGAGTGTGGATCTTGGGCCGTAGAACATGACCGTCGCCGCCTCCTCACCGGACGCTGTCCCCTCGCGTCATCCTCGCGCCATGTTCACCGATGAAGAACAGTTTGTATACGAAGTGGGGGGCATGCTCCGGGGCTCGTTCGTTGCCGTAGTCTCGGAATCTCGTAGCAGACTCGAGCCATGAAAAAAGGCGGCGCTTGTTGAGGTGTGGGCCCCACTTGGCGCGCAGCGCCTCGGGATCCTCTCCAGGACGAAACCAGAGGACTCCCGACGTTAGGAACCGATCCGCGACGTCGTACCCGAGCGGTTTCGAGTGAGCCGTTGCAAGTAGCAGGTGCACATCTGAGGGTTCTGATTGTACTTGAAGTAGTGAACGTGTCCGTTGGGGCACCTATGTTGGTTCGGCAGTTTGTGCACTTGATCCGGCGGGGGCGTCGGGCAGAAAGGGCACGGATTCGACGGCGGGCTGTGAGCGTCGACGAACGCCGTGACTCGCGCCGGCGCCCGCGGCCAGAGAAGCCACGTCGCAAGACCCGCCCATCGGCCGCTGACCTCGCTCGATCCGAGCGCCTCGCCTTCACACTTCACGGGCCTACGGTCTGCACGCTCCCCAGGTCGTCGTGCCCCTGAGTGGGTCTGGGGGGCTCGCTCGTTAGGTTCGAGGCGCTCGAGGATTTGGCTCACACCGAACGACGAGACGCGCCAGGCCGCGCAGCCACAGGGAGGGCGCATGCTATGCAATGGACCATGGCCTTCTCTCCTACGCGCACGAAGCTTTCAGCGGGCGTCTCCCTCGTCTTTCCGATGTTCCTTCCCCTCCTTCCTCTTGCGTGCAGCTCCGCCTCGAATGCGACGTCGTCACCGCCCGACGGTGAGGCGGCATCTGTCGATGGGGGCGCGCTGGCGGACGGCGGCGCGCTGACGGACGCGGCCTTCGAGGGCTCGTGCGAGGCTGCCCTCGTATGCGATGACTTCGAGACGTACAAGGCCGGCTCTCCTCCGCCCTCGCCCTGGACGGTGTCGAAGACCGCAGGCAGCGTCGCCGTCGATACGACGCGGGCCTACACGGGATCGCAGTCGGTCAAGATCACCGCCCCAGCGTCCACCGGCTACCAGTCGGTGATGCTCGAGTTCACCGGCCACGGATTACCCCTCTCGAGCAACGTCGTCTACGGCCGGATGATGTTCTGGCTCGACTCGTCTCCTCAGACGGAGGTTCACTGGACCTTCATCGACGGCTATGGTCTTGTGCCTGGGATGACCTACCATGCCGTCGAACGCTACGGCGGGCAGGTGCCACTCACCGCGGACGACGGTGGCTTCCTCGGCAGCCAGCTCATGGCAAACTACGACACGCCCGACTCGTACAACGACGCGGGGCCGCCGAGCGACTGTTACCAGCACGCCCAGAACGACGAGGTCGTGCCCGTAGGCGTGTGGTCGTGCGCCGAGTGGGAGTTCGACGGCCCGGACAACACGATGCGCTTCTGGCTCGACGGCCAGGCCCTCACCGATCTCACCGTGGACGGCACGGGGCAGGGCTGCACGTCGCAGCCGAGCACGTTCGTCTGGACGGCGCCCACCTTCACGCAGATCGAAATGGGCTACGAGAATTACCAGCCCGACGACGCGCGCAATATCTGGGTCGATGACGTTGCGATCGGGCCCGATCGCATCGGCTGCCCGTAGCCACTCCCCACTGGCGTCCGCGCGTCGTGGAACGCTTCACGAGGAGGGGACGCTTCCCGCCAGCGCCCATTGAAGTGCTTGGTCGAGTAGCTCGAGATCGACTGGCTTGAGGAGATAGCCGACTCCACCCGCGGAAAAACCGGACGTCACGCTCTCGGGCGCGCCATGAGCGGTCAAAAAAAAGATTGGAACGGCACCTCTGCCCGGAAGCTCCCGTATCCTGCGCACCATCGTGATCCCGTCCATCCCGGGCATCTCCACATCCGTGATGACCGCATCGGGCATCATCACTCTCGCGCGCTCCAGTCCTTCGACCCCGTCTCGTGCACTAACGACTTCGTATTGCGGTGCGAGCCAGGACACGATCGCTGCCCGCGCCCCGTCGTCGTCCTCGACCAGCAGCACCCGGCGACCTCGGGAAACGCGCGAGATGGGACTGAGCGAGCCCCGGTCCCGCGCGGCAGGGCGCGCGCGTGAGAGCCCGTTCATCGCCGATACGAGGCGCTCGGACTCGGCGTTCGCCTGGGCGCGTACCTGCTCGGCGACGGACCCGTCTTCCCGCTGGAGCTGGTCCGCGATGGTTCTCATGATGGCCTCTTGCCTTCGGATGAGCGCTTGCAACCGCTCGCTCTCGTCACTCATGCACGCATCCTCCGGGCATGCAGCGGAGCAAGCCTCGGTCCATGTTGGCCACATTTCCACGGAATGCGCGGCGAGAACCATTTCCGCGGTCGTAGAGGACGTCGCGGTCACGGATGCATCCGAGGCGACCCGTCGATGCCGAGCAGCCTGCGAGGGCAAAGCCACCCTGCCCAACCCGTACGGGTACGAGCGCGACCCCGACCCTGAGGCATGCGTCGTTGATCGCCCCCGGCGGGAGGTCCACGCCGAAGCCCTCTTCCCCCGCGATACGGAGCGAGCGCTCGTCGAGCTCGATCGTCTCTGGCAGGGCGAGCCCCCGGCGTCCGGGCCGCAACGGCGAAGATTTTGCTTTCTACCAGCAAGGATTGCGCTGCTGCATCGACGCGCCGTTTGGAAGCCACGTGAATGGCTTGTGCGCAGCACACGAGGCCCCGACGCGAGCCGCTACCCGCTCGGTTTCTCGCAACCGAATGGGTGTATTCCCTGAGGGAGCGCATTCGCTCACGGCGCGCCCGCAACGACCCCCGAGGCCCCCTTTGCAGGGTCACACCGCACGCGGGTTCGCGCCGAAGTCGTGATCATCCTTGTCGAATTGTCGGAGGGCCCGACGCAAGCGCAACGCTTGAGCGAGCTGGGCGGCTCCGAAGACGAGGGCATACGAGCCCAGCAGCAACACCAAAACGAGGGCACTGGCCGTGGGCCAGAAAAGAATCGCGCACCCGAGCAGGAGCGAGATGGTTCCACCGACGCCAAGGAGCAGTGCCCCCGGCAGCTCCCCTCGCAATCGGGCCGCCACCAAGAGCTCGAGGCCTCCCGTTGCGAGCGCCCAGAAGGCAATGAGAATCGCGAAGAGCTCGATTGCGACTCGCATCCACAGCACAACGGCGAGACCAACGCCCACGCCAGCCAGACCTTCGAGCAGAAAGGCCCAGGAGTGCTCTCGGGCTCCCGAGCGGGTAGCAAACGCGATGGCCGCGATCCCGTCGGCAAGAGCGTACACGCCGAAGAGCACCGCGAGCACAGACAGCGTCATCCCCGGCCAAAGCAGCGCGATGATTCCGAAGGAGACACCGAGGGCGCCGCGCCACGCGAGCGACTTCCAGCTTCGCGCAAAGATTGCCATCATGGGGCGTTGAGATGAGCATCTTGTGTTCCATCGCTGCCTGAGCACATCGATGCCTTGGAGGGCGCGTTCGAGGCGGGCGCGAGCCGCGGCGTAGTCGGGTTCGCCGCGGCGGATGGAGGCCACGGCGACCGAAGCGTCGAGCACGAGGTTCATCAGGGGAAAATGGCTCAAGCAGCTGGGCATCGGGCACATTCGCGCCGCTGACCTCGACGGCGAGCGGAATGGCTTGGCGATCAACCAGAATGTGATGCTTGGAGCCCGGTTTTCCGCGGTCGGTAGGATTCGGACCGACTCCATCCGAACCCCTTTTTTGCGGCAATGCTGGAGCCGTCGATCGCCGCGCGAGACCAGTCGATGGCCCCGTTG
>DASPUY010000088.1:0-12136 GCA_035622655.1 Polyangiaceae bacterium
CGAACGCAATTGCGATCGCTAGGACGAACCGCCCCCTGGACGATCGGCAGTTCCCTTTGCGGGCCGGCTTTTGGGAGCTGTAGGGAGCGCTGAGCCATCCCGTCCACTTCCCCGTGTCTGCTTTGAGGCAGCGCATGGCAGCTCAAGCCTAGCGCTTTCCGCCCGGTACCGGCGCCGGTGCCATCGACCCGGGCGCGAGAGTGAACCCAGCCTCGGCGGCTCACGCGACGGGATCGAAAAATCAGGTCCCCTAAGTTGGTGCCAAAAGTGCCAAATCTTTTTTGGTCACTTTTGTCACCGCCATCCCGAGCGCCCCTGTGAGCACGAAAGCCCTGCAAATCCCGCTCGTTGGCATTTTCGTCCCTTTCGTCACTGCCTGGCCCGGGGATTGATCTGAAACGCCGGCCCCCCCGGTCGCCCTCGCCGCCGCGTCCCCACCCGCTCCACCTCCCGGAGCAGCGCCCGCACGCTCGCGACGCACGATGGCACGGCCATGCCAGAGCAAGGCTCGAAACAGGACACCAAGCGCTTGAAAGCTGGCGTCATGGTCGCCGTTCGCGGGAAGGTCCGGCAAAGGGACCCCGCGGCGCGGCGTCGCGAAGTCGCGCATCGGCACGTGGACGCTACCCTGACGGAGCACATTAAAGTGCCCGCACGTCGGACAGCTCCCGCCGAACGCGTTCTTGTCCACGAGATTCTTCGGGGTAACTTTTGTTCCACAACAACGGCATGACTTTTCGGAGAGCCAAGTCTCGTTCATGACAAAATGATCCCTCCTTGGCGCCGGAGCCGGAAACGGTATCCGGGGCGATTGCCCGCGGAGGCAACACCACGCGGTTCGTGCTGTCCAGAGGGAACGTTTTCGACGTCAACCCACTATTTTTACGCCCGCCCCAGGTTTGTGGTCATGGGTTTCGGCGATCGGTGCGCGCTGGAGGCGATGTGCGAACCCTCGCTCTCGCCAGCTCTAATCGGGACGCCATGACGGGTTGCCGAGCGTGCGCGGCCAGCGCGCAACGCCATCGCGACGGTCGGAACGCGGCTAACCGAGGCGGCGAAGCGGTCGCGCTGAGGTCGCCGTCGAAGGTACGCAACTCCCGGAGGTCATCGCTTCCGGTCCAGGGCAGGAGCCTGGACGTACGTGCGGCCGCGAGCGTCGCGGGCGAGGACCACGACCTTGCCGGCGGTGGCCCCCAGTGTCGCTGACGTCGGAAGGATCGCGAACTGCTGTCCGTCGCTCACGATCGCGTAGGACACGCCTATAGGGGTTTGGGTAATCTCGACGCGCCCGCGGAATCCGTCCGGGGCCCACGGGACGAACGTCTGGCCGGTCCGGGCGGCGATCTGGGCACCGAGGTCCTGGCGTTCGAGGGAGCGAAGCCTTCGAAGGCGCTCCGGGCCGTCGGGGTCGATGCCGAGGTCGCGCAGTTGCACACGGCGGGACGCAAGGGCGTCGCGCAGTTCGGAGCCGAGGGCCCGCCGCCGGAGCTCTCCCTTAGATTCCGGCTACAGCCTGGATCGCCGGCCCCTCGGCGCACCCCAGATGGTGAGCACGACGATCTCGGCCTCCTCGATGGCGTAGTAAACGTGGTTGCGCGTCTTCGGCATGAGCCACCTGCGCACCCAGACGTCCCCGCCACGCTGCTCGACGCGCTGTCCGATCGCGGGCGACGCGGCGATGCGCTGGAGAGTCGCGTCGAGCTCCTGCTCGAAGAGGTCCGCTGCGTCGGACCGGTTACGCTGCCACCAGATCTTCTGGCGCTTGGCGTCCGCGAGCGCTCGCCCCGCGAGGCGAAGCTTCATCGGTGAGCGCGGAGCTCGGCCAACGCTTCGGCCACGTCGATCGTTTGCCCAGCCTTCATCTGCTCGATTCCCTCGTCGAGTGCCTGGCGCAGATGGCGCCGCTCCTCGTCGTCAAACTCGTCGTCGAGTGTGGCGTCGATTGGCACGAGTTCGACCACCTCGCCCTCGGGCAAGTCGGTGGGCTCGTCGAGCACGAGTCGGCCGTTACGTACGCGGGCCTTGAGCGGTTGCATCGCCTTTATTTTAGCCCTACTCGCCTTGGCCGGCGAGCCTGCCACGAGCTCGGCGCCCCCGTGCCCACCGCCGGCTCCAGCTCGAGCGGCATCACCGAAGATCGCGCAAGCAAGCTTGCTCCAGCCTCCGCCAGGGAACGTCCGAGAGCGAACGGCGCACGGACTCCTCCAGGCTCAGGGAAGTCGATGGACAGAGGCAATGTTCGACGCATCATCCGCCCGAAAGTCGAGCCGATCCTCCACCATCGTGATCCCCAGACGGCAACGATGGCGCCGTGTCACCCAATCTTGACGAGCACACGCCCATGTGTTGAGCCCTAACGCATGTCCCCTTCGTCCGACGACGACGCGCGGTCGGCAGAGGGCGCCTCGAACGACCGAGTCGCGCCCTTCCGACAGCGGCTTCGTCTCGATGGCGTCATTGGCGTGTCCGCCGCGCTCGCGGCCGTCCTTCGCGAGGTCGAGTCGGTGGCCCCGCTGGACAACGCCCTCCTCATTACCGGTCCAAGCGGAGCCGGAAAGACGCACCTCGCGCGGTTGATCCGCGCCAATAGCCCGCGTCGTGGGCGGCCGTTGGTCGAGCTCCACTGCGCTGCCATTCCCGAAAGCTTGGTCGAGAGCGAGCTATTCGGCGCGATGCAGGGCCCCGATGCCGGCTCGCCGCGCCGCACCGAGGGCAAGCTGGCGGCCGCCCAGGGCGGAACGCTCCTTCTGGAAGAAGTCGGCGAACTGCCCATGGGGGCGCAGGCCAGGCTCTTGCGGCTTCTGCACACGAAAGAGTACCACCCGCTCGGATCGAGCGAGCCGTCGACCGCGGACGTACGCATCATCGCGACGACGAACGACGACCTCGCGCGCGCGGTCGACGAGAGACGCTTCCGGGCGGATCTCCTCTTCCGCCTGCAGGTCTCGAGCATCCGCGTGCCCAGTCTTTCGGAGCGTCGAGAGGACATCGCTCCTCTGGCTCGCCACTTCTGCGAGCTCGTGCGGCAAGACTCTCGCTTCGCGCCGATCGAGCTGTCCCCCGCCGCCCTTCGGGCGATCGAGGCGAATAGCGAATGGGGCGGCAACGTGCGGGAACTCGCGTTCCTCGTCAACGTCGCGATGTTCCGCGCTGCGGCGGCGGGCGCGACGTCGATCGAAGCGGCGCACGTGTTTCCAGACATCGGCCGTCCCGACTGGACCTGACGCACACGCACGCGTCCAAGCCGCTCTGGACCGGGCGACCCATACGCCCGACGCGCCCACGCTCTCGCCTCCGCAGTTCGCAGACCGGGCGGAAGCTCGCTGGGCAACGCAGCCTTCCGTGCGTTCGGGCGACTGACAGAGTCGTCCTCGGCGGGGAACGAAGACTCCGAGCGGGGCCTGACGCATTCCGTTCGAATGCCCTCAAGCTTCGAGACGAGCCGCTCCTCCATGCGGTTCAGAAGGATCGCGATGCTCGCTAACGGCGCGGAGCCGTCCTGGCGGGCGGCACTCCAATCAAATGCGCTCGCTTGCCGGTCCATGTCGACGACGAGCGCTCGACCGCCCTCGAGATGCGCCACGGCGGCAAGGTTGACCGCGAGCGTCGTCTTTCCGCTGCCGCCCTTCTGTTGGAGCACGGCGACCGTCAACAATGGTGTCCTCCTGTCCGCAGCTACGGGGGTACGCAAGGTCTTGAGTACGGTGGTCATCGTGCATGTCCCGTTCCCCTCGACCGCAGGACCCCCGCGATAGCCAACCCGCGGACGATCGCGACGAGGTCTTCCCGGGTCTGACGATCCAGCGGCTTGGCGAAGAAGGGCAGGCACTCCCGCTGGATGAACTCCTTCGCCTCCTCGGGCAAACCGCCGGAGACGAAGACCATCCTGTGCCTGATTTCCGGCCAGGCCGCTGACGCGCGCACATAGAAGCCCACCCCGTCGAGGCTCTGCATCGCGACCTCGCAGACCACAACGTCGAAGCGCGCTCCAGAGCCGATGCGCTCAAGAGCCCCGAGCGACGAGGTACAGGTCTCCACGCGCAGGCCCGATCGTTTCAGCAGGCGAGCGAGCCGTCTGGCCATCGGGCCGACGTCGTCGATCACCAGCACGAGCGGACGTCCAGAAGAGTCACGGCTCCACATGGCTTGCACTCCAGCGTGGCCCGAAGAGGCGTTCGAGCTCGGCACGCACCTCCTCCGGCATCGGTGCAGGAGCCGGAGTCCTAAGCGCTCGACTCCGTGCGCCGGTCGCAGGTTCTGCCGCGCATCGCGCGGCCTTCTCTACTGATAATCGGCGCCGCCGCCCCCGCTCTACGTGGTCAAGGAAGTGCTCCAGTTTCTCCCAAATAAATCGGACTGTGGGCGCGCCGTCTTTCGAGACAAGGAACGCGCCCGCGATCGCGTCCCGCAGGGCGAGCATCTTCGCTTGCTCACTGCTCTCAAGCGCGGCGGCGCACGCTGCGACCATCGCGACGTCGCTGGCGTCGAACCACCGCGGCGCGGGTCTCGTGGGGTGCTTGCGCAACATGCGCTCAGCGAGGGCGCGACACGCGATCTCTTCGTCCTGCTTCGAGATTTCGATTTGTTGTTCTTCCTCGGTCCGCGGCGCCGTCGTTGGCGTCGGCGGGAGCTCTCTGCAAGAAGAAGGTTCGATCTGATCTTGATCTCTGTGTTCCATGGAAGCCTCTTCCGGTGGGGCAGCGGAAGCCGCTTCTGCTGGGTGTGGACTCGTGGGCGGCATTGCCGGCGTGACAACGGTCCGCGTATCGGCGCGCAGCGGCTTCGCTCGTTCGCGAGGGAAGCGCTCGACGAAGTCGGCGAGCGCGGCGAGAGTCACGAGGCCGGGTGCGTAGAAGATCCGCTCCGAACCGCTGGGGCGGCGCTCGCGGCGCACGCGAATGAAGCCGCTACGCTCGAGCACGTCGGCCTGGTCGCGCACGGCGCGCGCTGACCAGCCGCTGAACCGCGCGAGCGCTTCCTGGCTTGGCCACGCCTCGGCGTTGCCCTGCCAGTGAACGGAGATCGCGATGAACAGCGCCCAAGGGCCCTTCGCGAGCCGCTTGAACGAAAGGCTACGACCTCGGAGCTCGATCAAAGCAAGGCCGAAACTGTCGCGGAAACGAAGCCGCTCACGGAGCGGAAAGACGTTTGCTTCCGGTTCCGCCGGACCGGGCGGGGGGACCTTCGCTGCGGTCAACATGGTGCACGCCCCCTCCGCGCCCGCAGGCGCGGGGAAGGGCCCGAGAAATGCGCGCACGTCGATCGCGACCAGCGCGACGACGGTGTGCCGTCTCGGGGCGTTCGTAACCGGGAGCGCGAAGCGCGCTCCGCCTGCGCGGCGTTGGCGACGCCGCGCAGGCTCTCGGATTCCCTGCGCCGACGAGTGGGGAGTCTTGCGCAAGGACAGACGAACCCCTATGCTTGGTCTCACTCGGCGCCTGGGAAAGCTTCGAGGACCAAGACAAGCGGCCTTGCTGATCTGGCAGTCAGCGAGGCCGTTTCGCTTTGTGGCCGCGCGCTAGCTCATGGCGCCCTCCCCTCCCGCGATGCGGGGGGTCCCGAGCACCACGCCGAGCCGCGGACGACACGCGCCGTTGCCCGTGCGCCGGCTCATCGGCGGCCGTCCTTCTGCGGTCCTGCGGGCGGCTTGCTCCGCAAAAGGTCCAGCAGGGCCGCGGCGCGGTCATAGTCGCGCGCCTCGATCGCGACCCTCATCGCGACGTGGAGGGCGTCATCGACACTGCTCGCCACGCGGCCCGCGTCGCGGGATGGGTCGCTCGCGACGTCTGGCGGGGCGGAGGACGAATCGCGACGGATCCTTTCGTCGCCGGCCGGATCGCCGTGAATTACGTCATGGCGCGGGCTTGCCCGGATGATCGCTAGGACAGCGCAATGACTCGCGTTATCAGACTCTGACCCGCTCTCCGGAGCCGTAGGTCAGAAGTTCGAATCTTCTGTGGCGCGCTGCAAATTCTGAAGCCGAGCGACCGCGTCTCGTGCTGCTGAGGGGATTCGACGATCGCGGTGTCCGTGTCCCAGGGCGCTGGGACACGAAAGAGGACACGAGACGGGACACGGGGAGCGACGTTCGGCCTTTCTTCCGCGCGGCAAGCACAAAGAGCGACGGCCCGATCGCTCCGTCGTCGATTCGGGACACAAGCTCGGTTGCGTTGCGGAGCGCAACCCCTACGCACGCGCCACGATCTATTTGCATCGGCGCTTGCCCCTTTGAGGGTTGCGCGAAATCGCGGCGCGCGGACGGTCAGGGCGACTTCGCGTTCGTGCGCCCGCCCGTTATGGGTCTCGCGTTTCCCGAAGGCCTCCGCCGGCCGATTGGCGAAGTGCCGCGCGTCCGCATCCCGCGCGCGCGAAGCCGCGGAAGCACCCCAGCGTCGAAGCTCCGACGACCGTCTCGAGGCACACCCGGGTGCCACTGACGCGAACGACGCCGTCGGGGTCGCGGATCAACGGAGGAAGGCGCCGCACGGTGGTCGCTCGTCGACCACTGCGGTCGAGCTCACGTCACGCTACGGTGAGCGTCAAATCCATCATGCCGAGGCCGCCCGAATATCATCCCGGAGTTGCGCACAACCATACCCCATGCCTTCGATGGGATCTGATCCGTAAAAACCCGAACAGCGCTTTCTTCGTGGACCGCGCAGTTGATGTATCGCCAAAGCCCTTCGATCTCGTGAATTGGGCCGTCGTCGAAGAATTTGGCGACAAGCCCATCGGGAGGTTGCACCTCAACTGGTATCTTTTCGCGGGTCGCGGAAAAGACTACGTCGAAAACGACGGATCAGCCTCGCACTACACCAAGAGGTTGGCCTCCGGCGCTGCCTGAAGGCGGAGCTCGCCGCACGTGGAAGCTCCGGGATCGTCCGTGGCCACCTACAGATCGATCAGGGAATTTACGGGCCCGGTATCGGTCAAGACATTCGCTTCGCGTGGGGCGATCGACCGATTGGACTACGAAGCCGACTTCGGCGCCGGAACTTTCCACGCGTGGTTCCAAGATCGTTACGAGTGGCATCCGGTCTACTCTGGCCTTTACACCCGGTTCGACGACGACGATGTTCGTCCCACCAACGCGGTGCACGCGGCCTGCGTCGAGCTGAAGGCCAACGACGGAGCGGCCGACTACTGGATGAAAGGCGAGGCGACGGTCGCCTTGAGCGAGTTACTTTCGGTCACTCCCCGGCCGCCCTGGCAAGGCGTACCTGGACTCGGGCTCGACATTGACGACTGAAGCCTCCGCAGCCACCGATTCCCCGCAGGCGGTCTCCCCGGACCGCCGCGCCCCGGCCCCACTGCGTCCGGGCCGCAGTGGTCCGCTCGCTCGACCCGCGGCCCTATTGACGGTCGGTGTCTCGTCAGGCGTCGCGGTTCATGTCGGGGCGCTGCGCCTCAGTCCGCTGATTCCGCTCTTGATCGTCGTGATGGCTTGGGTGTTGCTTCGATCGCGACGGTCGCGCCGTGCGTTCGGGCCCTTCACCCGCAGCGTCATCGCACTGTTCGCCGGGGTCATGGCGTTTTTCAGCTTTCCGCCATTCGCTCACGGGCGGTCCCTCTTGGATCTGCTCAACGCCGTGGTGCTGGCGGTCATGTTGACGCCTCTCTTCGTGGTCTCTCTGCGCGCTCGGTCGACGGGCAACGCGCTGGCGATCGACGCCTCGCGGCGGCGGTCCCCCTGGGTCGTCGCGGCGGGCCTGGTGCCGGCGCTGACCGAGTTCATCAGGGACAGCGAGTTGGCCGTGACCCCGGAACCGAACGAGGGATTCGCGCACGCGGGCGGCCCTCTCCTGTCGATCTATGCGGCGGCGACCGCGATCGTGCTTGCGCTGACCGTGGCTGATCTGCGTGCATTGCGGCACGCTCGTGGAATCGACCGGCAGCGGGCCCCTTTGCGCTCTTCGCGGAGCGTCGCTCCGCTGCTGCGATCGGTCATTCTCGATGGCCTGGCTCTCGCCTTGGCCGTTGCCCCTGCGGTCGGACTCGCCGAGCGCCTTGCGGTGTACCCACCGGCGATGCGTCACGTCTCTGCCCAGCGCAGGTAGGCGGGCCAGCCGCCTCGCTCACGACGCGCTTGGGCTCGCGCCGGCACTGACGGCGAGCTTTCCGACCATGGCACCCCCGGCAGCTTGCGTCGAAGCATCCGCTTGCCGCTCCGGCCCGGCGGCGTAGCGTTGTGTGGAACGGACGCCGGGTCAAACGGGACGTGCGATTGCATGGACAGCGGCGGCTGGCAATGCGCCGTGACTTCCGCGAGCACGGGGCACTGAACCCGCGGAGCCGTCCGTCACCAGCGCGGGTCGTGACGAGGCGAGACTGCTGGTGTCGTCATGGCTCCCGACGAGCAGAACAAGCGTGTCGTCCAGATCGAAAAAAACGACTGCGACGCTGGCCCCTCGTGACACGGTTCGTCGTACCCCGCTTTCCCTCCGTGATCTCGCGTGATCTCCAGCGCGAGGAGAGCTCCAACGGTCGACGGGAATGTTGACGCTAAGGCCCGCCATGGTAGGATAAAAGTATGACCACGACCAAGGTCGCGGTTACCATCTCCACCGATGTTCTGGATCTCGCGAAGAAGCGGGTGAAGACTGGTCGCGCGAAGTCGCTCAGCGCCTTCGTCAACGAAGCCGTCGGCGAAAAACTTCGCCGTGACGAGCTGACCGAAGTGCTCGACGCGATGGACGCGAAGAACGGTCCGCCAAGCAAGACAGCGAGATCATGGGCCAAGAGAATCCTCGGGCGGTCGTCCTAGACGCGGGCGCGCTCATCGCGTTCGAGAGGGGCGACGCGCGGATGCGCGCACTCTGCCGTGAGGCCTTGCGAATACGCGCGCGACTCGTCATTCCGGCAGGCGTGGTGGCGCAGGTATGGCGCAATCCGGCCAGGCAGGTGCCGGTCCGCGCGCTACTGGCCGGCGGCACGACGGAGGTCCCCGCGCTCGACCAGATCCTGGCAGAGGCAGCGGGTGTCCTCTGCGGGCGGACAGGAACATCCGACGTCGTCGATGCTTCGGTGGTGCTCACCGCTCGACGCGAGCATGCCGTCGTCGTGACCAGCGACGTCGCGGATTTGAAGCGCCTCGATCCGGATCTGGTGGTCGAACGGATCTGAAAGCCGTCTATCCATACGCGCGCCAATCCCGGTGCGCCCGGGTGCCCCCATTGGACGACGAGTTCTGCCGACTGAATCCAGCACGTTCGTGCGTCCGAGTGGGCCGCCGGCGCCATCGCTGTCTGCACGTTGATCCCTGCCTCCGCCAGCGCCGTATTGAACGCCCGACGGAAGGAGTGGAAGTCAACGGGTAGCGTGACGGCCGTCTCGAAGTAGAGCGAATCGCTCGGGTTGGGCGCGAGCTTCGTCCCTCGCGCCACCCGACCGAGGTCGGTCCGCGTGCCGGGGCTCGTGTTCGTGACTTCGATGGGCGGCATCCGCCGAACGCCGGCGCGAAAGAGCGCCGCGCGCCTTCGCGAGCGCCGCCACGAGCTGGGCGAGCTTGCGCCTGGCGATCGCCTGGTCGGTCGTCCCGAGCGAGTAGACGGGACGCGACACGCTGCCATCCTCGTGGGTCTTGGTGACCCGGGCCTTCCACGGGCCGTCCTTGTCGGGAGGGATGAGGGTGCCGGTCCGTGCGCGCGCCACGTCACACCTCCGGGCGCTTCGCGGCGCGCTCTTTCCCGGCTTCGTGTCCGCACCCGCGGTTCACGTCGCGTCCTCGGCTCGTCCACGGCGCCTCCGCGCGACAGGCTTGGGGAGTACCACGAGGTCGAAGGCGCGCCCGCTCTCCAGCCGTACGACCGAGAAGTGGCGCACGTCGCGGGTGGCCAGGCGCACGATCCCGAGCTCCTCCGCGAGCGCGACGATCGAACCGTCCACCAGGCCGAGGCGGAGTCGGGGATAGCGCTGGTCGACGCGCATCGCCCGGGTGAGCTGAGCGTCGGTGGGCGGAGCGTAGAGAAACGCCCGGCGCTCGAGATCGCTCACGAACGCGCGCATGGCCGGCCGATCGCCGGCGAGAAAGTAGTCGAGCTCCGCAAGCACGAGCCCAGGGACGTAGCGGGCGCGCGCCGAGTCGATGGCCGCGCGGTAGGCGGCGTGGTCCGCGCTTCGGGCGTCGAGATACGAAAGAAGGGCACCCGTGTCGCAGATGAGAGCGGGAGCCCTCAAGGCTCGAGGCGCTTGAAGAGCACCTTCTCCTCGTCGCGCGGCCCGCGGCGGCGCATCGCGCCTGCTGAGCGGGGTTTCGGATGGTCCTTGTACTGCTCGAGGACACGACGCAGTTGAGCGCGAATGAACTCGGAGCGCGACACGCCCTGCTCGCGCGCGGCGATGTCGAGCAACCGGTCGGTGTCGGTGTCGAGGATGAGGGTGGTCGTGCGCTTGGCCGCCGAGAGTGCCATACAAGTTGTATAGGCGAGCCTCGTCGAGGGCGCCACGCGGTTGGGGTGATCCAACGACGCGGGGGCCCGAACGGGCTCGGTCGAGCCGTCGAGCACGCAGGCTTCATCGAGAACCTCCATGGCGCGACAGAAGCCGTACGCCCGGGATGGGGACTTCCTCCAAGCCCAGCGTGGCGGAGTCTGCGCTTCGCCCAGCGACTTGCTCCGCCTACGAAGCGCCTCGACGCCAGGCGTGGGTGGGCACACTCATCCCTCCTTCCGGACCGCCGCCGTCCATTGCGCTGCCCTATCGAGGCTGGGGTGTTCGGATCGTCCATTCGAATCGAGTGGAACGTCAACCAGTAATAGGTGTTTCCGCTCGATGGCGCGATCCCACCGTCGGGGGGCCCCCCGTTTGGACCATATGTTTGAAGCTCGCCCCGGCGGGACCGAGGCGCTTATGACTGGCCCAAACGATGGATCACTGCCGTGGCGGGTGCTGCCGTGGGGCCATCGAGCTCCGCTCTGTGCTGTGGTCCGAGGCCAGTGGTACGGCCCAGCCGGCGTTACCGCGCCGTTCGGGCAAGATCAGAGTCGCCGATGACAGGGTCAGCGTGTTGAACTGCATCGCGTTGAATCGGTTCCCTTTTTTCCAAGACAGCCGTGCGTCCCCTGCCCCGCGTCCTTTACGGCAGCCGCGTGAGCACGCTGACCGCGACCCCGCGGTCCGTGTACCCGGCGAGGCTCGCGGCTTTCTTCGTCTGCGAGAGCTGGCTCGACGAGGCCGACGCCGCGGCCATGTCGGTGAGGACGCGCCCCGTGGTCGCGAGCGTCCCTCGCAGACGCCATGATCCATTTGCATCGGTGCCTGCTGCAGGGAGCGTTGCGCGAAGTCGCCTTCCTTTTGCCGATCCCGAGCGACGTCGCGTCTCGTTGCCCCCGCGCGACGACGGCTCGCCCCGGGCGTAAGCAACCAGTGGGTAAAAGCTCAGGGGGGACAGGGGCAAGGAGACCCCTCGACGGAACGGGAATAGACGATCACGCAGGTCTCGTCGGCGTAAGCACACGAGCTGGGCGGTCCCGCGTCATTTGACTCGATCCCATCGAGAGCCAACACGGTAGGCGTCGGATCGTAGACGCACTCGCCTCCCGCGTCGGCGCACGCGGCGAGCGTGTCAAGGGGCGAACTGCAGTCGCCAAATGCCTCGCAGATTCCTTGCCGACAGCAAGGTGGCGCTTGGGCGGGGCAACCGCTGCAGACGGGGATCCCCGAATCGCTGCCAGTCGCATTGGTGTCCGCAGTGTATTGCGATATGGCCGAAGAGCTGATGGCGGCGTTCGCGCATTCGCAGCTTGGTGCGCAGTAGTAGCCCGACCAAACGGACAGGCAATCGCTGTCGACCATACACGACTGGTCGTAGTTTGAAGCCAGGATCCACGTGCAGGCGCCCGTCGAGAGGGCCCCGGCATCCGGCTCTACTTCGACAGAGGAGTCGCTCGCGGTTGTTGCGGACGCGGTTGCCATGACACTTCCGTCGAAAGCCGCCGGCGTCAGCGTCGAGCCACCGTCTGCGGTTGGCGAAGCGGCTACGCCACCGCCGCAGCCGCACATGGCGAGGGACCATGCCAAGACGAAAAACGAAGAACTGCGCATGCTCTCGTATTACCGCGGCAGGTGGCTTCCATTTCTACGACGGAGCACGGGGGGAGCCAATCTCGAGACGCCGATTCGCGCGCCCGCGAGCCGA
>DASPUY010000089.1:0-9988 GCA_035622655.1 Polyangiaceae bacterium
GCGGTAGCTGATGCACTCCTCGACCTCGGGGACGATCGCGTGAATCGTCGTGCGCAACTTCCGAAGGAGAGCGCGGCTCTGCGCGCTCACGCTCTGCAGGTACCGGTCGATGGCTGGATCAGGCAACGCGCAACGGCGCAACGATGCCGGAGCTGGCCGGGGTATGCTGCGTACCGATGGCCGGTAGCCTCGTTCGTCACACCGTCCGCTTTCTCGACGGGTACGTGCCTGGCGAACAGCCGCCGCCCGGTGCGGGGGTCGTGAAGCTCAATACCAACGAGTGTCCATACCCGCCGAGCCCCCGCGTTCTCGACGCGCTGCGCGCGATTGGGCCGGACGCGCTGCGCCGCTATCCGCCGCCCATGGCCGACGACTTCCGCGCGGCAGCATCCCTCGCGCTGGGCGTTCCGGCCGATGCCATCCTCGCGGGCAACGGCAGCGATGACATCCTCACCATTGCGACGCGCACATTTCTCGCGCCTGCCGACGCGCTGGCCTTTCCGACGCCGACCTACTCGCTCTATCAAGTGCTGGCCAGGCTGCAGGACGCTCGAATCATTGCTGTGCCCTGGGCCGACAACTGGTCGTTGCCGGTCGACGGGCTCCTGGCCTCGGGCGCACGCGCGATTTACTTGGCGAACCCGAACGCGCCGAGCGGCACGACGGTGCCCGTGGCGGCGGTCGAGGAGCTCGCTCTTCGTTTCGACGGCGCTCTCCTCGTTGATGAGGCCTACGCCGACTTCGCCGACGCCAACTGCCTCGAGCTCCCGTTTCGCCGACCGAACGTGATCGTCGTGCGCACGATGAGCAAGTCCTATGCGCTCGCGGGCATCCGCTTCGGGTTCGCGGTGGCCAACCCCGATGTCATACGCCAGATGGCCAAGGTCAAGGACAGCTACAACTGCGACGCAGTCGCGATCGCCGCGGCGACGGCCGCCCTGGCGGACCAGGAGTACGCGCGCAGCATCTGGGAAAGGATTCGCGCCGAACGAGAACGGTTGACGTGCCTGCTCGACGAACGCGGCTGGCACGTGCTTCCGAGCCAGGCGAACTTCGTTCTGGCGACGGTGCCCGGCGGAGACGCAAGCCGCGCCCTGCTCGCGCTGAAAAAGCGCGGCATCCTCGTGCGCCACTTCGACGCGCCCGGGCTGCAGGACAAGCTGCGCATCACCGTCGGTTCGCCGGAGCAAACCGACGCGCTCGTCGCGGCGATCGACGCGGGGCCGTAGTCGAGTTCGACGTGGTGCCAGCGGCCCGTCGCCTCGTGCCCACGCCTGAAGCGCCCGGGGCGCCTGGAGCGCAGAAGCGCCTCAAGCGCAAAAGCGTCTGAAGCGCCTGAAGCGCCTGAAGCGCCTGAAGCGCTAGGGCGTTGCCAGCAGCCACGCGGCGACGTCGTCGTGGAGCGCCTGGGGCTGGGCGACGGCGACGAAATGTCCGCTGTCGTCATACGGCGGAAATCGAATTTCGATAGCGGGTGCCGGGCCGCCATCCTGGTCGGACTCCAGCGCGGCTGCTCCGCCGTCGGGGTCGAAGCTCACGGTGAACCAGCCTGGCCGCGCCACGCCGGCGCGCGCCGTCGTATCGACGGTGACCGCGCCGAACTGCTCCAGGGCGGCCGGGATCGCGGGCGCGTAGATCACGGCATCGTACCGCGCGTCGGTGATGAACGTCTGGACTCCGCTCCGCAGGTTCGCGACAAACGCGTCCTGCGACCCGGGGCCCGTGTACAGCGATTCGCCGACGGGGCACGCCGTGGCCGGAACCACCAGGTACCGGTCCGCCGCATCGAGCGCCCCGAGCTCGGCGGACCATGCCGCATTCATCTGCTCCTGCACGGGATCGGTCGTGCCGACCACGCGGAAGGCCCCTGGGCGCGCCGGAGGGGCCATGAGAGGGATCGAACGGGGGTCCGCCGCGAGCAGGCTCGCCGCGTTGGCGAAGCTCGTGAGCACGGCGGTGGGCGTGTCGTCGATGTTCCGTGACCAACCGTCGGGCTGGCGCACGTCATACGGATCCTGGCCGGCATCGACGGCACCCACGTAGGGATCGCTGGGCACGAGCTCCGATTGCTCGGCGTACTGCAGCCCGCCAAGGACGAATGGCTGCAGCAGGACGACCCAGCCAAACTGCGTGACGGCCACCGCCGGATCGACGACGGTGCCCGCCAGCCCGGGAAAGACGGCGTCCCAGTGCGCCTGGATCATCGCCTCGAGCGCCGGATCCACAGGCGGCGCTTCGGTCGAGTAGCGCAGGAGCAGGTCGAGCATGAGCGTCGCCCGCTCCCCCCCATAACTCTGGCCGACGAGGACGACGGGCGCGGCCTGCAGGGTCGGATGCGAATCGAGAAAGGCGAGGACTACCCGCACGAAGTCGGCGGCGTCGCCCATCGGCGAGAAGGCGCAACCAGCCGCAGCGTCGGACGTCGCTGGCGCCGATTCATCGCGTAGCTCGTACGAGAAGCCCGACTGCCGTTCGTCGACGAAGAGCAGATTCGCGAAGGACGTCCAGCTCGCGGAATTGGGCGCCGGGGGCACGCTCGGCGCCGTGGGTGATGCGAGCGTTGCCCGCGCAGTTCCGAACGGCAAGAGCTCGAGCGAGCTCGGGTAGCCCGGCCCACCGGCCATGAAGACGGCGAGCGGCCGGCTCGCGGCGTCGCCGTCGGCCGCCTCGAAGACGTAGAACATGCGCGCAGGAAATGGCGAGCCACTCTCCTGGGGAGGGACGTCGACGAACCCCGTCTCGTCGTCGACGGCGCCAGGGGACGCGCCCGCCCCGGCCGCCGGCGCGCTTGCCCTCGACCCGTCCGCGCGGCACGAGAGGCTGCCGGCCGCTGTCGCCGTCGCAGCTGCTGTCACGAGAAGCAGGGAGAACGTTCGGCTCAGCAGTACGCTCAGGATGCGGCTGGGCCTTACTGTGCCACGGGTTCGATCCGCGCGCCCGTACCAGCCCGCCCGAGGGCGCCGAGCCCGTTCGCGCCGAACGTGTTCACCGAGTCCGTTCACCCCGAGTTCACCCCGAGGCCGTTCACCCCGAACCTGTTCGCGCCGCACCTGTGCCCCGCGCCTGTTCGCGAAGCCTGGCCGTGTGCTCGCGAAGAAGCTCCGTCGTGTGCTTCAAGAAGCCCTCGATGACCGCGAACTCAGCCGACGAGTACTGGGCCAGCAGCTTCGACATTTCCTCGCCGTACGCCACGTACACTTTGTCAATCTTGCGGACCTGTGCAGGCACGGCTCGAACCGTGACTCGCCTCCGGTCGGCCTCGTCGCGCTCGCGCGTCACGTAACCCCGCTCGACGAGACGATCGACCAGCGCGGTTACGGCAGCCCCGGTGAGCCCCGTGTGCTCGACGAGCTGCCCGGGGGTCAACGCCTCTGCCCCCAGGAGGCGCAGCACCTTTACGTCAGTCACGTGGAGACCAACCTTCTCGGCCACGGCTTCGTGAAACAGCACGACGCGGGCCGCAAACTCCTGGACGGTGGGAACGTAGCGACTCATCCGCGTGCTTGACATCGGCTTGGCTAATAATTAGATAATCTAACAGTTAGACGAATAAATCATGCGCCGGACGGGCACTCCCGTCAAGCGCCGCGTGCAGAGCCGATGTTCGACACGAGGAGGCACACAATGGCCACGCTCGATACCCAGGGTATTTCGCTTTACTACGAGCTTCACGGCACGCGCGGCAGGCCGCCGGTTTTGCTCATCTCGGGCCTGGGCGGGGCGGGGACGAGCTGGGGGTCCCACGTCGAGCGCTTCGCGCAAGAGCACTTCGTGATTCTCCCGGACCAGCGAGGCACGGGCCGTACGACGCGATCGGAGACCGGCTACAGCATCGCGCAAATCGCGAAGGACATGGCTTCGCTCGTGCAGCATCTCGACGTCGGCCCCGTCCATGTCGTGGGGACGTCCACGGGAGGGACAATCGCGCAGCTGATGGCGCTCGACCACGCCGACGCGGTGCGCAGCGTCGTGCTCGCATCTTCATTCGCCCGGCCGGACGCCTGGCTTCTGCGGGAGTTCGAGCTGCGTAGGAAGCTGATGGCCGAGGCGGACATGCACACGCTCTACACGTGCTACGCGCTCTTCCTCTTCTCGCCGCGGTACACCCGGAACAACGCGGACCGCGTTCGAGCGTGGGTTGATCGATGCGCGGCTTCCACACCGGAGCGCGAGATCTCGCTCAAGCGCATCGACATGATCATGGCCCACGACGTATTTACGCGCCTTGGCGACATTCGCAGGCCGACGCTCGTGATTGGGGGAGATCAGGACTTCTGCACGCCACCGCAGCTCTCGGACGAACTTGCGGAGGGGATCCCCGGGGCGGAGCGGGTTCGACTGACGGGGGGACACATGATCCACGACGAGGACGAGAAAGGGTTTTTCGAAGCCGTCCGGGCGTTCATCGCGCGATGACCTCGATCGGGTCGGCTTGGACGTCAGCCTGCCACGGGTGGGCCGCATGACGTTGGGCGTCTCCCACCCTACGAGAGCGCCTTCTCGACCTCGGGATCCCGAAGTCGGTTCGTGAACCATCGCGGGTAGTACTCGCTGTGAGGGCTCGCGTCGTCGAGCTTGTGGACCTCCTCCCGCGTGAGTCGAACATCGACGGCACCAAGGTTGTCCTGGAGCTGGCTCGGCTTCGTTGCACCGATGAGGACCGTGCTCACGCTCCCCTTCGACAGGAGCCAGCCCAGGGCGACCTGAGCGACGGAAGCATCGTGGGCACGGGCGACGAGCTTCATTGCCTCGACCAGACGGAAGCCCTGCTCCTTGTCGAACGGGAGAAAGTCGAAGCCCGAGAGCCGGTTCTCCTGCGCGGCAAGGTTCTCGCGGTTGTACTTGCCCGAGAGAAAGCCGCCGGCGAGGGGTCCCCAGATCATCGTCCCGATCCCGGCGTCTTCCGCGAACGGCAGCACCTCGTGCTCGATGTCCCGTCCCACCAGCGAGTAGTACATCTGCGCGCCGGCAAAGCGTGCCCAGCCTCGTCGCTCCTGGATTCCGACGGCCTTTGCGGCCTGCCATGCCGCCCAGTTCGAGAATCCGACGTGGCGGACGGACCCGCGCCGCACGAGGTCGTCGAGTGCCTGAAGAGTCTCCTCCATCGGCGTGTGCGGGTCGAAGCGATGAACGATGTAGAGATCGATGTAGTCGGTCCCAAGGCGCCGGAGGCTGGCCTCGCACGATGAGAGGATGTGGCCGCGCGAAAGGCCAGTGTCGCCGATCGACGGCCCGGAACGCATGCCGACTTTGGTCGAGATGACGACGTCTTTCCTGCGCGAACCGAGAAGCTTGCCGAGCATCGTCTCGGACTGGCCTTCGGCGTAGGCGTCCGCCGTGTCGAAGAAGTTGATACCGGCGTCGATGGCGCGACCTACGAGGTCGTCGGCCCCCTTCTCGTCCACTTTGTAGATCGCCGGCAGGTTGCCGCTGCCAAAGGTCATCGCTCCGAATGCGAGGCGAGAGACGATGAGGCCCGTGTTTCCGAAGCGCGTATACAGCATGGTGGCCTTCCTTCCGTAGCGAGCGTTGCGTCGCTCGTGGATGGAGCATGCGCCGCGACGGCCTGGAAGAGAATCCACTTAGCGCTGGATGGCTCTTGAAGTATTTCTTCAAAATGCGCCTCGATCAGCTCAGTGGTCTCCTTGCGTTCGTGACCGTGGCGGAAAGGCGAGGGTTCTCGGCGGCGGCGCGGACGCTCGGTGTTTCGCCTTCGGCGTTGAGCCAATCCGTTCGTGGCCTGGAGGCTCGGGTGGGGACGTCCCTGCTGGTGAGGACGACGCGGACGGTCGGGCTCACCGAGGCCGGCGAACGCCTGCTACGTCGGTGTGGTCCTGGCCTCCGAGAGGCGATCGCCGCTGTGGACGAAGCAGGGGCAAACGAGGGGGAGGTCACCGGGCGTCTTCGGCTCACGGTGCCCGGAATCTCACTGCCGTTCGTCGAGCCCGTCGTCGTTCGACTTCGAGACGAGCATGCCAAGCTCACCCTCGAAGTCATCGTGGACGACAAGTTCGTGGACCTCGTGACAGAAGGGTATGACGCGGGGGTCCGTCTCGTCGAATCGACCGAGCGAGACATGGTGGCCGTCCGAGTCGCTCCCCCGTTCCGCTTCGTCGTCGTCGGTGCCCCGGCCTACTTGAAGCAACGGGGACGGCCCGAGCATCCGCGCGACCTCCATAACCACGACTGCATCGGTTTCCGCGCGATGACGACGGGTGCGCTCTACGTCTGGGAGTTCGAGCGCCGGGGGCGCGAGCTCAAGGTGCCGGTGACGGGCCCAATCGTCACCAACGACGCGGCGCTGATGGTGCGGACCGCCGCCTTGGGTCTGGGGCTCGCATACGTGGCGGACTTCAGCGCCGCGGACGCCCTTCGCTCGAAGGCCCTCGATTCCGTGCTCGACGATTACATGCCGTCAGCGCCCGGCATGTTCCTGTATTTTCCCGGGCGCTCGAAAGAGCAGCCGAAGATGCAGGCGCTTCTGGGCGCGATTCGAGCGATCAAGACGTGACTTCAGCCGGGGCCACGCTCAGCCCAGACGGTATCCCAGAAGTCGCGGTAAAGCCCCGCCATGGCGGGAAATGCCGCGCGCTGGGTCATCAGGATGGCGACGATGTCGGCGCCAGGGTCCGAAGCCCAGTACGTGCCGAATCCGCCGTCCCACCCGTAGCCCGGTGGACTGCCGGCAACGCGCGGTGCGGTCGCCACGGCGAGGCCGAAGCCCCAGCCGTGGCCGTTCCAGTATCCCGGTGGTTGCACGTCGGAGCGCGCCTTCTCCGCGAGTGTGAGCTGGTCGCTCGTCATCCGGCGCACCGAATCCTCCGAAAGAACGCGCCCTGCCGGCGACTCGCCGCTGCTCCGCAGCATCCTGGCGAAAGCCAGGTAGTCGTCGACCGTCGACACAAGCCCCGCGCCGCCCGAGAAGAACGCCGGCGGTTTGCTCCACTGGCCCCGCACGGGATCATCGAGGGCGAAGCCGCCCACGTCGGGGTCGAACGGGTTGGTCGCGAAGTATCCGGTCGCAAGGCGATCGAGCTTGGACGCTGGCACCCAGAAGCCCGTGTCCCCCATGCCGAGCGGGTCGAAGATGCGCTCTTGGAAGAAGCGGTCGAGCGGCTGCTCCGCGGCGCGTGCGATGAGCACGCCCAGTACCTCTGCGCCCGTATTGTACATCCACCGCTCTCCGGGCTGGTGCATCAACGGCAACGTGCCGAAGCGGCGCATCCACTCGTCGGGCGGGGGCGGGACCTGCGGCTGCGGCGGGCCGAAGGCGCCGAGCTTCAGTTCCTCGGCGGCGCGCTGGATCGGCGTCGCATTGGGCGGGCCCCACACGATGCCGAAGCCCATTCGGAAGGTCAGCAAGTCTCTCAGCGTGATGGCACGCTCCGCGGGAAGCGTGTCGTCGAGGGCGCTATCGATCCGCCGAAGCACCCTGCGCTGCGCGATCTCGGGCAGAAGTCTGTCGACAGGGTCGTCGAGTCGCAGCTTGCCTTCCTCGACCAGGATCAGCGCGGCCGCCGCGGTCACGGGCTTGGTCATCGAGGTGATGCGGAAAATCGTGTCGCGACGCATGGGATCCGCCGTCCCCGCGGTTCGGACGCCGATCGCGTGCGCCTCGACTTCGCGCCCGCGGCTGACGAGACACACAAGGCCGGGCACCTCGCCCCGCTCGACATGGCTCGCCAGCATGTCAGAAAGTCGTCGGTTCGTGCTCATGGGCTTTCCTCGGTTGGGGTGTCCCAGGATGCGGGCGGTTCGGAGCTTCTTGCCGACGCGGGCTATCGGGAGACAGCGAGCCTGCTTCCACGACCAGGCGACGAGTCAGCAAGCGCCGGATCGACACCGTTCATTCTTTTTTTCGGACGTCGGCCTTGTCGATCGACGCCTTCGCCTCCGACTTCGTCGTGTCCTCGGCCTTCGTCGTGTCCTCGGCCTTCTTTGACTCCTCCGCCGTCTTGCCGTTCTGGTGCACGGCGACCCTCGTTCCCGGGTTCGCGTCCGTGGCGCGGACTCCGTGCCAGCCCTCGGGTAGCTTGGGTCCGACCCAGCCGAAGAGCGCGTGGGCGTCGTAGGGCGTCATGTTGACGCACCCGTGGCTTCGCTCGTGACCGAAGCGGGAATGCCAGAACGCACCGTGAAGGGCGGTGCTTCCGTCGAAGTACATGATCCAGGGGACGTCCTCGATCGAGTATGGCCCGTCGGTTGCCGTGTCGTTGTCCATCGTCGCGGAAACGTGCTTCTCGCGGATGCGGAAGTCGCCCGATCGTGTGTGATGGTCCTTGGTCGGGTCGTCGTTGTGTCGGCCGCTCGAGATGAGCGTGGCAAACACAGGCTTGTCTCCCTCGAATGCCACCAGGGTCTGTAGGCCGAGGTTCACATCGATCCATTTTTCGCTCTTGCCGAGGCGTACGGGCGACGGTCCAGGGTTGGTCACCGTGCCGTCCATCTCGCGCATCCACCAGCCCTCCGCGGTCTCCCAGTACGTCTTGTCGCCGACGATCTGCTTCTTGCCGGTGAGCTGCACGACCGTGAAGCGGTCGACGTGCTCTTGCCGACGCATCCGGGGCGACCCGTCGGAGCCGGCGCTGTCGGCATCCTGCAGAAGGTATTTCCACTGGTGAGGATTCGTGATCCACCCAAGGGGTAGGTGCAGGTTGTCTCCCGAAGTATCGAGCCAAACGCCCTTGAGCTCGACCTTCGGGTCGTGCACGAGGATATGCTCCTTCGGAACGAACGCGCCGTACGTGGTACGCCAGAAGGTCCCCGCGAACGCGTGAACCTCCGTGTCGAGCCCGAGATAAAAGCCTTTGACCATCCGCTGCAAGATGAGTGACGTCTCGCCCTTGAGATCATCCATCGAGATCTGCGATCGGTCCTTGTGCGCGAGGTACCAGGCATTTTCGTCGGTGCCATTTCCCGGTTGCGACGCGGCCGCCGGTGGGGCGTCCTCGCCATCGGTTCTGCGGAACGATCTTCCCACCGCCAGGCCTTGCTCGTATTGCCTGCGCTCGCGGCGCAGCGGCGGTCGCCGGTAAAGCGGAGCGCCGTTGACGAGGTTCAATCCGTAGTCGTACGGGAGCGGCCCGTCCATGTTCGGGCGACGCGGGGCCGTCGCGAGCTCCTTGTTTGTGCCATCGAGGGTCGCATCCTTTCCGCAGATGAACCCGGTCGTGACTTCCGAGGGGCTGCCGGGGAGAGGCAGCAGTTCGTACCAACCTTCGAGGCAGCTCGACTTCTTCACGAGCTCTGGCTTCACGAGGACCGTATCGCCCTTGCGGAGGTAGCCGAGTCGGACGACGCTCCGGCGCTCGTCGCTCGCCTTCGACGGATCGCGCGGCGGCCACTCGGGCTGACTCATCACGGGTGTGATGAGCGCGAGAGCGTGCAATGTCAGAGTTGCGGTTCCGGCGTCTGCGCCCGCGTCGGGGACGGCGAGGGCGATGATCTCGCCCCCCCCGTCGGGCTCGAGCAGCGAAGCGGCGTCCGTTTCGGCGCCGGCGGGCTTCTTCCTGCAAGCGCAAAGAGCGATGCAGACGGCTGCGACCACGGCGGGAGCGGCGCGTGAGCCAATTGAGACAAAGGCCGAGGGCCGAGCGCGCATCCGAGCCGAAGACCTTGTCGCATCTGGGGGCGCTGGAGGCAACGGCCGTCGCAGGTGCCGCGTGCTTCTAGTGGTCGAAAGGTGTGGGCCACCATAGGTATTCGAGCGTCGCCCGGTCGGCGAAGCTGTAGCGGATGGCGTCGAGATAGTCCGTGAAGGTCAGCAGGGCGCTGAAAAGGTGGGCCCGGCGTCGGATCCAGGGCAGGCGAATGGTGTCGTTGACGATTCGCTCCATGGCGCGGAGCAGCCGCCGCCGGGCGGCGCGGATGACCGCCTCGCCCGACGGCGTGAGCCACAAGGTCCAGGTTCGTCGGTCCTTGTCGCGGCGCCGCGCGACCCACCCCCGCTCGAGCAAGGCACGGACCATCCTTGAGACGACCGACGCGC
>DASPUY010000090.1:0-35524 GCA_035622655.1 Polyangiaceae bacterium
CCCACCGACCCGGTGCTCAGCCAATGCCGCTGAAATACCGCACCGAGGCGAAAACGGCCTTGCACGCCTCCTGCGGCGGGGGATATGTGTCTATCCCTTGCATTTCCCCCAAGCCTGCGGCCCCGGAGGACGGTGGTGAAAGAACTCGTTCGTTATCTTCTGGAGAACCTTTACCTCGATTTCCAGGGCGAGATTTCCCTCGAGACCGTTCGTCAGTTCTTGCGCTCGGACGAGAGCCGCGAAGCGCGGCAGCTGCTGCAGAAGCTCATCGAGGACAAGGGGGTGGACGAGCTTCTGCTCACGCTGGCGGATGTCCTGAAGGACCACCTTCGCAGTGGCGTCAACGAGGAAGTCATCCGCGAGCAGCTGCAGCTCTATTCGGAGAGCTGAGCCTCGCGCTCGCCCTTTTGTGCGGCTGCGACCAGGGCAGCGCAAGCACGCAGTCCGCGGGCATCGGCCCGCCGATTCATGTGGTCGCCACGAACTTATCGGGCGGCTCGCTGCCCCAGAACGCGCGCATCGAACTGTCATTCGATCGGCTGCTCCTGCCCCTCAGCATCCTACGGCAGACGTTCGTGCTGAACGAGCTCGTGGGCGGCGGCTCGACGACCCTGACGCCGACCGTGGCCTACGACCCGGTCGCGCGGGTGGTGACGGTCACCCCACTGCCCGACCAGCCGTTGGTGGTGGGCCAGTCGTACACGCTCTTCATCACCTCCCCCCAGAGCCCGAGCGATCTGGACGGACTGCGTGCCATCGACGGCGCCAATCTGGCTCCGGACTCGCCGTCGCAGTTCACCTTCCAGGTCACGGCGGCCGGGTCGGCGCCGGCGCAGCCCCCCACCGTGGATTTCTGTCGAGACATCCTGCCGTTGTTCAAGCAAAAGTGCGCCGGTACGACTTGCCACGGCGGAACGGCGCCCGCCGAAGGGCTTTTGCTGACCACCCCTCTGGGCGTCTTGTCGGCTGTCGGTCGCGTCGCCAACGGCTCCAACATGGGGCCGCTGGCCGCGTCCGAGCCGCCCGGGCTCATATTCAACGAGGACATGCCCATCATCGATCCGGGAGGGCTCCCGATCGTCCTCGACGCGGCCGCCGGGCAAGCGCAGGCGCAAGGGGTGCAAGAAGAGGAAGCCGGGGAAGCCGGGGAAGCCGTGGGAACCGAGGAGGACGGCGGTGCCGGCGGCGCCGCGTCCGATGCGGCCGCGAGCGACGGTTCCCTCGACGGCGATCCGAGCGACGGTGGCGGCGCGGCCGACGCGGCCCCGGTCGACGCGACGACCGGCGCTGCAGACGCCATGACGGCAGCTTCGGACGCCACGACCACAGGTTCCGACGCCACGGTCTCTCCGGCCGACGCCGCGGGTGCCGCGGCGTCGAGCGCTGGTGCCTCCGGGGAAGCCGGCGCCGCATCGCCTGCGGGCGACCCGGGTCACAGCTGGATCATGTACAAGCTTCTCATGTCGGTCCCTCCGGCCTCGGACTCGTCGCAGACAGACGCCTCGCCTAGCGCCACCGGCGTGTACTCGATCGACTGCGATGACGCCGGCGATCCCTGCCCCACCGCCCTTTCGAATGCGGAGCGCTTGCGCCTTGCGGGTTTGATCCCGGGACGGGAAATGCCCTACCCCCCCAACGCGTCGGCTACGACGAACTCGAGTGCCATGACGCTGGACGAGCTCGAGCTGATGAGCTTCTGGATCGCTCAAGCCGCCCCGGTGGAGCTGACGTGCCCGTGACGCCCAAAGCCGGTCAGCCGGCGACGCGGTTGCGACCGTTTTGTTTGGCCTGGTAGAGGTAGTCGTCGGCTGTCTTGTACAGGGCGTTGGCATCGGTCTCGTCACCCCGAAGAGCCGAGACGCCGAGGCTGACCGTGCACTGAATCACGTGTTGCTCGTGCTTGAATCGAGCGGTCTCCACGATCCGCCGGACCTTTTCCGCCGTGATACGGGCTCCGTCCAGGGCGATTTCCGGGAGCAGGATCGCGAACTCCTCGCCCCCGGTCCGGGCGAAGATGTCCTCGCGCCGCAGCCGGTTCTTGACGGCTGCCGCGATCTGCCGCAGCAGCGCGTCGCCTGCGAGGTGCCCGTGCGTGTCGTTGACGCTCTTGAAAAAATCGATGTCGAACACGATGAGCGAGAGGGCGCGCTGATAGCGATTCGAACGGTTGAACTCGCGCTCGAGTGCCTCGTTGAAATACCGGCGATTGTGGACTTGCGTCAGACCGTCCACGGTCATCAGCCGATAGATCTCTTCGTGATACTGGAGCTCGACGTTTTCGCCCGTCATGAACTTGAGGATGGAACGTCCGATGTGAATCTGGTCGCCGTCGTTGAGGCGGTGCTCGCGAATGAGGTCGTCGTTGACGTAAGTCCCGTTGGTCGAGTTCAAGTCCTGCACCCAGTAGTCCGAGCCGTCGAACGTGAGCCGCGCGTGGTGGCGGCTGACACTTTCCTGATCAATCGGAAGATCGTTGCGGGCCGAGCGGCCGATCTCGAAGGGCGCGGTGCCGAGCTGCAACCGTTTGCCGAGATCGGGCCCGTAGATGACCACGATGCACGCGTCGCCCGGCCGAGCCGCCGCCTTCGGTCCGGCAACCTCTTTGAGGCGCGTGACGCGGGTTCGTTCGGAGTCGGACCCCACCCCCGCAAATGTATCAGGAGTCCTGTGTCAAGCGAAAGAAAGGCGCGAATTCGCCCGAGTTTCCGCCATGCCCCTGTCAGAGCACGATGTCGCGAAGCTGAATCTTGCTGGGGTCGGCGATGCCGACGCCCAGGTCCGCCGCGGCCTGGATGTAGGCCGGCTGCCGCCCCTCGTCGGTGAGCGACTTGAGCCCGAAATGCGTACGGGCCTGCTCGACCTCTCGCCAGCCGATGGCGTCCACGGCGACCGGGTCGGTGGAGACGTACACCGACTCATGTGGGATGACGTACTCGGGATGCTTGTACAGCGGCCCCCCCTGGGCCATCAGCTTGAACCCATCGATGATGCACAGCCGAAGGCGCGTTCGCAGCACGTCCTGCGCGGCGAGGATCGCGATCTGCGGGCTTGCGTGGTGATCGTGGAAGTCTTGGGGGTTGACGCTGCACCCGTGCGTCATGTTCTTGAGCGCGCCGGTGTAGCCGCAGATCGAGTGGTCTTTGACGAGCGCGAAGTTGACCAGCGCGGTCGATTCCGTCAGGGCCCGGACGAACTTCGTATGACGCTGCGTGCCCGGGATGTCGCGCCAATCCATCGTCGCATCGCTGTTCGTGTGCCACGTGACCGTCACTCCCGCGGGAACGCTCCGGGCCGAGATGCGCGTCCCGTTCATGAACCCCGGGTACTGTTCGAGCAGCGTGATGTTCGTCGCCGGAACGCCCGAGGCAATCATGGCGTCCACGAACGGGAGGACCAGCTCCTTGTTCGTGGCCATGTTCTGCAGCGCAATCCCGTTGACCTTGACGCACACCTTGTCCTGCGGGTGGATCACGGTCCGGACGGCATCGACCAGCTCGTGCGCTCCGGTCAGCTCCTCGAGCGCGCGACGCAGCATCTCCCGGGCATCGTCGACCTTCGGGTAAATGCCATTGGCCTCCAGGCAGCCGGTTTTTTTGACGCGCACGACGCGCCCGGGGGCCGACAGCGGTACGAACCCCGCCGGCGGCTGGGCCGCCAGAACTGCGGGTGAGCGGCCCCAGGCAGGTGCCGCTCGCCCCAGCAGTGTGGCGGCCGCCCCGACTCCGGCCGCATGCCCGAGGAAGGCGCGCCGCGTCGGAGGCGCCGTGTCGGCCTCGATTCGCGCGTGCGTTTCGCGCTCCCGGCTCAAGTCGTGTCCGTCCATGGCCGAACCTCCGTTGCGCGGTCCACGCGCCGATGCCGAAAAGGCCTACCACGGCCGGGAGGAAGGGGCCAAGGCGCCACACGCAACCTGGGCGAAACACGAAGGGTCGTTGACGCAGACCAACGACCCGAGCAGGTTACGAGGATGCCGAACCTGCTTGCGATGTCGTTCGAAGGTGAGCTGGCCCCATCGTTCGACCTGCGCTGTCTCGGTTCAGGTCAGGCCCTGCCGGACGGGTGGGGGCTCGGCTACTATCCGGCCGGAGAGCCCTCCGCATCTGTGCTCAAGGAGCCAGCGCCCTCGCGCGGAAGCATTCGAGGCGAACTGGTCAAGGCATGGGAGCATCTCGAATCGTCGCTCTTCGTCCTCCACGTGCGCACCGCGACGTGGGGACAGAACACGGACGCCAACACACAGCCCTTCGTGCGCTGCTGGGGCGGTCGCGAGTGGATGCTCGGCCACGCCGGAAGCCTCACCGCGAAGCTCGAAGAGAAGCTCGAACCGATGTTCGAGCCCGTCGGCGCGACGGACACCGAGGTCGTCTTTTGTGCCCTTCTCAGCCGCATCGCACGACGTGGGTGGCGGTCGATTGCCGACGCGGACCCGAAGGAGCTGCAGGAGTGGCTCTTCGAGCTGAACACCCGAGGCAGTCTGGATCTCGTCCTGTGCGACGGCAGCGATCTGGTGGCGTACGCCGATCGGTTCGGCGCCGCCCGCCTCCTTCTGGCCGAGATTCGACCTCCCTACGTCGGGGTCGCGTTCGGCGACGAGGACGTCAGCATCGATCTGACCCGCCGGGGAAGCAAACCGCGCAAGGGGTGTGTCGTCTCGTCCGCCCCACTCGCTCGTGAGGGCTCGGAAGCGCCTCTCACCTGGCGCCCGCTCGCGCCCGGCGAGCTGATCTGCGTCCGTCAGGGCGCCGTCGTGGGCGATCTCGTGCCGGAAGCGCCGCCGGGCAACACGAGCCGCACTCCCACCGTCGACCTGCCTCCGACGCGAAGCGAACGACGCGAAGGCGCGCGCCAGCCGCCCGCGCGGCTCACGAGCATCCATCGGACGACCTATCGGTATGCCCTGCCGGTGGAGCGCAGCACGCACTTGCTGCGTCTCTTCCCGATGCACGACCGCCTGCAGCGGCTCATCTCCTGTGAAGTGACCGTCTCGGTCGAGAGTCGCTCGCACGACTTCGACGACGTCTTCGGGAACCGAGCGCGCGAGGTCGTGCTCGACATGCCCTACCGCGAGCTCACGATCATCGCGCGCTCGTCGGTCGAAACGCTCGACAGCGACCCGCTCGCATTCGACCTGCGTCACGTACGATCCGCGATGCCGCTCGTGTGGATGCCGTGGCAACGGCACATGCTGCAGCCGTTCCTGCAGCCGCCGGAGCTGCCCGAGAGCGAGCTCCTCGAGCTGCTCGACTATGCGATGCGCTTCGCCCAGCGCAACGGCGGCGATGTGCTCGATACGTTGCTCGATATCAACGACTCCATCCATCGCGAATACACGTACGTGCCCGGAGCCACGACGCTCGGAACGACGGCCTTCGACGTCTATGCTCGGCGGCGCGGGGTCTGTCAGGACTTCACCAACCTGCTCATCTGCCTCGCGCGCCTCCTGAGCGTGCCCGCGCGCTACGTATGCGGGTACCTCTTCACGGGCCCAAAGGCTGCAAATCGACGTCAGGCCGAGGCATCGCACGCCTGGGTGCAGGTGTACTTGCCCGGCGTCGGCTGGCGGGGACTCGATCCCACCAACGGCGTGGTGACCAGCACCAACCACGTCCGCCTCGCGGTCGGGCGAAACTATCTCGACGCCACGCCGACCTCCGGCACGCTCTACGTCGGAGGCGGCGGCGAAACGCTCGACGTCGATGTGAGCGTGGAGCGCATCGAATCCGGCGAGCGCACGGCGTGAGGGACTTACGCTTTGCGCTCGGCTGCCGGAGGCGTCGACAGGGCCGCGACCTGCCGGCATTTGGGGCAGAGCCACTGCTGGGCGAGCGCGCACTCCGGGAACGAACTGGGCCGCCAGCCGATGGAGCTGAGTGTCGAGACGCGCTGCGTCGGAGTCGTCGCGTGGCATCCGCCGCAGGTCGTCTGCTCGCACGACGGCGCGGCGGAAGAACGTGACGCCGCAGGCGCCGGCGCGCTCACGCGCCATCCCGACGCCGGGGCGGGAGCGACCGCAGGCCGGGACGGGAATCGCCGGCCCTCCATCGTGCGCAGCGAGGGCGATGGGCGCACCGACTCGGAAGGCCGCCTCTGTCCCGGTCTTTGGGTGTCACGCAGGCGCCGCACGGGGGGCCGCGCCGTTTCGCGCGTTCTGGCCGAAGCTCCAGCGTCCTCGGGCCCCGGCGGCCGCTCCGCGCCCGCGGGGTGCGTCGGCGGGGACGAGGTCGTGTCGCACGCGCCCGGAGCCCGTGGCCGTGACGTGAGGATCGCCTGCGCGGCGGACACGATCTGGTGGCTCGACAGGCGAGCTGCGAGCGGCGAGAAGCACTCGATCTCGTGTATCGAAAGCCCGAGCTCGAGCAGCGACGGTCGGAGATCCTTCGGTGCCGGCGGTGCCGGTACGGGCAGGTGGGCCGAAAGGGCCAGATCGGTGGCCGGTGCGCGGGCTTCGTGCCGCCCCGCAGGCAGGGCGCCCAGCGACGGATCCGTTCCCGGCAGCCCCTCGGGCTGCTGCCAGGGCGAGGCAACCTCACCGAGCCCGCCCACCTCGACCATCGCCGCCAGGTCGTCCCACGGCAGCTGCTGCTCGCCAATCGCCCCCGCTCTGCTCCAGCCGGACTCCAGCTCGCCGAGCTCCGCCTCACGCGCTTCCAGCTCGAGCTCGCCCAGCGACCCTCCGTACGAAGACTCCGGGCCTTGTACGACGACCGGAAGCTCGCCCCGTCGCGGAGGGGGCAGCGTCTTCACCTCCCGGAACGACTCTCGGAAGGACTGCCGCGGCGTGCTCGAACGGGAGGGCGGCCGCCAGGTCTCGGGTGCCTTCGTCTCGAACGATTCGATCCCAGCGTTGGGGGTCTTCATGTCATGAGTCGGTCGGTCGGGGATGCCTGCCGCGTCTCAGACGCACGTCTCTCGATTCTCTTTTCACGCGCGCGAACGCGGCGATGGACACGTGCCCCCTCACAAAATGGTCGAGCGACCGTCTCCACGTGGGAGCACGGTCGCTCGACGAACCGCTGGCTTCTCGGGACGAGGCGGGCATCACGCCGCGGGGCGCTCAGCCGCCCAAGTGGCTCAGTACTGCTGGACGTAGCCGTAGACGGTCACACCGAAGTACGTCGTGGGGGTCACGAACGTGCCACCGTGCGTCACGCCGCTGACGATCTGCGTCGCCCAGTCCCCGTAGTTGGACGGATCGGCGTAGATGTTTGAGAGAACGAGCGTGAACGGGTTCGCCTCCGGGCCGACCAGGCCGTTGGCGTTGTAGTACGGGGCCGGCTGCGTGTACGGGATGGGGTCGAAGTCGATCGATCCGTTGCACGTGCTGCTCGAGCAGTTTTCCGTCGGCCAGCTCGAACTGTTCCAGTTGATCTGCGAGCCGTTGACGGCGATGACCAAAAACGGGTTGCTGCCGCCCCCTGGGCCGTTGAATGGCGTCGAGGGCCAGGCGTTTCCGCCCGTGTATCCCGACGGGTTGCCGTTGGCCTCGCCCGTGTTCGTGAAGGGGATCACGTTGAATGGCGCGAAGCCCGATTCGTCCTTCGACGTGTCGGCGAAGTGGATGTCTTCGCTGCCGCACCAGGCCGATCCCGTCACGACTTCCGTGCGGTTGCCGGGGGTCGTCGATCCGTCCTGGACAACGATGGGGGTGCTGTTGCCCGGGTAGGTGAAGCTCGCGAGCGCCTCGATTGGAATGGAAACGGCGATCTCCTGGCCGTTCGTGTTCGCCTGGGCCCACTGCAGACCCTGAACGAGGAACGATGCGACCGAGGAGTCGAGCTGTGCGACCGCGAGCGCGGCCTGGATCTGGTTCGCCTGCGTCGTGTGCGGGTCGATGAACTCGCTGGCGAAAACTCCGTCACTCGTGTTGAGCACGATGCTCGATCCGCTGACGGAGTAGCGTTGCGAGTTGAGGATCGAGGTGCCCCAGCAAGGTCCGCCCCAGCTGCCGTTCTCCGCAGAGCCTTCACAGGCTGTGGAGGCTGCCCTCAGGATCGAGTAGGCGGCCGACGCTGCGGCCTGCTGCACCGCGATGTTCGAGCCGGTCGGGCAGCTGGCCGACGACGAGGAGCTGGAGCTGGAGCTCGAGCTGGACGAGCTGCTCGAGGAGGAGCTGCTCGAGGAGGGCAGGCACTGGCTGTAGTAGGCGCTGGAGTAGACGCACGTCGAACCGCT
This sequence comes from Polyangiaceae bacterium, assembly GCA_035622655.1. GTDB lineage: Bacteria > Myxococcota_A > Polyangia > Polyangiales > Polyangiaceae > Palsa-1150. The sequence continues at coordinate 8,173 of DASPUY010000090.1, forward strand.
CGCGCAGCAGGTTGCGCCCGTCCACCCGGATCCGCCGCACTGGCCGTATTCCGCCGAGCAGCTGGTCGTTGCCTGTTCCGCGGTTCCCGTCGACTCGGGACCCACTTCCGCGGAGCACGCCGCGGCTGCGAAGGCCAGCACCGCCGGAGCGGTGAGGAACAAACGTGAGGTCATGAGAGGAGCCCTCCCTGGAGAAAGAGTTGTGGCGGTTCGGCAGGGAACTTTTGCAACGCATGGGCCAGTGCCCAGGCGCCGCGTGCGGAGATCGCGATTGCCTGCCTGCTCACGAACGGTCGCGATTTTTGGCCAAGTTTCCGACGGCGCCCTCGTGGGCCGATCGCGGCCGATGTCGCCGCGCTCCGTCATCGCCGTCGATGTGGCAGGTGCGCCCTACGCTACGAGTTGCGTCTCGCGCCACAGACGAACGTGGCGCCCGATACAACTATTTTTACAGCCCGTGTTTGCGGATGAGCCGGTACATGTGGGTCCGGTCGATACCCGCTTCCTTGGCTGCCGCCGCGACGTTGTTCGAGTGACGTTCGAGCAGCGCGAGGAGAAACGCTTTCTCGCCGTAGCCAATCCACGCCTCGCGGAACGTTCGGAAGGGCTGCCGCATCGAGGGAGCGTCGGCGGCTGTCGTCGAATCGGTGCGCGTCGGCGTGGGCGGCGGAGGAGGCAGCGGCATGCTCCGAGGGCGCGGCGCGGAAGGAGCAGGAGGCGGAACCGGTGCCGAAGGTTGCGAAGACGAGAGCGGCGGACGCGCGCCGAGCCCGAGAGGCGTCATGCGCGGGAACGTCGGCGTGGGGATGGCCGTCGAGCCTCGCGGCGAGAGGGGAGCCGCCGATTCGTCGGCAAGGTCGCGAGCTGCCGCTCTGATCGCCTCGACCGGACGCGGAAGAACGGCGGTGACCGGCTCTCTTGCCTCCGCATAGTCTTTGGACACGCTCATCGCATCGGTCGGACCGATCGCGCGTGCGCGAGCGACGAAGTTGCGCAGCTCGCGCACGTTGCCACGCCAAGGTCGGTTCTCGAGCATGCGAAGGACGGCGGGCGTCAGCCAGTCGTGGGATCCATCGCTGAAATGCTTCAAGAGAAGCTCGATATCCTCGGGGCGCTCGCGCAGCGACGGCACCCGCACGGGAACGACGGCCAGACGGAAGTAGAGGTCTTCCCGGAACTCGCCGCGGTTGACCATCGACAGCAGATCGCGGTGCGTCGCGGTCAAGAAGCGCACGTTGACGCTGCGGTGTTTGGCCTCGCCGATCCGCCGGACCGTGGACGACTCGAGCACCCGCAGCAGCTTGGGCTGCATGCCGATCGGCAGTTCTCCAATCTCGTCCAGAAAGACCGTGCCGCCGTGCGCCGCCTCGATCGCGCCGACGCGCATCTGGTGCGCGCCCGTGAATGCGCCCTTCATGTGGCCGAAGAGCTCGGCCTCGATGAGCGTCTCCGAGAGCGAGGCGCAGTCGACGACGATGAACGGACCGGCCGCGCGCTGCGAAGCCTGGTGAATGGCGCGCGCGACCAGCTCCTTGCCGGTTCCCGTCTCGCCGTTGATCATGATGCAGCACTCGAGCGGAGAGAGTCGCGCGAGGTTGGCGAAGAGCTCGCGCATCACGCGGCTGCGGCCGACGAGAGGCCCGAAACGCTCCGACGGCCATGCCTCGACCGGCTTCTGCTCGGCGTCGTGATAATTCACGAGTAGCTCGGTCGCGCCGACGCGGATGGTGAATCCGTGCAGGACACACGCCGATTCGACGCGTACTCCCTCGACGAAGGTGCCGTTGCGGCTGTTGAGATCGCGGACCCATACGCCCTCGGCGCGGGGCTCGATTTCGGCATGCACCCGCGAAACGGTCGGGTCGTTGACGATGACGTCGCAGTGGGGCGCGGAGCCGAGCACGCAACGCCGTTCGACACTTGCAGTTCTCGCGACCCCGGACTCCATCCACTCCAGCCGGGGCACGGCGAGCGTCGGCGTCGACGCCGGATCGGCGGCCTTCGGGTACGCGGTGGTGCGGTCGCCTCCCGGCATCCCAGGTTTCCTATTTCAGAATGTACCTGAAATCGAGACCTTCTGCGGTGAGATGGCGACCGTCACGGGCTTCAGCGAATGGTCTACACGGAGCGACAAGTACAGCGAGACCGCACCCGTGGCGATGGCGAGGCCCGTCATGATGTCGGCGGCCAAGGCTGTATTATTGACCTCGGTCGCGTCGCTCGTCCGCTGCGTGGCGCTCGAATCGGGAGTGTTCTGCAGGGTGTTTAGACGCGATCGCGCGTCGAGCATGACGGCTCCCGTCACGATTGCGCCGGTGGCAAGGACGCCCGTGGCCACGAAGCCCGGCCAGAACACCGTTCTGCCACGTTCCTGCGGCGCGCTCTGTTTTTCCGGAATCAGGACGAGCTGAAGTCGAACCGCGATCCGATCCGCGCCCGCGAGGGTGACCGTGCGATAAGCGGCCGTGTAACCGGGCGCCGTCGCTCGTAACGTGTGCTCGCCGGCGTCGATGAGCATCGGACCGTGCAGGCGGCCCGCTTCGACCGGCTTTCCGTCGAGAGACACCTCGGCCATCGGCACGTTGGTCGAGATGTCGACGACGGCGGTCCGGAGCTTGAGCTCCTGAAGCGTTTTCGCCACTTCGTCACGACGGTTTTGCGGAATCGCGGCGCCGCCGTCATGCAAGTACTGCTCGAACGTCCGTGACGCGTCTGCGTAACGGCCGAGCTGCACGTTGACGAGGGCGATGTTGTAGAGGGCTCGGTAGTTCGGCGCGAGCTGGTACGCGCGCTCGAACTCGACGAGCGCTAGCGTGTAGTCGCCTTCGTCGAAGAGCTGCAGGCCTCGTTTGAATCGCGTGGATGCCTCCTCGCCCGCCGGCTCGGTGCCCGGTCCGGTCGACGCTGGGGGCGAGGTCGAAGCCGCGCCGGCCGGTGCCGAGGCCCCTGCAGCTGTCGTCGCGCCTGCCGGACTGGTCGTCGTCGCCGAGGCCGACGGGCTCGCCGACCCCGACGCACCGGTCGCCGGTGGCGCGGCGGAGGCCGCACCGGTTCCGAGCAGCAGCAGGGCTCCGACCCCTGCGCATGCGAGTCCTCTCGTCCTCACCCTGAGCATCGCCTGCGCCTCCCCGCGGCCACGGCCGCAGTTGCCATTGCGAGAAGGACGGCGCCGTGACTTCGGCTGCCGTCCTCGACGTCGCGTCGATTCATCGCCGTGCTGCATCCTCCACCCGCTGCGCCATCGACGACGGGTCCCGCGCCCGAGGGCTGGGCGTCTGCCGCCTGCGCCTCCGCCATCGCGTCCGAGCCCGTGTCCGGCACGGATGCGTCACCCTCGCTCTCGAGGGTCGGCGATGCGTCGGCGGCCTCGAACGCTTGCAGAGCGAGCGACGAGTAGTCCGAAAGCAGGGGGCCCGTCGTGTCCGGCAAGCCGCCGCTCGAGCAGCTCAGCGACACGGCCACGTTCGCAGCTTCCCCGATGGACGCGATGGCGATGAGCGCACCCGTGACGTTCGAGAAGATGCCGCCGCCGCTGTCGCCGTTGCACGTGACCTCGTCCGGGCCGACGCGGACCGCCCGCAGCGGTGCGGGCTGCGTCGTCGGCGGAGGCGTGGTCGGCCCGACGCCCACGATGTCGGCGTCGTCTCGAACCCGCAAGGCCGGAACCGTCACCTCCGGCACCTCCGTGTACCCGTAGCCGTACACCGACACGGATTCGCCCGTATAGGTCGGCCCAATCAGTCGAATGGACGCGGGCGTGATGCCTGTGATCGGCTGGCTGAGCACCACGAAGGCCAGATCGTCGGCACAGATGCTGGGGGCGTTGGTCGAGATGATCTGCGCGCCCACCACCGTGGGCATGTCGACGAGCGCGGTCCCGGCCATGACCTGTGCGTTGGTGTAGAACTGAAGGTCGCTCGGCGGGTAGTCCTGTCCGAGCGCCCCCGCGCCGTTGCCCGTCGCGAGCGTGCCCTGAGCGGTGCACGTCTGCGTGCCGATCGTCAACTCGGCCACACAGTGACGCGCCGTGACGGCGAGTGTCGGTGCGATGAGCGTTGCCGTGCACTCCACGTCCCCGACGCTCCCCCCCACGTTGGAGTTGATGAGGAACAGGGTGGCTGAATTCGGGTCGGTGACCGGCTGTCCGCCGATGATGCCCTGGCGCACGGTGCCCGTGGTCTCACCGTCGCGCGCACTGCCGCATTGCGACAGCACCGTCGCCAGCGCGAGGGCGGCACCGAGGAGCGTTACTGGATGCCGGGATAACACGGGAAGGTTCCTGTCAGCGCGCCCCCGCCGTCCGGCGCCGGACCGCCGTCGACGTTCGCGAGGCGCAAGACGTCCACGTCGTAGGACACGCCGCCCCCGTCGGCGTACGAGAGGCAGTAAACGTCTCCCTGGGAGATGCGCGACCCGGTCACCGGGTTGAAGTTGGGTGGACCGAGCGTTCCGACCAGCGAAATGGTTTCGCCGTTGTCGATGTCCGAGAAGATCGTCCCCATCTGGGTCCCCGGCCCGACGTCCTGGACCTGGGACGCCGGCAGCGGGGGGGACTGGCCGATGAGATTGGGGAAACCCGTAATGAGCTCGGGTCCCGTGACGACCTTCCGCCCGACGGTTGCGAGCGCGTAGATCGCGAAGTACATCGCGTCATAGTAATTCTCCTGGCCGAGCGCCATCGTCCCCGTGCCCCCGGGGAGATTGATGAGCCGCGTCTGGTAGGCGTCGAGCACCGTGGGATCGAGCGCGGACGCAAAATCGATTCCCGCCAATCGCTGGTCGCGGTCGACGGCGAGTGGCGGCGACTCTTGGACGATGCTCGCGAGAAGGAGGTCCTGGTCGTTGTAGGGGCTGAGCAAATAGAACGGTCGCATGTTGGGCTGCGACTCGATCTCGTCGAGCACGTAGATGAACTCCTCGCTCGCGAACGAAATGATGACCTGGGGGCCATAGTCGAGCAGGCAGCTCGCCACGCTCATGTAGTCGATGGTGCTGGCGGTGGCCCCATTGAGCGTCGAGTCGTTGAGCTGCAGAGCACAGTAATTGCTGTCCGATTGACACGGGCACGCGCCTGCGTCCGGCGCCGGCGGCGGTCCGGCGTCGGCCGCGGTCGACTGGCCGCCGTTCCAGGTGAGAATGCCGGTGACCCCGTTGCCCAGGTCCGTCAGAAGCTGATTCGGCGCCCAGACGGTGGCGATTTTCATGGGCGCGGTCGGGCCGAGAGTGCCGCCGTCCGGCAGATCCTGAATATGGGTTCGAACGTAGTTCTCGACGAGGGGAAGGAACGCGGCGTACGCAGGCACCACGTCGGTGGGCTGGCCAAGCATGTGGTAGAGTAGGCCATCGGTCGGGAACGTCGTTTGGTTCGTAAGGGTGGAGTCCGCGCCGAACGGATTGATCATCAACGTGCCGCCGTACCCCGCGCCGCCGTCGAACGGATTGTTGCCGGGCAGGCAATAGGTCGCAAAGATGGTTGCCAGCTGCGACAACGGTTCGATCGGAGCGACGATCGCAGGCACCCCCAGGTCTCCGATGAGGTGCTGCATCGCCGGAACGAGGCTCGTCGCCTGGACGTCGCACGCAACCACGACCGGAGTTCGGTTCCCGTTCATCGCCGGGCCGACAGGCAAGCCGGGCGTGTAGCCTTGGAATTCGTCGACGGCGAGCTCGTAGTTGAGATACGAGGGGTCGCTGAGCGGCGTCATCGTGGGAAATACCGCAAAGGCCCCGAGGAAGATCGGCGGATAGGTCGGCGACGGCTGATCTTCCGTGCCGCAGTAGTCGCCGATGACGAAGCCGCATTCCGGCGTCGTCAGCTGGAGGCACTGGCCATTGTCGACGTTGCACGCGACGTTCGAGTGGCAGGGATCCATTCCCGCCTCGAGGCAGTCGGAGTTCTTCGTGCAGGCCTGCGCCAGCATCCCACCGTCCGACGGGCCCCCTTCCAGATTTGGGATGACCGGCGGGATGCAGGTCCCGAGGCTGCACGTGTACCCTTCGAAGAGCGCCCCGCGATCACGACAATCGCTGTCGGTCGAACACTGGCTCGCGTCCGCGTGGAACAGGACCGAGCAGCCGCCGCTCAAGGCGGCGGCCGCCACGAACGCCCCTGCGCCAAGGATCCAAAAAAAGGAAGCGCGACTCCTAAGACGGATCATCGGTTGGCGTCAGTCACTGTCCATCACTCGCGTCTGCGCTGCCGGCGTCGGCAACGCAGGTATTGTACGTATAGAGCGTTGTCGAAGGCGAAACATTCGGTGTTGCCGCCGCGATGGCGTTCAGCTCCGCCTGCAGCTGAAGGACTTGCTCGTCGGTCAGCAAAGCCCCCGCCGGATAGACGCCGCTGAACACGTTCGTGTAGTAATCGTCGGTGACCTCGGTCACGACGGCGTTCACGAACGTCTCCACGAGGAGCTTCACGTCGGCTTGAGTCAATGTCACGTTGGCCTGCCCGGCCGGCAAGAGGTCGTGGATCGTGGCCGCCCCGGCGTCGATGGCCCCGAGGCCCGCCTGCGTGCAGCCGAAAATGCCGACCGCGAAGGCATTGAGCTGCTGCTCCCACGTCGCGAGGTCGTTCGGTCCTCCGTCGGTCACGACGATTCCGTTCAACCCGCCGAAGTGGCAGTCGGCGTTGAGCGCCGGCAAGAACGCTTCGGGATTGCTCATGTCGTTGATGATCAAGTTCGAGAAATCCGCGACGGGATTCCCGGCGTCGGGGGGGAATCCGAAATCTACGAACAGTAGACTACACCAATTGAGCGCTTGGACCGGCGTCGGCGCGGCCGCCTCGGCCGCGGCGTCTCCGGCGTCGGTCGCACCTGCCTCGGTTACGGTCGCATCGCTCGCGCCGCTGTCGTGGGGCGTGCTCGACGAGCTGGACGAGCTCACCGCACTCGACGAACTCGACGCGGTCGACGTGGTCGACCCCGAATCGGGCGGCGTCGTCGCGGTGTCGTCGCCGCTGCATGCGACGAAACTGCTGGCGATGAGCGCGGCGAATGCCGCAGCAGCGCCGCCGCGTAATTTCAGCGTAGTCTGGTTCATTTTGCCTTTTCCCTCTCCTCAAGTATCGAAGATATAAATGCTCGTTTGCCTTGTCACGTCAAAAATATTCAAGCTCGATGGCATAATGCTGCTCCAGCGCCCTACAACGGCAATGCGCAAAGATAGGTTAAGGTTGGAGTCGTCGACTCCCAATCACGCGCTTCGCCATACGTGGTAGTTCGAGCGCCTGCATCGTGCATGCATGACACACTTTCGGTGCGTGCCCCTCGTCTGCCCACGAAGGAGCTACCTTGTATGCGATCGGGTACGAGCACATGCCCGCGCGCGGTGCTCGTCGCCGAACCGTCGAGTCGCGGCGGGACACGGCGCGCGTCGAAAGCAGCCGACGGGCTTGCGGCGAAGAGCCGGGCGGACCCAGCGTCCTGCGGAGTCCGCGCCAGGGCGGCGCGTGCGGATGCGCGAGGACATGCGAATCGCTCGAGTCCCCCGACGTCGACTGGACACCACCCTTCGACGCCAGTCCCCCGACGTCGACTGGACTGTTCCCGTCGCGACGCCGTTATTCGACAAATGCTCTGTGCCATTGGCGAGTTTGTGCACATGTCGTTCGCGAGCGAGCGGCCCGGGCGCCGAACCTACAATGGCGGTAAGTACCGCCCACGCCCCGTGGTGTATCCCTCGGAGCGATATCTGCTCTACGAGCTCTAGGACCTCTCGGAGAAGGATCGCGAGCACGCGCTCGCCTTTGCGCTCCGTCCGCACTTGGTATCGCGGATGCGAGAGTGCTATGGATTGAGTTGGCTGTGCCGCACGCCGAGAAGCGCGATAGAGTCGGAGGGACGGTGGATCTCGCGGGCAAATATCGCCTCATTGCGGAGTTGGGCCAGGGTGGTATGGCCACCGTGTATCTCGCGGTTTCGCTCGGAACGTCGGGCTTTCGAAAGCTTGCAGTCGTCAAGCTGATTCGGCCGCAGTACGCGAGCGATCCCGACTTGATTCAAATGTTTCTTGACGAGGCGCGCCTCTGCGCCCGCTTGAACCATCCGAACATCGTTCAGACGTACGACGTCGGGGTCGACGACGGCCAGTATCTGATGGCCATGGAGTACCTGGACGGAGTTTCGTTGCACACCGCCGTCGCCAGGCTCGCGAAGACCGGGGCACCGTTCCCGTTTGCGCTTCGAGCCCAAGCGTTGATGGAGGTGCTCGAGGGCCTTCGCTACGCGCACGAGCTGAAAGATTACGACGGCAAGAGCCTCGCGATCGTGCATCGCGACGTGACCCCTCACAACATCTTCATCACCTACGACGGGCAGGTAAAGCTGCTCGACTTCGGAATCGCGAAAGCGGCGACGTCGTCGGTACAGACGGCCACGGGCGTCATCAAAGGAAAGCTCACGTACATGGCGCCCGAGCAGGCCATGTGCGACACGATCGATGCCCGCGCCGATCTCTACGCCGTGGGCGTCATGCTCTGGGAAGCGGTGACGGGGCGCAGGCGGTGGCCGGCGGGGCTTTCGGACGCTGCCGTGTTCACCCGTGTGGCCTCGGGCGAGCCTCCCGAGTGTCCCGAATCGGCTTCCGTCGGTTTGCCGCCGGACGTCGACCGGATCGTCCTCAAGGCGCTCGCCCCCAAGCGCGAGGACCGCTACCAGACCGCTGCCGAGATGCGCGCGGATCTCGATCCGGTCGTGCGAGCGCTGGGCGGAACGTCGCTCCGCGATCTCGGCAACTTGCTACAGACCGCGTTCGCAGAGGATCGGAAACGCATTCGTCAGGTCATCGAGGATCAGTTCAAAGCGATGGATAGCGGGCGGCCGACGCCTCCATCGTCGAACCTGCCCACGGTGCATCCGCCGCGCGGGACGGACTCCGCGCTGCACGAAAGCCTCGGCGACAGCGACATCGAGCGGGCGTCGAGAGGCGGTGAGGCGGAGGCGTTCCCCGACAACGCGCGAAAGACGGGCTCGGACGGCACGGGCATCACCGGCGTCGTGACGCATACCGGTGACCGCAAGGCTGCGTTCTCGCTCTTTCGATGGCGTGTCCTGGTCGCGGCCGTCGGGGTCGTGACCGTCGCGATCGTTGCGACTGTGGGCACGCGCGTGCTGTCGCATCATGGTTCCGACCCGACCGCGAACGGCGTCGTACAGACGCCTGCCGCCGCTGCTGCTCCGGGCCCGGCGACTCCTGCGATTGCGCCCACGCCCGCGGCTCCGGCGCCCGAGTCGACCGTCGCCCGTGACGCGCCCGCCGTCGCCTCCGGCGGGGGACCGGTGGGCACAACGCGCAGGACGGACGGCCCGAGCCATGGGGCCTGGACCCACCGCCCGCCCGGCGGACATGGCGTGAACCAGGCCGAGCCAACCGCGACGGCCGAGGCCACCGCCGCGCCGACGACATCCCCGACGCAAGCGCCCGATGAAGTGCCCAGCCTCTACGGCCGCCCGGCAAAGCCCAAGGTCAACCTCGAGCGCGACAACCCGTGGCCGTGACCTGCACTCACGGAGGGCGTCGCTCGAAGATCCAGACCGTGGGCGAAACGCTGCCCTGAATGTCGACGCGGGGCCACCACGCGCTCGACCACGTCGACACGTGCGCCGTCGCGTACCCGAGGTGACCGTCGAAGAGCCCGCGGAGCATCGCGAGGGCATCGGCGTCGCCGTGGTCCGCAACTTCGGTTCCCGCGAAGATGCGACCACGTGCATCGGGGATCGCATGGGCGTCCGTGAGAATGTGACCGGCCCATCCCTGGGCGACGACGATCCACCGCGGCGCGCGAGCCACGACTTCGGTGAGCGGCGCCTGGACTTCGACGACGCCCGGTAACGGATTGCGCGTCGAGAGCGGATCGCGCCCGACACGGGCGACGGCCGCCCCCGGCGGCAGGCGCGGGAGGTAGACATTCTTGCCGTGGACCTCGAGCGTGTCGTTCGTAGCCACGTGTGCGCGCAGCCACGCCTCAGCGTCGTAGCGTGGATCGAGCAGCAAGTTGACGTCGACGTCGGCGCACCGGAACACGGCCAAAGCGAACGCTCCTGCGAAGGCCGCTGCGAACGCGAAGCGCGCCAGCGGGTGCGCGATCCGCAGAACCCAGTCCACTCCGATCCCCCCGTAGACCGCCCAGACGACCATTTGCGGCAGCAGGAAGCGATCCTCGGTGCGACGTGCAACGCAGTTGAAGAAGACCGTGAACGACACGATGGCGGCCAGGGGCACCAAGGCGCCGACGCGCCGGGCGCGGTCCGGCAATCGTGCGGCGCGGATCACGCCGAGCGCGACGAGAGCCCCGAACGCGAGCGGATAGTACCGATCGAAGCGCGCCAGGCTGTCCGCAACGACCAGAGCCCGGCCGGCGCTGTCGGCCGAGTAACTGGCGAAGGGTTGGCTCGCCGGTCCGACCAGGTAGTGCAGCCGAGCCACGAATCCGGTCGGATTCACCAACGCGCCGTCCAGGAGCAGAACGGCCGCGATGCCGATCACCGCTGCCCGCGCCCCTTCGATGGCCCACGCGCGCGCATCGCTGCGTCCGGCCGTTTGGTACAAGGCCGCTGCGCAGAGCGTCGCGGGGAAAGAGAGGACGTAGAGCGCGTACGCCTGATCTTTGGAGGCGATCGAGAGCGCCGCGAGGAGGGCGAAAGCGCGAAGTCTTCGTGGCGCTCGCTCATCGATCGCGCGGACGAGCTCCAGCAGCGCGAGCGTCGCCCAGAAGAGATAGGGAACGTCGAGGTTGGTCGCGTGGCCGTAATACGTGAGCATTCCATTGACCGCGCACATGGCTCCGGCGTACACCCCGGCCCGGCGGCTCACCGCGGCCTGCGCGATCTTCGCCACGCTGAGGACGATCCCGATCGACATGAGCAGGCTGACGACCCTCGCAACCAGGGCGAACGCGGTCATGTACGGGACGTGAATGGCCTCCTGGATGATGTCGTGTGGCGCCAGGGACGTGGCGTGCGCGACGATGCCGAGGGAAAGCGGCAGCGTGAGAAGCGACAGAAGAGCGAGGTGCGCGGGCGGGTAAGTGAAATAGTGGCCGGGAGTGAACGTTTCGATGAGGCCCGGCAAGAAGTCTCGCGGCGCGATGCCGTCGTTGTCCCAGCCGTCCGAGGCCGGAAGCCCCCAGGTCAGTCCCACGACGCGCAAAGCGAAGGCAACCGCGGCCACGCAGGTCAATGGAGACCGCAACGCGCGGTGCGCGAGCGTGACCGCGGCTCGTTTCATCGCGTCCAGTCGCGAGGCGAGGCCGCGCAGTCGGCCGGCCCTGGAGCGGCGAGGCTCGTGCGCCCCCGCGCGCGTCGTCGCCGCCGCAGGCTCACTCGCGTCCACTGCGCACCGCACGGATAGGGTTTCGAGGAAAAGCGTCTGCAGTGTGGTACGAGCACGACATGCGCATGGCGCTTGCGGCCGCGCCGACCGCGAGGTGGGGGCTCAAGGTAGCGTGCTTCGTGGTCCTCGTCGCGCTCATGGCCGCGCTCACCTACTCGTTCGCCGTGCTGACGGTGCGTCCGCTCGACGGCGTGGAGGGAAACATTCTCTACGAGGCCCAGCGGCTTCGCGCCTCGCTTCCGCTCTACGTGTCGCCCGAGCGCGGTGCCTTCGACCAGGGTCCCGTTCCCGCGCGTTATTACGTTCTTTACCCGCCGGTCTGGGTAGCCCTCCTGTCGCTCGTTCCGTCCGCCCGCATGGCGATCGTGGGCCGTCTCGTCGCCTGCGCCGCCTGGTTCGGTTTGCTGCTGGCAATCCCGCTGCGCGCGCCTGCGGCGCGACGACGTGCGACCTGCGTGGCCGCGGCCTTCGCGGGCGGTGTCTACACACTTGCGCTGTTCGGGTCCGCGGCGCGACCTGATTCCCTTGCCGTCGCCTTGGCCGGGTTGGGTCTTCTGCACGCCGTCGAAACACGACGTGTCGATTTCCTCAGCGGGATGCTCTTCGCTCTCGCAGCCTGGACCAAGCCGAACGTGCTCGGCATCGCGGCCGGTACCCTCCTCGCGGGCGCGTGGCTCGACAGGCGAGCCGCTGCACGGGCCGTGGCCGGGGCAGGGGTGGCGAGCGCGCTCGTTGCCGGCATCCTTCAACTCGCGAGCCACGGCGCGTGGATGCAGCACCTCGTCCGCTCCACAGCCCAGCCGCTCAGCGCTTCGGTTTGGATGGCATCTGCGCTTTGGCGTCTGCAGTTCCTCGGCGCCCCCCTCGCGCTGGCGCTGTTCGCGGCATGGCGCGCACGTGCGGACGACTCGGCGCGGATTGCGTTCGGCGCGCTTGCCGGATCACTGCCCTGGACCCTCTTCGAGCTCGCCAAGATCGGCAGCGCGTCGAACTACTGGATGGAACCTGTCGTAGCCGCCGTCGTGGCTGTATCGCGCGCGCCAGTCCCCTGGCCCGTTGGCTCGCCCTGGGCCCTGCCGGCCGCTGCGGGCGCGCTGCTTCAGTCACTGTGGACCGGAGTGGCCACCGTGCGAAGCTCGATCGAGGCGATCGCCGTCGACCAGGAGCAGGCAGCGCTGATGGCCCGCGCGCGCGTCGATTGCGGGGCGCGCGAGGGAGACCTCGTGGCTGCGGACGATCCAGGATACGAGGTCATGCTCAATGGTCGCATCGTCACGACACCGTTTCAGATGACCCATCTCGTCCGCCGCGGCCTCTTTCGGCCGGAGCTCTGGATCGCCGACATGGAGCGTGCGGAGGTTCGGTGCCTGCTCACGCAGAATGATCTGCTCGAGCGCCCGCTCGACGACGTTCGCGTTGCCGATGACCACTTCCCTCCCGAGCTGAGGCGCGTGCTCAGGGCCAAGTTCGCGTTCCTCGAGGAGCAGGGGGGGTTGCGTCTCTACACGGCGCGCGACCCCAGGGACCTAACCGACCCGCGCTGACCTTCGGGCCGGCCGCGGCCGTTCATATCGTCTCGAGGGCCAGCCGCCCGATGCCGATGCGCAGCTGTCGTGTGCGCGGCCGGCGCTCGACGATCCGCGCGGGGTCGAGGACGCCGAGGGCCGCGAACTGCTTGCGGATGCGGTAAACGTCCATGTTGACCCGTTCCGGCGTCACTTTCAGCGATCGGACGAACTCTTCGAGGTAGACCCAACCGCAGGAGCGGTCGTGCAGGCCGCTCGCTGCGTCAGAGAGCCGCTGGCGAGCGAGGAGCAGGAGCGGATAGTTGTGGACGCGGCTTCCGAGCTCGATGACCCCGCCCTGACGCTCCACCACGACCTCGACGTGCTCCTCGTCGCGGGACACACGAAAGATGAGGCGGACGTTGTCGAACTCGCGATCGGCCAGGTTCAGCGCGCCGGCCGACAACGTGCTTGGCGCCAGGTCCGGGCACGAAAAGCGGTACTGTCGGCCCGATGACTCGAATATGGCGTGGCTTTCGAGGGCCACGATCCGATCTTCCCGCTCCAGTTGCCAGTCTCCGTCGGCGGCTCGGAAGACCGTGTCCCTGGGGTCGTTCGGCGAGGGCAGGGCGAGGATGTCCCCTTCGATGAAGAGCGGCTCACCGGGTCGATCGAGCGGAACGACCATCGCCTGTGGCGGAGAGTCGTCGATCAGCTCCCACGTTTGCGCTTCGCTGCCGAACGACAGGCGGCTGCCGCGCGAGAGCTCGACCTCCTGGCCGGGCCCGATCGTCGCTTCGTTCAGGCTCGTGCCATTACGACTGCCCAGGTCCTTGAGCTCCCACGCCGATCCGGTCCATCGCACGAGCGCGTGCTGTGCGGACACGTAGGCCTCGTCGATCCGCAGAACCGCAAGGCTCGAGCGGCCCACGAGGTGCTCCGCCTCGAGGTACGAGAGCGCTCCGCCGACATGTCGCAGGCACCCCATTTCCCGGGGGGCAATGCTACACCCCGTGTCGGGGTGAGTGCATCGGGGGAAAGGAAGCCTTACCCCGACGGGGGGCCTGGTCGCCGGGCCGTGTTGCGCGAAAAAGACAATGTCGCCACCCCTTCGTCCTCCTGGTCCGGCGCCAAGCTCGCTACGTCATTCCGCTCCGCGAACGCCCCACTTCGCGGACGCATCCCACGCCCCGTGGCCGCCCGATCCACGTTCGGGTGGCCCGACGCACGCCCGACGCACGTCCCGTCGCTCGATGCACGCTCGAAGCACGGCCCATCGCTCCATGCGCGCCGCATCTCGCTTACGTGACACCAAAAATGAGCCAAGCGAAGTGCTCAGTTTGATAGGCGAGCCAACGCGAAAAAAACTTCATTCGAGACAATACGGATAATGCCGTTCTCGAGAGTGGAGTGCGCTCGGCTGAACTGCCTTCTCGGGAGCACGTTCTCGAATGCACGGCTCGAGTTTTTTGCCGGAAGAGGGATGTCCAGCGACCTCAGCGAAATGGGAATTCTGGGGAGCCGCCTCGAACTCCATGCTTTCATGGCGCAGTGGCGCCTGTCGGTCTCTCCGGCGCTTCCACGGGTTCGCGATGAAGATGCTTCCGGGTCTCCCCTATCCGCTCGGTGCCACATTCGACGGAAACGGGACGAACTTCGCCATCTACTCTGAGCACGCGACGGGCGTCGAACTTTGCCTCTTCGACGAAACTGGGATCGAGACGCAGCTCACGCTTCGCGAGCGTACCGCATTCGTATGGCACGCCTACGTCAATGGCATCCGACCCGGAACGCGCTACGGATACCGCGTCAAAGGGCCGTACCAGCCCGGCGCCGGGCAACGCTTCAACGACCGCGTTCTTCTGCTCGACCCGTACGCGAAGGCTGTGGACGGCCGCGAGCGCTGGGAGGATGGGCTCTTCGCCTACGAGCTAGGCAACCCGGAAGGGGACCTGAAGAGGAGCGAGCGGCAAGCCCTCGGCGCGCCGCGCGCCGTCGTCATCGATCCGACATTCGATTGGGAGGGCGACCGGCGCCCCAACATCCCGCTGCATCGTTCGGTCATTTACGAGACGCACGTCCGGGGCCTGACGATGCGTCATCCTGACGTGCCCCCGAGCATTCGGGGCAAGTTCGCCGGCGTCGCAAGCGAGCCCATGCTCCGTTACTTCACCGACCTCGGCATCAACGCGATCGAGCTCTTGCCCGTGCATGCGTTCGTCGACGAAAAGATTCTGCTCGATCGAGGCCTTCGCAATTACTGGGGTTACAGCAGTATTGCCTACTTTGCTCCAGAAACCAGGTATCGCACGATGGACATTCCGGGCGAGGGGGTCCGTGAATTCAAGGAGATGGTCAAGAAGCTTCATCGAACGGGAATCGAGGTCATACTCGACGTCGTCTACAATCATACCGGCGAGGGCAACCATCTCGGACCGACCATTGCGCTCAAGGGCATCGACAATCCCGTATATTATCGTCTGGTTCAAACCAATCATCGATACTATTTTGATTATACGGGGGCGGGCAACAGTCTCAACGTCCGGCACCCCCAGACGCTGCAACTCATCATGGATTCGCTGCGATACTGGGCGACGGAGATGCACGTCGACGGCTTCCGCTTCGACCTCGCATCCACGCTTGCTCGATCGTTGCACGACGTCGACCAACTTTCGAGCTTCTTCACGATCATCCACCAGGATCCCGTCCTCAGCTGCCTGAAGCTTATTGCGGAGCCCTGGGACGTTGGTGAAGGCGGCTATCAGGTCGGCAAGTTCCCGATTCGGTGGGCCGAATGGAATGGCAAGTACCGCGACGCTCTGCGTGCGTTCTGGAAGGGTGATGCAGGTTACGTAGGCGAGGTCGCCCATCGCATCAGCGGCAGCAGCGATCTCTACGAGGACGACGGCAGACGCCCGTCCTCGAGCATCAACTTCGTCGTTGCCCATGACGGCTTCACGCTGCGCGATCTGGTCTCGTACAACGAGAAGCACAACGACGGAAACGGCGAGGACGGCACCGACGGAACGGAAGACAACCGCTCCTGGAACTGCGGAGTCGAAGGGCCGACCCAGGATCTCGAGATAATGCGACTTCGCGCGCGGCAGCAGCGCAACCTGCTCGCGACGCTGCTGCTTTCGCAGGGCACGCCGATGATCTGCGGAGGCGACGAGATCGGCCGCACGCAAAATGGCAACAACAACGCGTACTGTCAGGACAACGAGACGAGCTGGTACGACTGGGAGCTCGACGACGAGCGTAAAGCGCTTCTCGGATTGGTCCGTAAGCTCATTGGCCTGCGCGCCCGACACCCGGCGCTACGGCGGACGAAGTTCTTCAAGGGTGGTCTCCTTCCCGGGAGCGACATCCGCGACATCATGTGGTTCCGTCACGACGGCGTGGAGATGACCGAGCGAGACTGGATCACTCCCTACACGCGTGCCCTGCAGATGCAGGTTGCCGGTCACGGAGTCGACGAGATCGACGAGAACGGATACGTCGTCGACGACGACGATTTTCTCCTCGCCATCAATGCGAGCCACGACTGGATGGAATTCACCACTCCTGCCACGAACCAGGAGGCAAGCCCCTGGGAGCTACTCGTCGACACGAATTCCGACGAGGCGAGCGAGACCGTTCAATCCCACGGCAGCACTCGCCTCGAAGCGCGTTCGCTCAAGCTGTTCCGACGCGCCGCGTATGGCCCGCCCGTTGATGCGTTACTGCCCACCGACGACTCGGCGGCTCATTGAACGGAAGCCGCAGCGCACGTCCGGTGTGCTTCACGGCCAGCGAGAGCCAAGTACGTCCGTTGCCGCGGCGACTCGGTGTGCGACACGAGCGTGTAGGGCATCCGGAACGTCGCGCCGCCTTCGTCGAACTGCAGGGGTTGAAAACGCACGGGCGCCGGCGGCCAGTGCAGCTCGGTCCGCCCCGGCGGCGGAGCGCCGAATTTGCCGCAGAGCGAGCCATCGCAGGTCAGCGCGCCGTCGGATCGGTATCCCCGGATCGGACCCGCCCACCGGAGGACATCGTTCGCGAGCACACCGCCCCCGGCCACGCCCGACGAGTCGGGAGTCGCACGCATCGTGACGTCGGTGACCACGGTGGCATTCCATACGACCGCCCTCGGCGATACGGCGAAGAATTCGCGCAGCTCGAAGGCCATGAGCGTTGCGCGAGCACGATCGTCGAGGCGCAGCACGAGGGTGCCGGGACCGACCGTGTGGACGCCGTCGCCGGCGCCCATCGGCGTCTCGGTGATCCTCAACGTCGCCGTGATCGAATACGTGATGTCCCAGGCGGTGCAGGGCTCAGCCGCGGTGATCTCGGCGAGCTGCCCCGATGCTGGGCGCGCGGGCAGGGTCACCCACGGCATGATCCCGAGCGTTGCAACCGCGAACGCTGCGGCGAATCCCCGCGCACGCCTCGAGCGTTGACCCTCGGCGGGGCGCGGACGCCGGCGGTGTTGGCCCCATCCGCTTTCGACGCTTCGTTCCGACACCCCAGGCGTTCACGCGAAGATCGCGCCAGCCGCACGCGCGAAGCATGCCCGAACACGAGCATGCCCGAGCGCGAGCATGCCGAAACAGGAGGCCCAAACACGAGCATGCGCGAGCGCGAGCACGCCCGAGCGCAAGCACGCCCGAGCGCGAAGCGCCGAAACACGTGGGACTTATCGGTTGGCGACTCCCCTCGAGCGGGTCACTTTGCCCTCGTCTTCACCTCGAGCGTCCGTTGCGGACGGCACAAGAAGACTTAGAATGCAAGCAGTCTAGGCGCTTTCCGGCGTCCGGGCTTTACAGGGAATGGAGATTGCGTGATCGTAAACAAAACCGCTGAGGTGGCCAAATCGCCCACCCGCGGCAGGAAGGACGTGGTCACGATGTTCCGCTCGAGAATCCTCCCGCTCGTGACGGCGCTAGCGTGCGTGATGGTTCCCAGTGCAGGGCTGGCGAGAGGGGGAGGGGGCGGCCATGGCGGGGGCGGCGGCCATGGCGGCGGGGGCGGACATTTCAGCGGCGGCGGAGGGCACTTTGCCGGCGGCGGGCATTTCGTGGGCTACGCCGGCGGCCATGCGCTTCCCCGTGCGTACGTCGGTCCCCGCACGTGGGGCGGCGGCCCGCACTGGGGGCGTGGCTACTGGGGATGGGGTGGGGCCGGATGGATCTGGTACGGAGGCCCGTGGTGGATTGCCCCTCAGTACCCCGGGTGGATCTGGATCGCACCGCAATGGGTTTGGGATGGCCAGCAGTGGGTCTGGCAAGAGGGATACTGGACGCGGGGTTGATGCGCGGGGGTGACGCCGCAGATGCCCCCCAGCCCTCGCTGGCCCGTGGTCATGGCGGTGCTGGGCGCGATCGAGCGACCAGAATGAACGACAGCACCGAGCGGCTCTGCGCGTCGTCCAGTCCCGCTTTGTTGCCCATCCGTTTCACGATATCGGGCCAGCGCGCGTCGTCGATTTTCCAGACGTCCGGGTAGTTATGGCAGCCGTTGCAACGGGACGCGAACAGATCGCGGCCCGCATCGAGCGACGTCTTGTCGGTGGTCGGAAAGCGTGTCTTTGCTGCATCCGCGTCGGCAGGCGTGATGGGCGAAGGTAAAGGTCCAGCCGCCGGGAACCCGCATCCAGCCGCGGTCGCCATCAGAGCGAAGCGGGCGGCCAGCGAGAGTCCCCGAGCGAGCAGGCGGCGGGGTGTCGCGCGAAGGGGTGTGGAAGAGTGGAGTCGCATGGCAAGGCCCGGAGGTTACGTTGGCCGCCCCGGAGGCCGCAATCGCGGGTTTGGACGGGGGCGCATTTGCGACGGTGAGCGCGCCGCAGAAGCGGGGCCTTTTGCTAGGTTCTCGAGATGCGCCTGCCGTTTTCCATCGCGTTTCTCCCAAGGCTCGGCGCGCGGATCCGCATGACACCGCTTGCCTCATGAGCGAGGCGAGCTCGAGGAGATTCGAGGCTCGGCGGCGTCTCCCATCGACAATCCTGCTGCTCGGTCTGACGAGCCTGTTCACGGACATCGGCACGGAGATGATCTTTCCTCTCCTGCCGGTCTTTCTGGTCGAGACGCTGCACGCTGGACCGGACTATCTCGGTTTGATCGAGGGCGCGGCGGACACCGTGGCCAGCCTCTTGAAGCTGGTGTCCGGCGTCATTGCCGACAGGATGCGCGAGCGCAAGAGCCTGGTCTTTTTCGGCTATGCCCTGGCGAGCGCCGTTCGACCGCTCGTCGCAATCGCAACCCGACCTTGGCACGTACTGGCGGTGCGCGTGACGGACCGCATCGGAAAGGGCATTCGAGGAGCGCCCCGTGACGCGCTCATCGCCGACACCGCAGGCTCGCGATCGGGGTCCGCTTTCGGCTTCAATCAGGCGATGGACAACGTGGGCGCTGTTGTCGGGCCACTCCTGGCGACAGGGCTGGTCGCGTTGCACTGGCCCCTGCGCCGCGTGTTTCTCATCGCACTCGTTCCCGGCGTGGTGGCGACGGCTCTCGTAGGGATGGTCCGCGAAACGCCCAGCGCCCGTTCCACGCCGAGGTCGGCCTCCGGCCGCGCCTTCTCTCCGAGTCGCGGCTTGGCCCTTTATCTCGCCATCCTCATCGTCTTTTCGCTCGGCAATTCGTCCGACGCGTTCCTGCTTCTTCGCGCGAGGTCGCTCGGCCTCTCGACGGCGGCGATTCCAGTGCTCTGGGGCGTCCTCAACATCTCCAAGGTGCTATGGACCTACGCCGGGGGAGAATGGGCAGACCGGGTTCCGAAGCCGGCTCTCATCGCGGGCGGGTGGTTCGTCTACGCGGGCGTCTATCTCGGGCTCGCTCGGGCAGGAGCTCTCTGGGAGGTCTGGGCGCTGTTCGTTGCGTACGGAGCGTTCTACGGACTGACGGAACCGGTCGAGAAAGCTCTCGTCCGCGATCTCGCGGCCGTCGATCAGCGCGGAGCAGCCTACGGCGCCTACAACTTCGTGATTGGGATCAGCGCTCTGCCGGCGGGCATTTTGATGGGCTCGGTCTGGCGAGTGTGGGGTGCGGCGGCCGCGCTCTCGATGGGCGCGAGCCTTGCCATGCTGTCCTGCATCTTGCTTCTCGTTTGGAGCGCGGGCCGCTCCAAATGGGCGCCTCCTTCGTGACCCGCGCCTGCAAGCCGGGAGCACGCCAGCGGGCCACACATGACGGATTGTTGCCGGATGGCGCAAGATAAAATCATGCATTTCGCTCGTGGCGCTCGCCCGCTGCTTGCCGCTGCGCTGATCGCAGCGCTCGCGGCGTGCTTTCCCGACAGCGACGTGCCCTCCGACGCCGGATCCACTGCTCTGTCGAGCGGGGGATCCGCGAGCGGCGCGACGGTGACGGTGACGATAGCGACGGACGCCGGGGCTCCCATCTCCACGACGGCATTCGGGCAAAATTACTGGGACTGGGTCGACTGGAGCGGTGACGGCGTCACCGGTCTGAGCGGAACACAGCCGCTCGTGGGCCAGCTTGGTCTGGGGGTGATCCGCGCAGGCGGCGACAACAACGACTGGAACTCCCCTTCACCCTTCGATATGAGCCAGATCGATGCGTTCGTCGCCTACTGTCGCGCGGTCGGCGCCGAGCCAATCTTGCAGGTTCCGCTGGTCGCCGACGTCGACGGCGGACCCGCGACCGCGCAGACCGCGGCCGCCATGATGACCTACGCGAATGTCACGCAGGGGTACGGCATCCGTTACTGGGAAATCGGCAACGAGCCCGACATCTATCCCACGGATTTCGATGCGAGCTTTCCCATCCAGACGGCCGCGGACTATTGCAACGCCTTCGACAACTACGTCACGGCCATGAAGGCGGCCAACGCCGCGGGACCCGACGGCGGGACGCCGATCATGTTTCTCGGGCCCGAGCTCGCCTACAAGTACGTCGCGGGTGACGACTGGCTGACGCCCTTTCTCGACGGGTGCAAGGACGACGTCGACATCGTGACCATCCACCGCTACCCCTTCAGCGGCGCGCAGACGTCGCTGACGGGCGCGCTGGACGACGTGACCATGTTTCGGTCGACCGTGAGCGCCGTCTCGGCCATCGTGCAGGGGCACGCACGACCCGGCACGCCGCTCGGCATCACGGAAGCCAATCTCTCCTACTCTTACGCCTTGAGCGCCTACAACTCTGCGTCGCTCCAGGCGGCTCCGGGAACGTACCCCGCAGCCCTCTGGACCGCCGACGTCATGGGAGCTGCGCTCGAAAGCGGCCTCTGGACGCTCGCATTCTGGAACATCGGCGAGGTCTCTTCGTCGACGTCGGTCCTGGGGTTCATCGTCGCCGACAGCCCTGTGCCGGCGTACTACGCGGAGCAGCTCGTCACGTCGAGCTTCCGTGGCTCCGTGCTCGCTCCAGCCGGCGTCCCGACAGGCTTCTCCGTGTACGCGGGCCACGATCCGTCGCAGGCGTCGACGGCGGTCCTCGTGCTCAACAAGACCACGGCGTCGAGCTCGCTCGCGCTGGCCGTCGGCGCGACCCCGCCCCAGACGTTCGAATACCCGCCGCTGTCGATCACCCTCGTCGAGGTGCCGGATTCGCCGGGCGCACAGACGCACGTGATTCAGTACACGGGCGACCAGGCCGAGGCCGGTGCGGCCCCACAGATGATTCAGTGAGGGTCCCCTTCGGTCGATGTCCGGCTGGCGCGGGCGAGGGCCCGGCACCGGCGTCGACGCACGGTTGGTCCGAAGGATACGCTGTCCATCGTGGTCTACGCGTACACGGCCGCTGCGATCGTCGGCCTGGTGCTCCTCGTCGGGTCTCTGCTCGGCGCTGGCCACGAGCACGATGCCGGGCACCCGGCCGGGACGGATCCCGGGCATCACGAATCAGCCGCGTCGGTCCTTCTGTCGGCCCGTGTGGGAATCTACTTTCTTACGTTCGGCGGGTTGACGGGCCTTCTGCTGCGGTTCGTCGCTCCGGTGGCGGAGCCGTGGCGGGCCGCGGTCGCGCTGGGGGTCGGGTCCGCCTCGGCCCTGCTCACCGCGGTGCTCGTTGCGCACGCCTCGCGCGCTGGAGCCACGGGAACGGTGAAACGCGCGGACCTCGTCGGACGCGTCGGCAATGTGCTCGTCCCCTTCCAGAGCGGCGCGACCGGGAAGGTTCGCGTCCATGTCGCCGAGTCGAACGTCGACCTGCTTGCGACGACGGACGACGGGGAGCCGCTGGGCAGCGGAGTGGAGGTGCTCGTCCTGGAGCTGCGCGACGACGGAGCGGCCGTCGTGACGCGCGCCCCCAAGTGATTGACGGCCACCTGGCGGGCGTGCCGCCACGGAAACACCCGCTACAGTGACCGCGGTCACCGAGGTCCGCTCGCCGCCGAACACCCGCCACGGTCGCGCGCGCCCGAGGGTGACAAGGTGTATCGTGCGTTTGTTCGAGGGGAGGAATCCGCCATGGTCGCAGTCGCTGGCTTCGTGGCTTTCGTTCAACCGACAGGATTCGCAAGCTCCACCGAACCTCCGGACGCCGAGGGGCAGGGGCTCGTCCTCGTCGCTGCCGTGGCGCTCGGCCTCGCGGTGGCGCTGCTCGTCGGTTTTGCCCTTTTGAGGCGGCTGCTTTTCGTGTGCCGTCCCAACGAGCTTCTGGTCGTCTCGGGCAAGAATCATCGGCTCCCGTCGGGAGAGATTGCCAACTACACCGTCATCCAGGCAGGGTCCCACTGGCGCATTCCGTTCCTCCAGAGCGTCGCGCGGATGGACATCCGGCTCGTCCCCATCGAGCTGTCCGTGACGAAAGTGCTCTCGCACGGCGGCATTCCGCTCGACGTCCACGCGATCGCGAACATCAAGATCACCAGCGAGCCCAAATTCATCTACAACGCCGTCGAGCGCTTCCTCACGCTCGACCCCGGCGCCATCTACATGACTGCGAAGCAGACGCTCGAGGGAGCTCTGCGCGACATCATCTCGCAGTTGACGCCAGAGCAGGTCAACGAGGATCGGATTGCCTTCGCCAACCGCCTCCTCGAGACGACGAACGAGGTGTTCGACAAGCTGGGCTTGCACCTCGACACGTTGAAGATTCAGCGCGTCGAGGACGAGGCGCAGTATCTCGTGAACATCGCGCGTACCCAGATCGCCAATGCGGTCCGCGACGCCGAGAACGCCGAGAACCAAGCGAACCAGGAGTTTCAGCAGGAAGAGGCCGCGGCGCGTCAGGCCGCCGAGCTGGCCCAGAAACAGGCCGCCATCGGCGTGGCGCAGAAGCGCAACGAGCTGCGCGCGCTGGTGGGGCAGCTCGAGGGCGAGGCCCAGGCGGTCGAGCGCGAGGCCAAGGTCGCAGCCGAGCAGGCGCGCGCCGAGGCCGAGCAGGAGCTCCAGGCGGTTCGCAAGGAGCTCGAAATCAAGCGGCTCCAGTGCGAGGTGGTGCTCCCGGCCGAGGCGCAGCGGAAGGCCGGCGAGCTGCTTGCCCAGGGCGCTGCCGCGCAACAGCGCGAACAGGGAGTCGCGGCGGCGGAGGCGATGCGCGCGATGAGCGAGGCGCTCACCACGGCGGGGCCTCAGGCGCGCGAGATGTTCGTGCTTTCGCAGCTGGACGGGCTCGTCGGCCAGGTGGCTTCCAGGGTCAAAAATGTGGCGATCGGCGAGGTTCAGGTCGTGGACGGTGGCGATGGGAGATCGCTGCCTGCGGTGGCGGCGAGCTACCCGGCCATCGTGATGACCGTTTTCTCGACGTTGCGCGATTTGATGGGCGTCGACCTGCAGTCGATGCTCGCTTCCCAGGGAGGGGAGCGATGAGCCCGGCGGTGCTGGGAATCGTCGTGGGGGTGCTGCTGCTGGCGCTCGTGGTGTCCCTGGTGACGGTGACGCGCAACCTGTACGTCTGCTCCCCGAGCGAAGTTCTCATCTTCTCGGGCCGTCGCTGGCAAGGCGCGGGAAACAAAGAGATCGGCTTTCGCATCGTTCGAGGTGGGCGCGCCATGCGCGTTCCGCTGATCGAGGTGGTCGAGCGGATGCAGCTCACGAACATGGCCATCGAGCTTGCGGTGCAAGGTGCCTATTCCAAGGGCGGCGTGCCGCTGAGCGTCACGGCGATCGCAAATATCAAGATCCCGAGCGAAGAGCCGCTTCTGTACAACGCCATCGAGCGATTCCTCGGACGATCCCAGGAGCAAATCATGCGCGTCGCCAAGGACACGCTCGAGGCGAACCTGCGCGGTGTCATCGCCGAGCTCACACCCGAGGAGATCAACCAGAAGAAGGTCGTTTTCCAGCAAAAGCTCATCGAGGAGGCGGACCGAGATCTCATGAGACTGGGGCTCGTGCTGGACAACCTGCAGATCCAGAACATTGCCGACGATGTCGGCTACCTGACGTCGGTTGGCCGAGTTCGAGGTGCAGCGGTGCGGCGCGACGCCGCGATCGGAGAGGTGCGCGCCCGTGCAGCCGCACTCGTGCAAAAGGCCCAGAACACCATGAACGCCGACATCGCGAAGATCGAGGCGGACCTGCAGGTGGCCCGTAAGGAGAACGAGCGCCGCATCGTCGAAGCGAAGACCCAGCGGGAAGCGGTCATTGCGGAGGTCAAGGGTCAGGTCATCGCGCAGATCGCCGAGGCACGCGCCCAGCTCAAAGCGTGGGACGCGCGCATCGAACAAGTGCGGCGCAGGCTCGAGGCCGACGTCGTGGCGCCAGCGGACGCGAGCCGCCAGCAAGCCGAGGCTCAGGCGAAAGCCGCTGCGGCGCAGGTGGGGGCCCAGGGGCGCGCCGCGGCCGCCGCGGTCACGGCCATGGCCACCTCGTACCAGGCGCCGGGGGGACGCGATGCGCTGCTGATGCAAAAACTCGTGCCGGTCTTCGAGCAACTCGCCAGCACGCTCCAGGACATCAAGGTCGACCGGCTCGTGGTGCTCGGAGCGCTTGGCGCGGGGCGCAATGGGTCGTTTGCGACCTCGATCCTCGCGCTGAGCGAGGAGCTCCGCGCTGCAACGGGCGTGGACCTCGTGGCCGCCGCGCGCGAGCGTCTGACACGCGCCGATGGAAAAGCCTGACGCAGGGCGCCAGCGCGCTTTTGCGACTGCAAGCGACGTCGCTCCTGGCTGAAGGCTTCGCGGGAGCCGCGCATGCAAGCCCTCAGGGCAACTTGAGGACGCGCAGCGAGGCCGATTTGTCCGCTTTCGTTTACCTGCGCAATACGAAAGCTGGTATGTGGGCGAATGGTTCGATGGGCGATCCGTCGTCTGCCGCGAGACTTTGCCGGTCACTGCGCGGGGCCTGGCAAGTTGGCCCCCTGTCGCTGCTCCTGGCCTCGAGCTGCAACGGGGCTTCCAGTCGGCCGGCCGCCTCTCTCCCGAGCAAGCCGTCCCCCGCGAACCCTGGGACGACGCCCCGCGGTCCTCCGCTCGATCCGTCGCAGGCGGAATACTGGGTTCAGAGATGCAACGGGGGGGACGGGGATGTGTGCTGGCTGCTGGCTGACCATTACGCTCGCGGGCGTAGAACCTGGTGGGGCTATTTTCCCCAGAGCAACAGCAGGGCGGCCGAGTTTCTCGCAAAAGGCTGCAATCTCGGCAATACGGACGCGTGCCGGGATCTCGGGCGCGTCTACCTTTATGGGATCGGGGTAGAGCAGGACACGGCCCGAGGAGCGGAGCTTCTCGTCGGCGCCTGCGACAAGGCATTTGCACTGTCGTGCATGGACGCCGCCGCAGCGCTCTACGACGGAAAAGGCGTCGTTCGCGATCACGCCCACGCGGAGCGTATTCTGACCTCCGGGTGCTCGACGGGAACCGCGGTCGCCTGCGACCTGAAAGGCCACCTTTTCGGGACAGGAGGGTTCAGCGATGCCGAGGCGCCGAGCGGCGCGCCGGGCATCCGGTTCGGGACCCCGCTGCGCGATCTCGAAGCGCGATGCAAGGCGTCCGGACACACCTGGACGGCCGACGCGAACGGAGCGCTGTGCTCGGGACCCCTATCGGACGCCTTGCCGTTTCCAGTCCGGGTCAGCGCGTGCCGTGGCCGGGTGTGCAGCGTGACCGCCATCATCCCTCCCGCCGGCGGTTCCGAGAGTGTGCTGAGTCGCGTGGACGAGCTGGAGAAGTCACTCGCGGAGAAATACGGTCTTGCAGGCACCCGCGTACGAGAGGTCGCCGCCCATTGTCTCGATGCGGCAGCGCTCTCTCGGTGCGTCTCGTCGGGGGAGATCGTTTACGAGTCGTCGTGGACCTGGGAGAGTCACACGCGCGTGATGGTGAGCGTGGCGAGCGCCAAGCGCGGGGCGGCCGTGACGATCGCCTACTCGAGCCCCGAGTCCAGCGGGCAAGGCGAGGCCCAGGGGCCCGACGAAGCGCCAAGAGCGCTCCCAAGGCCCCGGATGCCCTGAAAGGGCCAAGAGCCTCGGCCAAGGAGCACCGCTCGCTTACCTCTTTTTCGCGATGATCGTGATGCCTTCGCGCCAGGAGGGCGGCAGTACCCGGTACACGACGTTTCTGATGGTGCCGCCCAGCCACCTTGGCTTCTCGCCGCCACGGTCGTGTCTCGCGAACCGCGCATCGAAGTAATATTTTCGATGAGTCTTTTCGATCGAGAATCCGGTGCTTTGAAGGAGCTCGACGAGCTCACGCAATGTGTACTCGCGAAAGTGGCCGGGATTCAGGCGATCGCCGCGGATTTTCTCGAATGGGTTGGTTCCAAGCGCCAGCTTGATGCGCTTTCCGATCGACGCGGCGTTGGGCGTTTGAAGCACGAGCAATCCGCCGGGCCGGAGCAGGTGGGCCAAGAATTCGAGGACAAGCTCCGGGGCCGTGTACAGGTGCTCGATGACCTCGGCGAACACGATGACATCGTAGGGTCCGAGTCCCGAGCGCCATCGGTCCCGGTACGGTACGTCATTGAGATCGAACGAATAGTGCGGGCCGGTCGAGAGCTGCTGGTCGGGCTCGAGCCCCATGGAATCGACACAGACGCCGAACTGCTCCCCGATGAGTGACGTCAAGTGGGAGCGACCGATGTCGAGAACGCGTGAGCGAGCGTTCAGCGCGGGTCTCAATACCTGGAGCACGAACGAAAATCGTGGCCGGTGAAAGCGGATGTACCCAGGGTTCGGCCGCGTGTCCTTTTGCAGTGCCGTTAGCACTCTTTCAGTTGCCTCCGCCGGCGCAGGCGTGCCTCGCTCCGTGGGACCCGAGGGACGATCGGCTGCAGCCGGCTGCCCCGGATTGGTCGGAAGAGTGCTGCGTGTTGCCATCGACGATGGATGGCCGAGGCTACATGGGCATCCATTCCGCGGCGAGCCCGGGCCCGCGCCATCGAAATTAGTGATCGAACGGCGAGGGCCACCATAGGTATTCGAGCGTCGCCCGGTCGGCGAAGCTGTAGCGGATGGCGTCGAGATAGTCCGTGAAGGTGAGCAGGGCATTGAAAAGGTGGGCTCGGCGTCGGATCCAGGGCAGGCGAATGGTGTCGTTGACGATTCGCTCCATGGCGCGGAGCAGCCGCCGCCGGGCGGCGCGGATGACCGCCTCGCCCGACGGCGTGAGCCACAAGGTCCAGGTTCGTC
>DASPUY010000091.1:0-14363 GCA_035622655.1 Polyangiaceae bacterium
GTGGTGTTCGGTGACGATGTACTCGACCGGCAGCCGCCACCAGACGGGAACGCGCCACGCGCCCAGCGCCAGACTCGCGCACCAGGCAGCGAACAAAATCATGCCACCGACCGGTACGTCCAAGGACTTCGCGACGACGACGGCGTAGCAAAGCGTGACTGCCGAAACAATCGCCGCTCCCGCGGCCATCACCTTCTGCGTGAACGGGACGGAGACCGTGCTGCAGCGCCCCTGCCAGACAATGCGCTCGCGGAAGAGCGAGTCACGACCCATCAAGTTTCACCTTGCGCCTCGCTCGCGCCAATGTCCAGGCTTGTCGGGCAGTTCCAGTCACCTTGGAAGTGCCCGCGCCTGGGATCGGCGCTTCGTGCCTCGCACGTGCGCGCGCGCCACGAGCGCGTCGCACAGCCGGTCCATGGGCCAGCCGCCCGCTGCGGCGCATTCGGGATAGAGACTCGTCGCAGTCATGCCGGGAAGCGAGTTGACCTCGAGCAATGTGATCGCGTCCCCCCGCTCTCCGTCGCCCACGATGAGATCCACGCGGGAGAGGTCGCGACATCCAAGCGCACGGTGAGCCTCGACGGCGACGTGCCGAACGCGTGCAGCCACTTCGGCAGGTAGGTCGGCGGGGCAGACGTGGCGACTTCGGCCCGGCGCATAGCGCGCCTCGTAGGTGTAGAAGGCGTCGAGCGGAGCGAAAATCTCGGTCGGCGGAAACGCAAGCGTCTCGTTCAAGTCGAGTACGGCGCAGGTCACTTCCCGACCGTGGGCGAAATGCTCCACGACCGCGAAGTCGTCAATCGCCCATACCTCCTCGATGGCGCGCGCGACCTCCGCAGCGCTGGCGCCGGTCTCGAGCCGGGTGACGCCGATCGCCGACCCTTGCGACGACGGCTTGACGACGAGCGCCTCGCCGATTTCACGTCGCGCGCGATCGGCGGTGGCCCGGGCATCGCCGCGAATGGCGGCGAAGCCCGGCGCGATCGGAAGGCCCGCGTGCTCGAAGACGATCCGCGCGAAACGCTTCTCCATGGCAAGCGCGCTCGCGAGCACGTCCGAGCCGACGTACGGAACGTCGAGCACTTCGAGCAGCCCCTGGAGCGATCCGTCCTCCCCGACATGCCCGTGCGCCACCGGAAATACGACGTCATAGCCGGCCCGGCGGAGCCGTTCGGGCAAAGAGCCGTCGAGCTCGAGCCGCGCGACCCGGTGCTTCGCCGCCAGGAGCGCACCCTCCACGCCCGACGCCGACGCTCGGCTGACCTCGGCCTCCGACGACGGCCCCCCCTGGACGATCGCGACCGAGAGACCTCCAAGCAAGGCGCAGGTCTCCCTACTCGGCGTCCTTCGACGCGCCGACCGAGCGCTCTGCGCCCGTCGCGGCGCCGGCCGCGATCGGAGCGTCTGCAGCCGGCGTCGATGCGACCGCCCTGGCCGCCCCGGCGGTGCCCGACATGTCGACGAGGGCGATACCGAGGCGCGTCGCAAATTCGAAAATTCGCTGGTCGCGGTAGAACTCCCCGAAATGGACCCGCGTGATTCCGGCATTCGCAATGAGCCGAAAGCAGCCCCAGCACGGGCTGGCGGTGACGTAAAGGGTCGCGCCGTCGATCCGCACGCCATGGCGCGCCGCCTGGACGATCGCATTCGCTTCGGCGTGCACCGTCCGGACGCAGTGACCGTCCTCGATGAGATGCCCGTCCTCGTCGCAGTGCGGTAGACCGCGAATGCTGCCGTTGTAGCCGGTCGCGAGAATGCTCTTGTCGCGAACGATCACGGCGCCGACGAACTTGCGGTCGCATGTGGAGCGCGTCGAGACTTCGCGCGCGATATTCATGAAATACTCGTCCCACGACGCGCGAACGCGCATGATGGCTCAAGCTATCATGTTCGATCCAAACGCGGTCGTGACCCCGTCACGAGTGGATTCGACGAACCTGATGGCGTAAAGGGGACCGCCGACATGGCCTCGACCGACCTCCGGACGACGCGATCGAAAGTTGCAGTCGCCGCCGCGACAGTGGCGCTCTCCGTCTGCCCCATCGCCCTGGCGGACGGGGATGCTCGTGCCTCGATCCAGGCCCTCGAGCACGACACCAGTCATCGGGCAATCGTGGCCGACGCCGTCGGTCGCGCGAAAGAGGCGCTCGAGCGTGCGACCCGCCTCCATGCATTGCACGACGAGCCCCACGCCGCCGAGGCCGATGCCCTGGCGCTCGAGTGGGCGGCCATCGGCCGTGACCTGATGCGAGCCGTCCGTGCCGAGGAAGAGGCTGCCGAGGTCCGTCGCAAAGCCACGGATGCGCAAGCACAGCTCGAGCGTTCGCGGGCGCTCGTCGAAGAGGCGATCGCTCGGGTGGGACGCCTCGAAATCGAGATCGCCCGGGCTCAGCGCCCCGGGGGAGCTTCGCGAATCGCGGTCGAGGCTCACGACGGGCAACCACCGCCTGCCTCGGAGCGGCACCCGCCGAGCCCGGAGAAAGCACTGGAAGCGCCCGCCCCGAAGGTCCGGCCGGACGGTGGGAGCGACGCAAAGCCGTGACCTCGGGCGGAACGAAACTCCGGGCAGTCTTCGCCTGGGCGCTGCCTCGAGCGATGCCGGCGTTACTTGCGAGCGCCGTAGCCGCCTGCGGTGGTGCGCCACTGCGCGTCGCATCGATGGATGAGGTGGAAAGGGCTCGCTCGAGCGAGGTTGCTCGGGACGGCGCCCGGTTCGCGCCCGAGGAATACGCCCGCGCCGAGCGCGAGCGGGCTCTCTCTCGCCAGGCTCACGCGGCCGGCGACGACGTCGCAGCCAATCTGCATGCGGAGCATGCCCTCGCCGCTTACCAGCATGCCGCCGTCGTCGCGCGACTCTCCCGTGCCGCGAGCGAACAATCGGAAGCCCAGACGCTGCTCGATCAGGCGACGGCGCAGCTCGCCTCGATCAACGCCGAGCGAGCCAAGCTGGAACACGAAGCCGACGACCTCGACCAGCGAGCGCGGGCCGTCCGTGAGCGCTTGATTCCGGCCACAAGCGCTTCGACGACCGCCGAGCGTGAAGCCGCTCGCACGACGGCCGCCCGATCCCTGGTCGCGGGGGCGCGCTTGCTCTGCGGCGCCGCGCGCTTGATGAAGCCCGATGCAGACGGGCTTGCCGCCGCCACGAGCGACATCTCCGTGCTCGAGGGTCGGCTCGAAGGCTCTCCCGCGCGTTCCACGCCGGGCGCGCTTGCGGCGGGAGCCGTATCCTCGAGCTCGCCGCCCCCGCTTTTGCCGATCGACGACGCCGCCAGGGCACGCGCCCGCTGCCTCGAGCTGCTTGCGTCCGCGCGCCGAGACCGCGACCGGGTGGTGGATGGTGCGAGCGGAGCCGACGGCCTTCTGGCGGAGCTGTCCGCGAGCGGGGGGTGGGATCCCGTTCGCGACGAACGTGGAGTGGTGGTCACGCTCTGGGGCGGCTATCGAGGGACCGACCTGGTGGAGCCTGCTGCGACCAAGCTCACCGCGCTCGGTCGCATCGCATCGGCGCATCCCGCCTTCGCGCTTCAGGTCGTCGTCCACGATGCCACTCCCGCTGCGCGCGGCGGTTCGGGTGATCTCGACGCGAGGCGCGGTGAGGTTGCGGTGCAGGCGCTCGTCGCGGGCGGCGCGAGCCCATCGCGAATCGATGTGGAGGCTGCAGGGACCCACTTGCCCATTGCCGACCCCAGCGATGCCCGCCAGCGCCTGCGCAACGACCGGCTCGAGGTCGTGTTCGTTGGCCCTTGAGCCAGGCCTCTTGTCGCGGGGCGGCGAGGGTCACACCGGCGTGAACCTCATTCGTCTCCTGCTTCACGACCGCCGCAGATCGACCCCGTCGCCGTCGGTTGTGGGAGCGTGGCGTTGTCGCCGATGCACGACAGATCCACCGTCGCATCCGCGCAGCCGCAAAGCACGAGCCTCGACGCTCCAGGCAGGCACCCGTTGGGGGGCACATCGCACGCGCCTTGCGCGTCGCAGCCAGCGCCGATCGGATACAGGCACGAAAGACCCGCTTGACAGTCAGGCGCCGAAAGGCATGCGGCGCCGGGAGTGCCCCTCGGGTTGCACCCGCCGATCGCGAGGAACCATCCCGAGACCCGCCACACGGTCCGCGCCCTTGCTCCAACGCACGCCAAGGCTGCCCTTCTATCCCACGTCTCGCACCGGAGAAAACTTTCGGAGAGGCGCGAGTCCTGAAATAATGGGCTCGACGTGCGAGTCGCCGCCGCCGCCTTTGCGATTGCTGCCGCGTCCGCCTGCGCGCCGGAGCCGCAGGCGACGTCACCCGGGGCGGCGCCGGGCGCGGGCCGGGCTGCCCAGATCGTGAACGCGACGATCCTGACGAATGGTTGTCAGCGCCTCGGAACCGCAAGCGCCCAGCTGGCCGAGCACGCAATGTACGATCTGGTCGAGGGTTGCACCTCGGTTCCCAGTGGAAGCGCGCGCTTCGAAGCGACCCTCGATCCCGGCGGCCGAATCGAGATCACTGCCGTACCGGGCTACGCCGACGTGGTGCCCATATGCGTGCTGAAGCACGCCCTGGTCCACAAGGTTCCCCTGGCGAAGCCTTGCCGTCTGGACGTGAAAATCGAAGAAACACACGTGGCGGTCCCGTAGCGCGCCGCCAAGGAAAAGCACCCGATCGGAGATCAGCCGGAGCCGGCCTCACCGGTCAGTTTTTCGAGGCCCGCCTGGATGCGCTCGACACCGATCTCTCCTGCGAGGGCGTTCTTGAGCGCGTAGCCGAGCCCGACGGCCAGAAGCACTTGACCGAGGCGCGAGCCGAACACGCTTCCGAGAGCGAATCCAATGCCCGCCGCGGCGCCGATCGCCAGATACGGCCGCTTGCCGACTTGCTGCTCGATCTGCGCGCCGAGGTTTCGGGTCACGTCGCGCAGTCGGGCGATCTCGAGCTTGCGTCGCTCCGCGTCCGCCGAGGCACGCGGCCTCCGACCGCCGCTCGGGCCGCTCGAGCGCTCATGGGGGGCGGTGCCGGGCTGTTCGAGGTCGGTTGGATTCATTGTGTCACCCTCCGCTTCTGCTCTTGTTCGACGATTGGACCGCGCTCGGGTCGTACGTCGAGCGCGAGCCTGCAAGTCTCCCACCGGAGGCCTCGACCGGTCCAAGCGACTCGGACACGGATCGCACGACGGGGTTCGCTGCGAAATGCCGCCGCGCTGTGGCCGGATTGCCCCGATCCCCCGGACGCCCAGCCGGCCGCGGGCCGAACGACGATCGCGGAAGGCGGCGCGATTCACGCGCCCTCGGCCGCATATGCTAGCTCGTCGCTGACGGATCGCCGTGCCAGCCCCTGTCGACAGCACTCCGAACGAAGGCGAGCTCACTGCGCGGCTCGAAGCCGCCCTGGTGCGCGAATTGAGGGTGACTTGGCGACAGATCAACGAAGCTCACTTCCGGAGCGCGCTGACGGCGCCGACTCTCGAGCTCGTTTCCTCGAGCGCGACGCTCGGGCGCTGGGTGCCGCGCACACGCACACTCGAAATTTCTCGGTTCCTGGCGCTCGAGCGCTCATGGGGCGTCGTCGTCGAGGTTCTCAAACACGAGATGGCGCACCAGTACGTCCAGGAAGTGCTCGGCGAAAGCTCCGAATCGCCGCACGGCAAGGCTTTTCGTGAGACGTGCGAGCGTCTTGGAATCGACGCCCGGGCCACCGGCGTTCCCGAGGCCACCGAGGTCGCGGCCCACGAGCGGGTGGTCAGCCGCATCGCGCGCCTGCTCGCGTTGGCCGAGAGTCCGAACCGCCACGAGGCCGAGTCCGCCATGGCCGCAGCGCAGCGCCTGATGCTCAAGCACAACGTGGAAAGCGTGTACGGGCTCGACGCGCGGCGCTACGCATTCGTGCACCTGGGCCGCCCGACCGGAAGGGTGTCCGAGCACGAGCGGATCGTGGCCATGATCCTCGGCCGGTACTTCTTCGTGGAGGCCATCTGGGTCCCGGTGTACCGGCCGCTCGCCGGAAAACGCGGAAGCGTCCTCGAGATCTGCGGCACACCCGCGAACCTCGCAACGGCGGAGTACGTCTACGCCTTCCTCCACTCCACCGCGGAGCGCCTTTGGCAGGACCACAAGGGAGAGAACGGGATCACGGCGAACCGCGATCGCCGGACCTACCTCGCGGGCGTCATGACCGGTTTCTCCGAGACGCTCGCACGCCAGGCCGTCAAGGCCCGGAGCGAGGGCCTCGTCTGGGTGCGGGACGGAGACCTGGATGGTTTTTTCCGGCGCCGGCATCCGTCCGTCCGCCACGTCCGCCATCCCGGACGCCGCCGGACCGAAGCCTGGGCGCAGGGGCGTGAGGCGGGGCACGGCATCGTGCTCCATCGGCCGATGCAGGGAGGGGCGGGGGGACGGCGGTTGCTGTTGCCGGCGAAGCCCTGATCGCCGAGCGGGGCGTCGTGTCAGCGGGTCCGCCGTACGACGATCAGACTGACGTCGTCTTCCTGTGTTTGCGTCCAGCTCCGAACGGCGGCGACGAGGTGATCACGGACCGACTGCACCGGCTGGTCGGAGACGCGTTCGACGATCGTGCGCACGCGCTCGAGCCCGAACTGAACGCCCCGCGCGTCCTTGGCCTCCGTCACGCCGTCGGTGTAGAGGACCATGATGTCGCCTACTTCGAGCGATATCGACATTTCGACGAGCGCTCCGTCGACAGTCGGAACAGCTCCCACCCATGGGCCACGCGTTTCGAACGATTCGCACTCGCCGCGCGATCGGCGAAAAACGATGATGTCCTCGTGCGCGCCTGCACACACGAAGCGCCCTCCCTCGTAGCGCAGCAGAGTGAGAGTGGCATGCTCGTCCTGGCTCATGCGCCGCCGGACGTTCTCGTACAGGACGGCGTTGAGCACTCCGTAGACCTCCGAGGGCGAGGAGCGCGAGTCACGGCGGATGAGGGCCGCCACGATGCTCTGGATCATCACCATCACCAGCCCGGTCTGCAAACCGTGACCGGCGACGTCCCCGACGCCGATCCAGCAGCCGCCATCGCAAGGAATGACATCGTAATAATCGCCCCCGACCTCGCTCGCCGGGATCATGATGGCGGCGATGTCCAATCCCGGAACGAGGACGCCCTTGGGAATGATCGTCGTCTGGATCCGGGCGGCAATCTCCATCTCTTTCTCGAGACGCTCCCGCTCCGCTCGCTGCCGCCGGGTCGCCTCGTCGACCACCTGCTCGACGAGGCGGGCTTTTTTCATCGCCCCGCTCACGAGCTCACGCAGACCTTCGTAAACTGCACCGTCTTTGGGTCCCACTTCGAACAACGCGAAGCCGAGCTGCTCGCCATGGAAGGCGAGCGGCTCCGCGACGAGCGTCCGCGGACGCGCGTCCATCCATCGTCCGGGAGCGAGCTTGCGCGGATCGAACACGGCCAGCGCAGGGTCCATCCGGCGGCCGCCGTCGGAGAGAAAGATTGGTCGAGCGAGGCGAAGAGGGCTCGGCGAGCTCCTCTCGTAGGCCGCCACTGCGCAAGCGGGGATCTGGAGCCTTCCGAGCTGGCCGGCGATGGCATCGACGAGCGCAGGCTCTCCGAGCGCGGTCATGAGCGCCTCGCTGGTCTCGTGCAGCGTCCGGATCCATCGCTCCCGGTGGATTCGGTGCTGAGCCTGTACGCGCTCGCCCAGATCGCCGATGAGGATTCGGGCTCGGTGCAGGACATCGGCGGCTCTGTTGTGCTCCGCCCGTTCGGGGCCGGCGTCGGCCGACGCGCTCTTAATGATCGATACGACCGCGTGCCAGGGACGGATACTTCCACCCGCCGCGATGACGCGCCTCAGGGTCGCATCGAGGACCGTCACGAAGCGGTCCCCGCGAGCGCCGGACGCGCCGGCCACGTCCGCCAGGAAAGCATCGAACAACGGCTCGACCCAGTCCGCGCCGATGCGCGCATATTCCGGCGACACGGCTCTTCTCAGTGCGTGGAGCACCTCGTCGCGTCGCTCTCGCAGGGCCGAGACGATCGACGCCGAGGGCGACGGCTCGCGGCTCGCTCGCACGCCCACCACCTCGTCGATGCTGCATCCGCACGACTCGCGCAGCACGAGACTCGTATCGAGCATGAGGCGCTCGGGGCGATCTCCCCCTTCGAGCATCGCAATGACGACCCGAGCTGCATGCCTCCCGGTCTCGGAGAGAGGCTGGCGGACCGTCGTGAGGGGCGGGCTGGCGAAGCGCGCCTCGTCGATGTCATCGAAGCCCGCGACGCCAACCTGACGCGGCACGTCGAAGCCGAGCCCTTGAAGCGCCTCCATGGCCCCCAGCGCCATGAGGTCATTCGCCGCGACGACAGCGTCGATCTGCGCCTTGCGCTCGCCGCATAGAAGCCGAACTCCCTCCGCCCCCGAGGGCGCGTTGAAGTCTCCGATGGTGACGAGGGCAGGGTCGAACGCGATGCCGTGCCTCTGGAGAACTTCGAGATACACGGCGTACCTGCGGCCGGCCTGCTCGTTACCGGGGGGACCGCGAAGGAACGCGATGCGTCGCCTCCCATGTGCCAGGATGAAATGATCGAGCAATTGCCGCATACCGCTCGCGTCGTCGACGAGGACTCTCGGATGTCCGCGAAGCTCGACCCCGACGGCGCATATGGGCAGCGGCGCGAACCGTGAGCAATAGGCCGAGAGCGCTTCGGGGCCGATGTGATTGCCGACCGGAGTGAGGACGATGACCCCGTCGATGCGATCGGGGTCAATCAGATCGTAAAGCGCATTGCGCTGGACGGAATTGGGATCGGGTGATTCGATGACGCCTCCACAGAAAAAAATTGCGGAAATACCCATTTCACGCAATTCATCGTTCGCCCCGAATAGAACGCTATTTTGGTATTCGTCCAGGACATTGTCCGAAAGGAGGGCAATGGTTCGTCGCCGACGCGACCCGGGGGTGCCAGGAGCATAGGAAGTCATGACCCCCTCGAACGCCCGCGCTTTCCTGGTCCAGCCGCATTCGGACGTACCCGTCTCCGCCCCACGAACGAAAGAGCTGTACGTACGACATGTGGGGGCGCCGAAGCTTTGGTGACGGCCCCGTCCGCCGTGCGAGTCACAGGCAATCTCGACCCCAATTGCACCGTCACTGCAGTTTTCTCATGACTCGCTCGCGACACTGGCGATCGCGGAGCCATTCGCGAATCGATGCTCGTCTCCTGACGACACCCCGTCGTGGCTGCAAATTCTCCGCCCCGCCGATTCCCCGGCCAACAGCGTCGCCCCCGGGTGATCGGCCGTGTACAATCATTAGGGTCGCTTGTCACCGTCGCCTTGACCACTTTAGCATGATGACGGCAATACCCCAGCCTTCCGACAACCGCGTATATCTGGAGCTGGCGTTCCACCCGACAGTGGTCCTCACAACTGCGGTGCGCCGCTTCGTGTCCAATTTTTATCAGCAGCTTCTAGGCGACCTGGATGCTACTTCGCGACTCGCGATGGCTGCGCAAGAGCTCCTCGAAAATGCAGTGAAATACACGTCGCACGGCGAGACGATGCTCCGAATCGAGCTGGACGGCGCGGCAGGGATCGTGCGGATTCATACCAGCAATCGAAGCGACGCCGCGCACATCGCAATTCTGGAGCGCTTGATTGGAGAAATGAGAGCGGCGCCGGACCCCTTCGCGTTCTACCAGGGACTGCTTCGGAGCACGATGCACGACGTCGAGGGCTCGGGCCTCGGCCTCGCGCGCATCCGGTGCGAGGGCGACATGCAGGTCGATCTCAGCATCGACGGCGACCTCGTCGCGGTCACTGCGTGGGCGCACACCGAGCCGA
This sequence comes from Polyangiaceae bacterium, assembly GCA_035622655.1. Lineage (GTDB taxonomy): Bacteria > Myxococcota_A > Polyangia > Polyangiales > Polyangiaceae > Palsa-1150. The sequence goes on from DASPUY010000091.1 coordinate 9,795, forward strand.
GGGTTTCGTCGTGAGGAACGCGGTCGACGCCTTCTCCTCGCGCATCACGCGTGACGGCGAGACATTGCACCTGTTTCTCGAAGGCGACGCCAACATGAGCGCCGTCGAGGAGATTGGCCGCACGCTCGAGGACGTCCACAAGGCGGCGCGCACGGACCCGACGAGTCTGGTTCTGGTCGACCTGCGCAACCTCGAATTCATGAACTCCTCTTGTTTCAAGAAGTTCGTTTCGTGGCTCGGCCGGGTCCAGGAGCTCGCGGGCGAGAAACGGTACATGATCCGGTTTCTGTCGGATCCCAACATGCATTGGCAACGCCGCAGTTTGCACGTCCTTCAGTGCTTCGCGCCGAACGTGGTTTCCGTGGTGGTTTGAGCCCGCGGCGTCCTCGACCGAGATCATTCGAGAACCCCGCTTTTTCCGTCGATGGCGACACGAAGCATGTCGTCCATGCCCATGGCCAGTGACGCGGGCAGTTCCTCGGTCGCGAAAAGCCGCGCCTCGCTGATCTCGAGCGGGTTGGACGGCGCGCGCACCGGCGGATCGATAAGGCATTCGACCAGCACGGTGACGGCATGAAGCCGCGGATCGCGATCGGGCCTCGAAAATACGCCGAGGAGCCGCACATTCTCGCAGCGATCGACGCCCGCCTCCTCGGAAAGCTCGCGGGCGATGCTTTGCTGGAACGTCTCTCCCCACTCGAGTGTTCCACCCGGCAGCGCCCATTCGTCGACGTCGGCGCGTCGCACGAGCAGCCACCGACCGTCCGCCGTCCGCGCTGCGGCCGCTATCCCGACCACCGGCCGGCGGATCAGGTGGCGAGCCACCTCCTTGACGATGGAGAAGACGCCCCGCGGTACACGGAATCTCCGCATGTTGGACGCGCGCCATGGAAGCGCGTTTCGGGGCACTCGTCATCCGGAGGCGTACCCACAAGCCGGTAGAGAATCGTACGGGGCCCCAGACCGCGCGGTTGAAGGCGCAGCAGGCGTGGAGTAGCTACGCGGCCATGCCCACGCTCAGGCATTTCACCGTCATCCCGCGCCTGCCACCTGCTCTCGAGCGTCTTCGAGACATCGCCTACAACCTCTGGTGGTCCTGGTCCCCCGTCGGCGAGGACCTGTTCTCGAGGCTCGATCCCGATCTCTGGGAGGCCGTGCATGGCAACCCGATCGAGCTGCTGGCACGCGTCGAGCAGCCGCGGCTCGACGAGGTCGCCGGCGACGACGCGTTCACCAGCCAGCTCGACGCCGCCTGGCAGACGTTCCAGCGGTACATGCAGCGCGAAGGATGGTTCTCTCGGTCGTTCCCCGACGCCGCGGGCGCGCGGCTCGCCTATTTCTCGATGGAATACGGCATCCACGAGTGCCTGCCGATCTATTCCGGAGGGCTGGGGGTGCTCGCAGGCGACCATCTGAAGACGGCCAGCGATCTGGGTCTGCCCCTCGTGGGCGTGGGGCTTGCGTACGCGGAAGGTTATTTCCGTCAAGTACTGAATACCGACGGCTGGCAGGGCGAGCGGTATCCGATCAACGACTGGCGCAGGATGCCCGTATTGCCCGTTCTCGACGGGTCCGGCGGCAGGCTGGTCATTCGGGTCCAGTATCCGCACGCCGTGGTCCAGGCGCAGCTCTGGAAGATCCAGGTCGGCCGCGTCCCGCTTCTGCTGCTCGACGCCAACGTCGAGCAAAACTCGCCTGCGGATCGGTCCATCACGGGGCCGCTCTACGGAGGCGACCAGGAGTTCCGGGTACGTCAGGAGATCATGCTGGGAATCGGGGGAATCCATGCGCTGGAGGCCATCGGACTCTCTCCGACCGTGTGCCACATGAACGAGGGGCATTCGGCATTTCTCGCGCTGGAGCGGATTGGCCGGGTGATGCGGGATCGCAAGGTCACGTTTCACGTGGCCAGCGAAGCGAACAGCGCCGGCAACATCTTTACGACGCACACTCCCGTGCCGGCGGGAAACGATGCGTTCGACCCCGCCCTGGTGCGCCGTTATCTCGAGCCCTACCGCTCCGCGCTGGGCATCTCGGACGGAGAGCTTCTGGGCCTCGGGCGCGTGGACACGCGCGACCAAAGCGCTCAGTTCTCGATGCCGGTGCTCGCGTTTCGTACGTCCGACCACTACAACGGCGTGAGCGCGCTGCACGGCGAGGTCTCGCGAACCATGTGGCAGGGCCTCTGGCCGGACTTGCCGACGCACGAGATCCCCATCGAGTCGATCACCAACGGCGTGCACACGGCTTCCTGGGTGGCGCGGGAAATGGGCGCGCTCTTCACGAGGTACCTGGGCCCGCGCTGGTCGGAGCATCCCGACGATCCCGACGTCTGGGAGCGAGCGTACGAGATTCCGGACGCCGAGCTCTGGCAGGTCCACGAACATCGGCGGCACCGGTTGGTCCAGCACGCGCGTCGGTGGCTACGGAACGCCGCCGAGCGACGCGGCGCCGGCTTCGACGAGCTCGAGCTGGCCGACGAGGTCCTCGATCCCCAGGCGCTCACGATCGGCTTCGCGCGGCGCTTCGCGACGTACAAGAGGGCCACCCTGCTGTTTCGCGACCTTGACCGGGTGAAGAAGCTGCTCGGCGACCCCCATCGTCCCATGCAGCTCGTCTTCGCCGGCAAGGCTCACCCGCAAGACCGCGGCGGAAAGGACTTGATTCGGTCGATCATTCACGCCAGCCGCGACGCGGGGCTGCGCGGCCATGTCGTGTTCGTCGAGGACTACGACCTGCACATCGCGCGTGCGCTGGTCAGCGGCGTCGACGTTTGGCTCAACACACCTCGGCGACCACTCGAAGCAAGCGGAACGAGCGGAATGAAGGTGGCGGCCAACGGGGGCTTGAATCTCAGCGTCCTCGATGGCTGGTTCGCCGAAGCCTGGCGCGATCACGGCTGGGAGGTCGGTTGGGCGGTGGGCAGTGGAGAGGAGTATGCCGACGCCAGCGGCGACGCACGCGAAGCCGAGCTTCTTTACGACGTCCTCGAACGCGAGGTCGGGCCGCTCTTTTACGACCGCGACGGCGTTGGTCGCATTCCACGCGGCTGGGTGAAACGGATGAAGAACGCCATCGCGAAGCTCCTTCCCCGATACAACACGGCACGCATGGTGCGCGAATACACCAAACGCTTCTATGTCCCGGCAATCAAGCTGTCGCACAAGCTCTTCGAGAACGAGCTTGCCGCCGCCAAGTCGTTGACGGCCTGGAAGAATCGCGTCCACGACGCATGGCCCGGGGTCGCCGTTCGCGAAGTGAAGCTCGACTCGCGCGACGAAGTGGCCGTCGGAGAAACCGTGCAGGTCTCGGTCATCGCCCAGCTCGGCGCCCTGGCACCGGAGGACGTTGCGGTCGAGCTCTACCATGGCCCGACTTCGGGAGGCCACGAGATCGCCCAGGGTCGCATCGTTCGCATGCGGGTCATCGAACGCACTCCGGAGGGTCAATGGCTCTATCGCGGCGAAATCGCGACTGGCGACAGTGGGGCGCATGCGTTCGCCGCGCGAATCGTCCCCTACAACGAAGCGATGACCCACCCTTACGAAACTTCGCTCATCCGCTGGGCTTGACGGCGCGGCTTCGAGGCACGCCCGCGCGATTCGGCCGAAGCAAGCCCTCGAGCGGGCGGCCGGGGAGGCAGTTTTGAGCCTCGCGTGACACCTCTGCGTGATACGAAAAGTGACCGTGCGAGGATTCGTCGACCTCCATTGCCACTGGGTGGCTGCGATCGACGACGGCCCACGAACGGCACGAGACGGCATCGTCATGCTGCGCCGTCTTCACGAGGCCGGTTTCGACCACGTGGTCGCAACTCCCCACATGCGCCCGGGAATGTTCGACAACGACCGCGCCAGCATCGAACGTGCATTCGCTGCGATGCAACCGGCTCTCACCACAGGGGAAGCATTGCCGACCGTGCATCTGGCCAGCGAGCATTTCTTCGACGACGTCGTCTTCGGACGACTCCTGAAGGGCGAGGCGCTTCCTTACCCGGGCAAAGCCGTGCTCGTCGAGTTCGGACGGATGTTTCCCGCGCGCGTGCAGCACAGATTCTTCGATTTGCAAAAAGTGGGACTCCGTCCCGTGCTGGCGCACCCCGAGCGGTACGAACCAGTGTGGCGCGACGACGCGTGTCTCGAGCCGCTGCTCGACGCGGGGGCTCATTTGCTCCTCGACGTTTGCGCCTTGGTGGGCAAATACGGGCGAGCCCCTCAGCGCGCCGCCGAGAAGCTGCTGGCCGAAGACGCCTATGAGGCCGCGTGCTCGGACGCCCACCGACCGGACGACGTCGACGTTGTCGAACGAGCCATCGAAAAGCTCGAGTCGCTGGTCGGCGGCGACGAAGCGCAGCGACTTCTGGCGCAAGGCCCGCGAGGCATCTTGAACGGGCCTGGGTAGGAGACGTTTCGAGGGGTCCCCGGGGACGGGAAGTGAACGAGGCAGGTCGTCATGAAGGAACGCATCGCAGTGATCGGGCTGGGTTACGTGGGTTTGCCTGTGGCCCTGGCGTTTGCGCGGAAGTTCGAGCACACGGTGGGCTTCGACGTGGATCACGAGAAGGTCGAC
>DASPUY010000092.1:0-17177 GCA_035622655.1 Polyangiaceae bacterium
GTCGACCTTCTCGTGATCCACGTCGAAGCCCACCGTGTGCTCGAACTTCCGCGCAAACGCCAGGGCCACAGGCAAACCCACGTAACCCAGCCCGATCACTGCGATGCGTTCCTTCATGACGACCTGCCTCGTTCACTTCCCATCCTAACGCCTGCTGTTTCTGTGGCGCGGCCGTCCCGAATCATTTTCGGCGGGCACGTCCCGGCCTCCGACCCCCGTCGGACGTTGACCCACGCTGGAGCCCCGCTGCCTCCAGACAGCGCTCCACGTAAGCGTGGAGGCCCTCGGGAATCGTTCGCACCCACTTGGCACTTTGGTGATGGCTGTCGAGACGCGGTCGAACCGTCTTTCCGACCGGGTACAGGAGAAAGCACGTGTTGATCGAATGGATCGCAATTCCTCCCGGACCGTCGGGAAAAATCGTCTCTGCCGTGTGGAGGATCGGCCCGACGTGACACTCGAGCCCGGTTTCTTCGAGTGCTTTGCGGGCCGCGGCCTCCCTGAGCTTTTCCCCCTTGTGGACGCGACCCCCCGGCACCCACCACTGGCCGCGCGCCGGGTCGTCCTTTCGTCGCACGAGGAGCGCGCCGCCCCGGTACACGATCGTCACGTCGACGCAGGCGATGGGCAACCACTCGATGAATCCGCGATAGAGATCGGCGGGTATCCAGCTTTTCATGTCAGAGGCCGCCGAAGAAGCGCTTGCTCTCGAGAGGGAAGATCCGTCGAAGAGGCGGCCTGCGACGATGCAGCCGTCACGCCGTGGCCGCCGTCTTGCGCGCCGACTCGTACCAATCGATCGTTTCTCGTAACCCTTCGTCCAAGGTCGTCGTGGCCTCGAAACCGAATCGCTCCTTGGCGCGCGTCGTGTCCAGACAGCGCCGAGGCTGACCGTCGGGCTTATCCGTCTGCCACCGAATTTCCCCGTTGAATCCGCACAGGTTGCAGACCTTCTCGGTCAGATCCCGGATCGTCACTTCCCGCCCGGACCCGATATTGACCGGCTCGGGCGCGCCGTACAGATCCGTCGCGAGCGCAATGGCTCGGGCAGCGTCGCGTACGAAAAGAAACTCGCGTGACGCCTTGCCGGTTCCCCAGGCTTCGATGTGCGTGAGGCCCTGCTCGCGGGCCTCGATCGCCCTGCGGATGAGCGCTGGAATGACGTGGCTGTAGGCGGGGTCGAAATTGTCGCGCGGGCCGTAGAGGTTCACGGGCAGCAGCGTGATGCCGTTGAAGCCGTACTGCTGGCGATACGCCTGCGCCTGAACGAGGAGCATCTTCTTCGCCAGGCCGTACGGCGCGTTCGTCTCCTCCGGATACCCGTTCCAGAGGTCCTCTTCCTTGAAGGGAACGGGCGTGTGCTTGGGGTACGAACAGATGGTGCCCACCCCGACGAACTTGGCAATGCCGTGCAGCCGCGCCTCTTCGATGAGCTGGATGCCCATGATGGCATTCTCGAAGAAGAACCGCCCGGGATTCGCCTGGTTCGCTCCGATGCCGCCCACCACCGCCGCCAGGTGCACGACGATGTCCGGTCTGGCCACATCGAAGAGCCGCTTTGCGGCAGCCCGATCACGCAAGTCGAACTGAGCGCGGCGTGGGACGAAAATCTCCGCCGGCTCCAATTTCTTCAGCTCTCGGCAGACCGGCTCGCCGAGAAACCCCGAGCCCCCGGTCACGACTACCCGTCTTCCTTTGACGAAGCTCAATCAGGCTCCCCGCACGCTACTTTTATTGCGCGATCGGTCACTGTCAACGAGGCCGTTGCGATTCACGCCGGCCCCAAACCTACTCAGGTGGGTATCGGTGCGCGCGGCTCACAGGCCCCATAGAAATGCCACGGTCAAGCCCGCGAGCCCGGCGGGAGCCGCATGAGTGTCGGCCGCCGCATTGCTCAAGTGCGAAAATTGCGCAAAGCCGCCCTCGACGGATACGTCGAACGCCACCGACTCGGCGAGCATGTGCCGATAGGAGACGCGAAGGCGTGCCGTGACCCCGCCCTCGGTGTACTTGGAGAAGCTCGAGTCAGCGCCCGGGGAATACGCGAGGTACTCGTAGCCGAAGCCGGGGGAGACGAGCATCTGGTCGTCGTAGCGGGCATTGAAGGGGAACCGAAGCTCGAGCTCCAGGAGGGACGTCAGCCCGGAAACGGTCTCGACGTCGACGTTCGTCGTGTCGAATCGCTCGTAGCCGACCTCCAAAAGAAGCGCCCCCCGGCTCCCCATCGAGTAGCGGAGCTGGCCACCGACACATTCGGCCCAAGTCTCGCCGTCGCCGAACGACTCGCCGTCGCGAAACCACTTGCGGGCGGCAATGAAAGGCGCGAGCGCCCACCCGCGATCGGCGCGGAGCGACGAGCGAGGCACATCCTCGTCCTCCGTCCTCCGACTCGCCTTGTCGGGTTGGGGTCCCGCCTCGGGCCCGTCCCCGGGCTCGACCAGTCCTGTCAGGGCATTCTCCTTGGGCGGCACGTCGTCATCGACCGGGTGCTGGGGCGCACCGGAGGCGGCGGGGTCCCCCGATGCTCGGGGCCCGCCCGATCCGTCCGAGTCGTTCGACGGTCCCGTGCCGCTCGATCCCTCCGAGCCGCCAGGTCCCCCCGATGCATTCGACCCTTCCGGCGCGCTGCTTGGGACACGCCCGGCAACCTGGTCTTGAAGCTCGTGCAAGCGGCTGCGCACGGCGGCGGCGTCGGTCGCATCGGGCGCCAGCGTCAAGTACATGCGGTAGTCTTCGATGGCCGGATACGGGTGCCCGAGCCGGTCGTGGCACGTGCCGCGGTCGCGGTAGAGCGACGGGTCGCTGCGCTGCTCCTCGAGCGCCTGGTCGAACGCGTCCAGCGCGCCAGCGCAGTCGCCGCTGCTCATGCGGTCGCGGGCCGCCTTGACGAAACCCTTCGCGGCAAGAACTTCCCGCCGGACGATGACGGGCGGAGCCCCGTTCGAGGGGCCGCTCGTCGGTGCGGTTTGCGAACCGCCTTGCCGGTGTCTGCGCGGCGGCGTCTGCGGTTGCGCTGTCTGCTGCGGCGACTGCTGCGTCTCCGACTGTGCCCCCGCCGACGATGCGGCCAGCGCGCTCGCGAGCGCCAGCGGTACGGCACGGACGATGCGCATACGCTCAGCGTAAAGGAGTCCGGTGTCGCTGGACGAATTTTGATGGGGGCATCGCCTCGAAACGTGCGAAGGCGCCTCACACACCCCGCTATGGCGACGCCGACGCGGGCGGCTGGGGAGGCAGATGGGCGTGCAGCGGCCCGCGAAGCAGCGGCGCGGACCGCGTGCCTGCATCACCTTGCGCGGCGGCTAGAGACGCGACGCCGTTCTCGGCCCCCGGCACGGATGCACCGGGCACTGTCCACGTCACGCGCCCGAAGCGCGTGGCCTTGTGAAAGTTGCCCTCACCGAGAATGGGGGACCACGCGACTCCGCCATTTTCCTTCATTGCATAGAAGTTGATGCGCCAGACGTCGCCCGGCTTGGGTGGATGGTTGGCCGCCTTCGTGTACCCCGCCCACGGGATGGCCACCTCGACCGTGTAGCCGCTCACCTTGCCATCCGGCCCCTTCTCGAGCTGGACGGCGCTCTTGAGCTTGGGGTCCCAGTCCTCGTGACCGAACGGCCCGTTCGGGCCGCCCTTGGGCTGCTGGAGCGTATCGAACTGCGATTTGAAGACCTTGTTCTGCGGGTTGATCTGCAGCTCGTAGTAATCGCGGTTGTCGCCGCTCGGACCGGGATCGACCATCATCTCCATCGTGTCTTTCAACCAGAGCTTCGGCTGCCCGGCGGCCGTGAAGTCGTTCGGCTGCGATTTGGCGTCGGTGAAGCCGACGTACGGTTCCTTTTCCTTGACCTCGCAAAGCACGTAGAGGTTCTTGTCGTCCCAGGTCAGCTTCGCCGAGCCGTTGACCGGAAACGTGGAGTTCGGCTTGCCTGTACCGACGTCGACGAAAGCACCGGTGCTCGCGGCGGTTTGCCATTCTTTTTCGCTCGCCTTGCCGTCGATGGTGATTTTCGCGCCCTCGGCCAGCCGCGGGACGAGGAGCGACGGCACCTCGGTTCCCGCCGAATGCTCGCTGGCGGCTTTGGGCGTGACCCCTTCGGCTCTCACCTTTCCGACGATCGCGCAGTTCTCGCCGTCGTTCGGGCCGCTGACGATCCGCAGCCGGGCGTCGCCCTTCCAGATGCCCACCAGAATGCTCACGTCGGGCCCCGACACGTCACCCGGAATGCGGTAGGTCTGCGTGTCCACGTAGATTTTCCCGCGTTCCCAGTGGTCCGGCCCGAGGATCTGGTCGCCGTTCTTCTGCTCGCGAATGGGACCGTCGAAATCGAGATTGCCGAGCTTTCCGCTCCCCTCGTCCTTGGTGTGCGTGAAAAGCAACCATCCGCTGTCGAGCGTGTCGTCACAGCGCCAGTAGTACGTCAGCCTGACCTCCTCGCCGGGCTTCGCCGTCTCAGGCTCGAACTTGTATCCGACGAGGTGAACCTTGTTCTCGAAGTTGACGTCGATCTTCCGCACGTCCGGTGGCACCGAGTCGATGACGTACGGCTTCAGCCGGTCCTTCTCCTCGGTGCTCAGCCCTTTGCTGCCCCCGACGCAGCTTACGGCACCGCTTGCGAGAACCGCGACCAGAGCGGCCGCCCGCGCCCGCGCGAGGAGAAGAGAAGATCGATGCATGGCGGCCTTTTATCAACAAACCGGTCGCGGGGTCGAGTCGAGAGGTGGTGTCCGCGCGACCCGCCTCCACCCCTGGCCGCGGCTTTGCCTGGCGCTCTTTGATCCGAGCGACTACCGTCTTCGGTGTCCGTCGTGTCCTTACAACCCAAGCTGCTCGTCACTGGGGGAGCCGGGTTCATCGGGTCCAATTTCGTCCACCTGGCGATTGCGCGGGGTTTTCGGGTCACGAACCTCGACAAGCTGACGTACGCCGGCAATCCTGAGAACCTGGCAGCGCTCGCCCGGCACCCGGCCTACGTCTTCGTGCGAGGCGACATCGGGGATCGCGAGCTCGTCACTCGACTCCTGGAAGCCGAGCGGCCCCAATCGATCGTCAACTTCGCGGCCGAGTCGCACGTCGATCGATCCATCGACGAGCCCGGAGCCTTCGTCCGGACGAACGTGCTCGGGACCTTCGAGCTGCTCCAGTGCGCGCTCGCCTACTGGAAACGTCTCGAGCCGGAGCTCGGCCGGACGTTTCGCGTGGTGCACGTCTCGACCGACGAGGTGTTCGGCTCGCTCGGACCGACGGGACTGTTCTCCGAGCGCACGCCCTACGCCCCCAATTCGCCCTATGCGGCGTCGAAGGCGTCGGCCGACCATTTCGTTCGCGCCATGCACGCGACGTATGGCCTTCCCACCATCACGACGAACTGCTCGAATAACTACGGGCCGTACCAGTTTCCCGAAAAGCTCATCCCGCTCGTCACCTTGAACGCGCTCGAAGGAAAGCCGCTGCCCGTCTACGGCGACGGTCAGAACGTGCGCGACTGGCTGTACGTCGAGGACCATTGCCGGGCCATCTTCGAGGTTCTCGCGCGCGGCGAGCCTGGAGCGACGTTCAACATCGGCGGACGCAGCGAGCGCAAGAACATCGACATCGTGCGGCGCATTTGCGCTCTGCTCGACGAGCTTGCACCGGCGGCCTCCAATCCCAGCCTTCCTCCGGCAGCCCGATCGCTCGGAAGCTACGCGGATCTCATTGCCTTCGTCAAAGATCGGCCAGGGCACGACCGACGCTATGCGGTCGATCCGAGCGCGATCGAGACAGCGCTCGGCTGGACGCCGGCACACTCCTTCGACGAAGGGATTCGAAAAACCGTGCGCTGGTACCTCGACAACCGCGCCTGGTGCGACCGTGTCTCGTCCGGGGCCTATCGCCGCGAAAGGCTGGGGCTCGGAGGCGGGCCATGAAGGGTCTCGTCCTGGCGGGCGGCTCGGGCACGAGGCTCCGGCCGTTGACCTACACGGGCGCCAAGCAGCTCGTGCCCGTGGCCAATCGGCCGATTCTCTTCTACGTGCTCGACAACCTCGTCGACGCTGGAATTCGCGACATCGCGATCATCATCTCTCCGGAAACCGGCGCCGAGGTGCGCGAGACCGTCGGCGACGGCTCTCGCTGGGGCGCGAAGATCTCTTACATCGTGCAGGATCGGCCTGCCGGCCTCGCGCACGCCGTCAAGACCGCCCGACCTTACCTCGGGGACGCCGACTTCTGCATGTTCCTCGGCGACAACCTGATCGGGACGAAGATCCGTGCTGCGGTCGATTCATTCCGGGCGACACCCTCGATCGCGGCGTCGGTGATGCTCAAGGAGGTCGCCAATCCTTCGCAATTCGGCGTCGCCGAGGTCGATGCGACGGGCAACGTCATCCGCCTCGTCGAAAAGCCCAAGGAGCCGCGAAGCAACCTCGCGCTCGTCGGCATCTACATGTTCCGCGCGCAAGTCTTCGGGGCCATCGAGCGCATTCGTCCGTCGGCCCGAGGCGAGCTCGAAATAACGGACGCGATCAGCATGCTCATCGAGCTCGGTCACACGGTCCGATTCGACCGAGTGCAGTCCTGGTGGCTCGACACGGGCAAGAAGGACGACCTGCTCCTGGCGAACGACACGGTGCTCGACGACTGGCTCGTGAGCGACGTCAAGGGCACCATCGACCCGACCAGCCGCCTGTCGGGACGAGTCTGCATCGCCGAGGGAGCCCAGATCATCCGCTCGACGGTGCGGGGGCCCGCGACCATCGGGGCGCGGACACGGCTCGTGGATGCGCACGTCGGTCCGTTCACGAGCATCGGGGAAGACGTCGTCATCGAGCGGGCGAGCGTCGACCATTCGATCATTCTGAGCGCCAGTCACATTCGAGACATCGGGCGGCTCGAAGACTCGCTCATCGGGCGCCGTGTGGTCGTGCAGCCCGGCGAGACCAGGCAGGGCGCCCTCAGCCTCCTCGTGGGGGACGATTGCAGCGTGGAGCTGAGCCGCTCGCGCTGAGAGAAGGACTGACACCATGGCGATCCTGATCTTCGGCGCCGGTTTCCTGGGCAACCGACTCAAGGAAAAACTTCCCGGCGCCGTCCTGTCCACGGCGGACGTGACCGACCGCTCTGCCGTCGCCGGGGAGCTTCGAGCGCACGCCGCCGACGCCGTCATCAACTGCGCAGGCAAAACGGGCAAACCCAACGTCGACTGGTGCGACGCGCACCCGATCGAGACGCAGCGTGCGAACGTCATCGGCCCGCTCGTTCTGGCCGAGGTGTGCGCGCAGGCGGGCGTGTACCTCCTCCACCTCGGCTCCGGATGCATATTCTACGGTGCCTCGCCGCAGCCGGGCGGCTGGCGCGAAGACGACTTCGCCAATCCCTCTTCGTTCTATTCGCGTTCCAAGTACGCCGCCGACCTGGTTCTCGGTCGGCTTCCGAACGTCGGCATCGCCCGCCTGCGCATGCCCATCGACAGCCGTCCCGGGTCGCGAAACCTCATCACCAAGCTCGCAAGTTACCGTCAAGTGATCGACGTGGAGAACTCGGTCACCGTGGTCGACGATCTGATTGGCGTCGCCGCGGCGCTCGTCGAAAAGCGTGCCACGGGCGTGTTCCACGCCACGAATCCAGGCACGATGCGCCACCGAGATCTCCTCGCGCTGTACCGCGAGCTGGTCGATCCGGCGCACCAGTACACGCTCATCGACGAAACCGAGCTGGTGTCGCGCGGTTTGGCGACGCACCCGCGTTCGAACTGCATCCTCGCCAGCCCACGACTCGCTGCGCTCGGGATCACGATGCGGCCGATCGCGACCGCACTGCGCGATGCGATGTCGCAGTATGCAAAGTTTCTTCGATAGCCGCATCGCCCTCCGTTTCTTCTGGGGGGCTCGGGGGGAGCGAGCGGCGCTCCGCTCCATTTACCTGCGGCTCTTGCGTCGGGCGTCCTTTTCCCGCTTGCGCGCGGCCTTGCGCGCGTTCTTCTCGGCGGTGGAAAGCGGTCGCATCCTCGTCATGCTCTCGCCCGAACCACCGCCTCCGGGCGCCATCGCGCCCGGCATCCCCGGAAACCCACCCATCGCGGGCATGCCGGGAAAGCCCCCGAGCCCAGGCATTCCCGGAAACCCGGGCAGGCCCATGCCCGGCATCGCGCCGCCGGCCATCTGTTTTCGCAACTGTTTGGCCATGGCGACGTTCTTCATGCCGGGCACCCGCCCGAGCATGCCCATGTTGGCCCCGATGCCTTCCATCATTTGCTTCATGAAGAGAAACTTCTGAACGAGCTCCTGCACTTGCTTGTCGGGCTGGCCGGAGCCATTCGCGATGCGCGTCACGCGAGACGGCTCTCGGATGAGCGCATACGGATCGCGTCGCTCGAACTTCGTGAACGACTGGATGATCGCCTCGATGCGAACGAGCTCGTGGTCGTCGATGCTCGCGTCCGCGGGCAACATGTCTCCCACGCCAGGCATCTTGGCAATGAGATCCTTGATCGACCCCATCTTCTGGATCATGCGGATTTGCTCGAGGAAGTCGTCGAGGGAAAACTGGCCCTCGAGCATGCGCATCGCCTTCTCGGCGGCTTCCTTCTCGTCGACGACTTCTTGAAAATCCTTCATCAAGCCGACGACATCGCCCATGCCGAGGACCCGGCTCGCCATCCCCTCGGCGCGAAACTCCTCGAACTTGTCGAGGGTCTCGCCGACGCCCGCGAAGCGAACGGGCGCCCCCGTGACCTCCCGGACGCTGAGCGCTGCGCCGCCGCGCGCGTCGCCGTCGAGCTTCGTGAGTACGACTCCCGTGATTCCGAGGCGGTCGTGAAATGTTTTGGAGGTCTTGACGGCGTCCTGGCCGATCATCGCGTCGACGACGAGGAGGATGTTCTGCGGCTCGACGGCCGACTTGATGTCCGAAAGCTCCTTCATCAGTGGTTCGTCGATGGCCAGCCGGCCGGCCGTGTCGTAGACGACCATGTCGTGCTTGCCGGCTCGCGCCTGAGCGAGCGCCTGCGTACAAATCTCGAGCGGCGTGGCGCCCGCAAGGGTGAAGACGGGCACTCCGATCTGCTCTCCGAGAATCTTGAGCTGCTCGACGGCAGCGGGACGCTGCATGTCCGCCGCGACCAGAAGGGGGCGATGACCCTGCTTGTCGAGCCAGCGCGCGAGCTTGGCCGTCGTGGTCGTCTTTCCGGAGCCCTGCAGCCCGACCATCATGATGCCGGTCGGTTGACCCTTCGGCGCCATGGCGACCGGGGGCCCGTCGCCCGGAGCCATGAACGCGACGAGCTCGTCGTGGCAGATCTTGACGAAGACGTCGCTCGCCGATACCCGGACCGCACCTCCGTCTTGACCCTTCGCGCGGGTGCGAACGACCTCTCCGAGCGCCTTGTCCTTGACGCGAGCGAGGAACGACTTGACGACACCGAGCTCGACATCGGCCTCCAGCAAAGAGAGCCGCACTTCGCGGAGCGCGGTGTCGATGTTTTGCTCGGTGAGCTCGGTGAGCCCCGCGAGTCGGTTGCGAGCGGCTTTGAACCCCTTGGCGAGGGTGTCGAACATGGCGAAGTCTCGGGCTTAGCACACGTCCTGCCGCTCGCCTCGGCTCCCGGGCGAGGGCGCGCTCGCCCTGCGGGGCAAGCTCCGTCAGCTCCCGTGCGTCACGCGCAGGTCGGCGAGCCTGCGCTCGCATTCGGTCATCTTTTGGCGTCCCGACTCGAGAAGCCGTGCCGCCTCGTCGAGCTCGCCCGAGAGACCCCGAGCTTCGGGGGACGTCGGGTCGAGGCGGTTGTGCTCGACGTCGGCGACGCGCAGCGCGACCTCATCCTTGAGACGAAGCGCGCGGGTCGTCGGATCGATCGCAGCGAGGCATATGCGCTTCGCGTCGCATACGGGCGCGACGGTGCACTCGACCGCAGCCACCGCCTGCCCCCGGACGAGCTTCGCAGCGTCGTCCGCGACGCGGTACCGATCGACCGCTTCGTACAACGCCGACGTCTCGCGCTTCGCCGCGCCGTCGCACGATGACACGATCGTCGACAGCCCCACCAGCGAAAGAGGCGACACGATGGCAATCAGCGCGGAGCGCGCCGCGGAAAGTGTTCTCGGCCCCCTCTCGGGGAACGCCGTCCTCGTCTTCAGCCCGGATGCCTTCACCGCGCCGGATCATAGACGCGCGACGGCAGACGGAAAGCGACTACTCCCTGCCGCCGATCGCGTCGAAGGGCGACAGCGCCTTGGCCGGAGCATCCGCTTCGGTCTTTGCATCGGCGCCCACTGGGCGCGTCCCGGGCGACGCGGCCTTGGCTGAGGCTTTCGACGTCGCGTGACTCCGCGACGCCGCGGCCTTCCGAGCTGCCGCCGAAGATTTGGAATTGGCGACCGGGAGCGACGTGACGGGCACCGCGGGCGGCGTGTCGACCGGCGCCCCCGCCAACGGTGCTGCAAGGGCGACTCCCGAGACGGAACCGGGGTCCGTGGCGACGTCGAACATCGAGGGAAGGATCGGAGCGACGCTGGCGGGGTCGCTGCTGCGTGCCTCGATCGCCTGGGATCCCGAGCCGCCCGCAGCGCTTGCGGCGGACCACTGCGCTCCCCAGACTCCTGCCCCGGCAGGCGGCGGAGGCGGGGGGACGGCGGCGACTTTGGTCGCTCGAGCGCGCGTTCTCGATCCAACCGAGGCTACGCTCACCGCGCTGAGGAGCCCGAGCGCCGCAATCCCGACGGCTCCGGCGACGACGCGAGCACGCCGGAACAGCGTGCGCGTCGCGCGCGCTCGAGGCGACGCGGCGGACGTCTGGTCGAGGGGCAGCTCGATGGGCATCGGATTCTCCGACGCCTGGGCGCTCGGCAAGCGCTCCGCCTCGGGAACGGTCGTCTCTTCCGCGGACGGCTCGAGCGACGGCAACGGTGCCACGGTCTGCTGCGTGTTCAGGTCGTCGGCCACGGGCATCTTCGCGCCGGAGCTGTGCTCGAACGCGACCAGCTCTTGCGCCCGCAGATGAATTCTCTGGCCCGCGACGATCTCCAGCCATTCGGCCACCTCGAGCACCGATACGGCTCCGACGGCTCGTTCGATGGCGGCCGCCATTTCGCGCGCCGTTGCAAACCGATCGGCGGGATCCCACCGCATTCCCTTGAGGACGATCTGGTCCATTTCGGACGTCACGTCGGACCGGTACTTGCTGGGCGGATCGATCCGGGGATGCTGCGCGCGCACGTAGGCGATGGCGTCGTGCGTACCGGCAAACACCTTGCGACCGACGAGCGTCTCCCAGAGCACCACTGCGGCGGAATAGATATCCGATTCGCGCGTGACGCCGTCGCCCGAGAGCTGCTCGGGCGCCATGTACCCGAGCTTGCCCTTGATATGGCCCTCGCGCGTCAGATGCTGCGCGCGACCTTCGGCCTTGGCGACGCCGAAATCGAGAAGGCGGGCCGTCCCGTCAGTGCCGACCAGAATGTTGTGCGGCGAGACGTCTCGATGCACGAGGTTGAGAGGCATCCCGCGACCGTCGCGCGCCTCGTGAGCCGCGTGAAGCCCGAGCAGCGCACCCGAGACGATGCTCGCCGCGATCCGCAAAGGGATCGGCTCGCTCTGCATCGCCGTAGAACGCAGCAGCTGCGCGAGCGATTCGCCCTGAACGTATTCCATCACGAGGAACGCCTCGCCCTTCGTGGCTACGACATCGAGCGTGGGCACGATGTTGGGGTGGCGCAGACGGGCGGCAAGGCGCGCCTCGTCGAGGAACATCGTCACGAACTCCGGATCCCGCGCAAACTGGGGGAGCAGACGCTTTATCGCCACCGTCCGCGAGAACCCGACCGGGCCGAGGAGGCGCGCGAGATAGACCGTCGCCATTCCGCCCGAGGCGATCTTCCGATAGAGCGCATATCGGCCGACGATAACTTCCGGGGGCGGATTGGAGCCCATCAATCCATTATTCTGTGGGCATACGCTCACTAGGGCAAGCACGTCGATGGGGCGGCACTGAGTGTGCTGTCCACGCAATACGTAAAAGGATTATCTTCGGCGACATGGCAGCAATACGGCTGCGCCGTCGGACATTCGGCGGCGCTGGCACACATTCGGAGGGTGAAGGCTGCCGTGCACTGCATCGGAATCGACGTGGCGCACGACCCGCACGTCGAACCCTGGAACGCCCACCCGTTGCAACGGGGGGCGGGCCCGGTCGGGCCGTGGCCCCCGCTGGACACGGCTTGCAGATTCGCGCAGCACGCCCCGGCTTCGCACTGGTACGCGCCGGTGCACGCCATGAAGTACGACCCGATTTCGCAGCTACCTTCGCAGAGGTCCGCGCCTCCCGAGTAGCAGCACGTGGTCCCCGGCTCGCACGCCGTCCATGGGCAGGGTGGAGACACGTCGGGGAATCCTCCGAATCCGACGTCCGCGGAAGACGAGCCATCCAGCAGATCGCCGGAGCCGTCGGGGCCGGCCGTCGAGCCGTCGGGGACGCCTTGGGCCACGTCGGGAGAGCCGGCCGCGCCATCGAATTCCACGGACGTCCCCACCGCCCCGTCGCCTTCCGGAAAGAGATCGTGATCGCTGAGGCCGAGGATGAGCCCACACCCTCCGAGTGAGGCCGTGAGAGCGGCGAAACCCAGCGCGGAAACGAGCGCCGCTCGGGGCCCGCGCAGTGCGCCCTCCGCCCTCGCCCGACCGGTGGGGCCGTCGCGCAAGGCGCAGCACGGACTAGAGGCGCGCTGCTGCGGCAAAGAAGGTCCCTGGCTCACTGGGGGTCGATGAAAAGCGTGGGGCAATCACGGCAATACGGCAACCGGGCAAAACCGAGCGAACGAGCGCGCAAATGGACGAATCAACGGAAACCGGAAAAAGCCCGATCAAACTATACCCCTTTAAGCCCCTACCGTGTAGAGTTGATATGCATGCGGAAGTTCATTTCGACCGCACGAGAATTCGCGGCGACGGGGGGGGGCCCACTCCCGCTCAGGACCGCGCCCTCCTTCGCATTCGCCTTTCCCTTTGCGCGTTTTTCCGGCTTCGCCCTTCTTTGCGGTGGTTTCGCGGTTTATGCGCCTTGCGCCTACGCCGACGATATTCGCGATACCCCGGACGCCGAGGCGCTTTTTTCGGACGGCAAAATGCTATTCGCTCAGGGGCGCACGTCGGACGCATGCACCAAATTCGCGTCCAGCTACCACATCGATCCGCAAGTGGGCACGCTTCTCTTTCTCGCCACGTGCCACGAGGCCGAGGGAAAAACGGCCAGCGCGTGGAGCGAATTCAACGCGGCCGTCTCCGCGATGCAGATCGCGCACAATGCGCGCCGCGAAACGTACGCCCAGCAGCACCTCGAAGCCTTGAGCGGCAAACTGTCGAGGCTTGTCCTCGCCGCACCGACGGCCCCGAACGGACTCGAAGTGAAGCTCGACGATCAGCGGATCGAGCCGGACGCGCTGGGGATTTCCGTGCCCGTGAACCCCGGCCCTCATACCGTTTCCGCCATCGCTCCGGGCCATCGCCCCTGGTCGACGACGTTCGACGTCGCTCCCGGTCCCTCCGACCTGACCGTGACTGTTCCGCAGCTCGAGCGAGAGCCATCCGGCCCCGCCGCGTCCGCCCCTTCGACGGTCGCCCCATCCGCGCCGTCGCGCTTGCCTCCAGGCCCTCCCGCGGCGGCGGTCGCGCCGTCTTCCGCTTCCGCCGTCCCCGTGCCGGGCGAACGGGCGCCCGGAAGCGCCACCAATGCGGGCGTCTATTTCGCGGGAGGCATCGGCATTGCCGGGCTTGCCGTCGGCGTCGCGACCGGAATCGTCGCGGTGGTGGACAAGACCGATGCCGATTCCGGTTCGTGCGTCGGCAAGTATTGCACGCAGCACGGGCTTGACCTGTATTCGCGGGCGACGACTGCGGCGTGGATCTCGACGGGCGCATTCGCCGCGGGCGCGACCGGCGTCGCCGTGGCGGCAAGCGCGCTGCTCTTCGGACATCGGCCGCAAGGCGATCGAACCCATCTCCAGGTGCTGCCCACGCTCGGGGGACTGCAGCTCTCGGCCGCGTGGTGATTCCGACACGAGCCGCTGAGGCCGCCCCTCAGCCGTGACGGCGATGGCTCTTCGACGGACGCTTGTTCTTCGACGGATGTTTCGTCGGCGTCGAGTGGGTGGGCGTCGAGGCCGCATTCACGGTACGAGCCGCGTCCGGCGGCGATACGGCGGGCGCTTCCGCATCTTCCACTTCGTCGCCCTCGTCGCCCTCCTCGGCCGTCGGGTCCACACCCGGAAGAGCGGTGGGAACGGGCAGCGGCGGCAGCGACGATGCCACGGCCGACGAGACGGCGGACGATACGGCGGTGGCCGCGGAGGAGACGAGGCTCGTCGCGCCCGCAATGTCGCCGCGAAGACGTCTCACGCTGAACCGTCCCGTGGCGATGCCAACCCCGAGGACCCCGATGATCCCCAGTGCCAGCACCATGAGAGCGCCGCCCCCCGCCCCCCGCCCTCGCGGCTCGCGCCGCCCCCACGCCGAGACGGTCCGATTCCTCTCCGCTGTGGCCAGCGGAAGCACGGGCAGCTCGTCGCGGGACGGCGGCCGGTCTCCGGAGGTGAGACCCGTCCGCGCGGAAGCGCCTAGGACGGCCTCGAGGCGCCGCAGCGAAGGCTTGGCACGTTCGGGGGCGAACCGCGCCAGGACGTGGGCGAGATCGACGAGCGAAATCCTTTTGCCCGCATCCTTTTCCAGGCATTCGAGGATGGCGCGCTCGAGCTCGGCCGGGATGCCCGCCCGCAGGCTCGACGGAGGGCGAGGAGGCTCGGACGCGATCATCGCGCACACCTGCGGGACGGTCTCCCCACGAAACGCGGGCTTGCCGGTGACCGCTTCGTAGAGCACGGCGCCGAGCGACCACACGTCTGTTCGGGAATCGACCTCCTTGGTCGACTTGAGCTGCTCGGGTGACATGTACGACGGCGATCCCATGATCGTCGCCGTCGCCGTCAGGGCCGGATCGATGGTGGGCTCTTCGCCGCTCAGTGTCAGCTTCGAGATGCCGAAGTCGAGGAGCTTGACCGCGGGCGCTCCGTCGGCTCGCCGCGTGACGAACAGATTCGACGGCTTGAGGTCGCGGTGAACGATCCCGGCGGCATGCACCTCGCCGAGCGCTTCGCACGCCTGGAGCGCGATCTCGCACGCCTCGTCCAGCGGCAGAGCGCCGCCCTTCGCGATCGTCTGACCGAGGTCGCTCCCGACGAGCTGCTCCATGACGATGTAGGGCACGCCGCCGTCGAGCGTGCCGACGTCGTGCACACGAGCAACGTGTTCGCTGCGGATCATCGCCGCGACACGCGCCTCGCGCTGGAAGCGCTCGACGGCGACTTGGTTTCGCATCGCCTCGGGGAGCAGAAACTTGATGGCCACCGGCTGCTCGAGCCCGAGGTGGACGGCGGCCACGACGATCCCCATTCCGCCCTCGCCCAGGACGCGCTCGATGCGGTACTTCTCGGCGACGACGGCTCCGGCCACCGGCTCGAAACGCGGCGGCTCCGGAGAAGCACGCAGGCCCTCCCTCTTGGTCGGGGGAAGCACGATAGCGCTAGATTAACACGTCGCGGGGAGCGCTCTGACAGTTCGGCTCATTCTTCGTCACTTGCGCGCAGCTTCGCGAGGACACTGAAGTCTTCGAGCGTGGTCGTGTCGCCCTTCGCCTCACCGCCTGCGGCGATCTCCTTCAGGAGCCGGCGCATGATTTTGCCGCTTCGTGTCTTCGGTAGTGCGTCCGTGAACCGAATGGAGTCGGGCCGCGCGAAGCGGCCGATTTCCTTTTCGACGTGAGCATCGAGAGCGCTCTTGAGCTCGCGTCCCGCGGTCTGCCCGGACTTGACCGTGACAAAGACGACGAGCGCCTGTCCCTTGAGATCGTCGGGCCGCCCGACCGCCGCCGCTTCGGCGACCGCAGGATGGCTGACCAGCGCGCTCTCGATCTCCGCGGTCCCGATCCGGTGACCGGCGACGTTCAGAACGTCGTCGATGCGTCCGACGACCCAGAAGTACCCGTCCTCGTCGCGGCGAGCGCCGTCCCCGGTGAAGTACACGGTGGGAACGACATCCCAGTAGGTTTTCACGTACCGCGCGTCGTCGCCCCAGAGCGTTCGGGCCATCGAGGGCCAGGGTCGCCGCACGACAAGCTTGCCGCCCTCGTTCGCCTCGCAAGGCTCGCCGTGATCCTTGACCACGGCGACGTCGGCGCCGAAAAACGGTAGCCCTGTGCTCCCGGGTTTCGTGAAGACGGCCCCCGGCAGGGTGGTCAGGAGAATCGAGCCCGTCTCGGTCTGCCACCACGTGTCGACGATGGGGCAGCGTTCGCCACCGATGACGCGGTGGTACCAGATCCATGCTTCCGGATTGATCGGTTCGCCCACGCTTCCGAGCAATCTCAGGCTGGACAGGTCCGCCGCCCGCGGCCAGTCGTCTCCCGCGCGAATGAACGCCCGGATCGCGGTGGGCGCCGTGTACAGGATGGTCACCCCGTGCCGCTCGACGATCTGCCAGAAGCGCCCCCAGTCCGGGAAGCTCGGCGCGCCCTCGTACATCATGCACGTGGCTCCGCACGAGAGCGGGCCGTAGACGATGTAGCTGTGCCCGGTGACCCAGCCGACGTCTGCAGTGCACCAGTACACGTCGTCGTCGCGCAAGTCGAAGATGTACTTGGCGGAAAGATGGCACCCGGCGAGATAGCCGGCGGTCGTGTGCAATACGCCTTTTGGCTTGCCGGTCGAGCCGGACGTGTAGAGAACGAAGAGAGGCTGCTCCGCATCGAACGCTTCCGGCGACCGGGCTCGCTCGCTCGCCTGGCCGCTCGCTCGCCGGCGCATCAGCTCGTGCCACCAGACGTCGCGGCCCTCCTTCATGACGACGTGATTGCCGGCCCGCCGCAGCACGACGACGCTCTGGACGCTCGGGGTCTGGCTCACGGCCTGATCGGCCATCTCCTTCAGCGGGACCACGTGGCCTCGCCGCCATCCGCCGTCCTGCGTGAGCAGCACCTTGGCGCCGCAGTCGTTGATGCGATCCCGGAGCGCGTCGGCGCTGAATCCGCCGAACACGACGGAGTGGGTCGCCCCGATGCGCGCGCATGCCAGCATCGCCACGACGGCCTCGGGGACCATTCCCATGTAGATGGCGACTCGATCTCCACTACGCACGCCGAGGTCGATGAGCGCCG
>DASPUY010000093.1:0-3800 GCA_035622655.1 Polyangiaceae bacterium
GGAACGAGCACCATCGTCTTTAGCAGTCTGTTCGACGGCAACGAAGACGAGACGGACGCGCAAGAACGTCTGACGGACGCTCAGTTCGATTTCTATTTCGCCGACCCGCGCGAGGTCTGCCCGGGAGGCATCGGGCCGCCGCCGCCGTGTCGAGGTCACCTGGTCGGCTACTTTCGTTTCTACTTCGAACGAGGGCAACCGGCTCAGCCCTTCCCTTGACCATGCGTCGTGCTCGCGTCCACCACCCGCTTCTTTCGGTCGAGGCATCGATCCGCTCTCTCGCTCCGGGCGGCGACGGCGTCGCGCACCTCGACGTGGAGGGGGAACGTCGGGCCGTCTTCGTGCCGCGCAGCGCACCCGGAGATCGAGCGTGGATCGCGGTGGACGCGTCCGGTCGCCCCGCCCGCGGGCGCCTGCTCGAGCTGATCTCGGGAGGCACGGATCGCGTGCCCGTCGCTTGCGCTTGGGCCGATCGGTGCGGCGGTTGCGACTGGATGCACCTCTCGCTGGAGGCCCAAGAGCGCTTCCACGTCGAGCACGTGCGGGCCGCACTGCCCGCCTCCTGGCGCAACTGCGTCGTCATCCAGTCGACCCCCGCGCCTGGGGGGCTGGGGGTTCGTTCGCGTGCCCGGATCCACGTGCGCTGCGGTCGCGACGGGCGGGTTGCCGCGGGGATGCACGAAGCGGGCACCCACAGCCCCGTCGAAGTGGAGGAGTGCGTCGTCCTGGAGCCGCCGATCGAAGCGGCGCGCCGCGCACTACCCGCCTGGTTTCAAGGAGCCTCGGGGCGGGCCGACGTCGCGATCGCGTGTGGCCTGGGCGGACGTCCAGTCCTTCATGCTCGATGGTGGGGAGCCGTGCCCGCACGCACGTTCTCCGAGCTCGAGCAGGCCGTCGACGCCGGCCGTCTGGCCGGTGCCCAGATCCTCTTGGATGGAGCGTCTCGCCCGGCGAACGTCGGTGACCCCACGCCCTGGATGACCGGCGCGGACGGCCTCCCGCTGCGCCTTTGGCCCGGCGGCTTCGCCCAGGCCAACGCGGCCGTCAACGCAGAGCTCGTTCGCCACGTGGCCGATCTTGCGGCGCTTCGAAGGGCGGGCCGAGCGGTGGAGCTCTACGCGGGAGCGGGCAATCTCGGGATCCTTCTCGCGCCAGCGGTCGGTGAGCTCGTGTGCGTCGAATCCGATCCCGGCTGCTGCGTCGCCGCGCGCGCCAACTTCGCGATGCGGGGCATTCGGGCGCGCGTGGTCGAGGCCGACGCGGACGCGTATTCGCCCCGCGCGGCGACCGACCTCGTCATTCTCGATCCACCACGCGGGGGAGCGCGCGCCACGGTCCAGCGACTCGCGGACTCGCGCGTCGCCCACATCATCTACGTCTCGTGCGACCCGCCAACGCTGGGGCGGGACCTGGCCGCGCTGGAGAGCGCGTACGCGCCGACTTCGGTCCGCACGTTCGAGATGTTTCCGCAAACGAGCCACGTGGAAACGGTCGTTGCCCTCGACCGCCGGCGACGATGAGGACGAACGTCGATGCGCAGCTGCTGGACGAGGCGCGACGCTTCGCCTTTCGGTTTGCGTGTGACCATTGCGCCCATTTCGACCCGGACAGCGAGCGGTGCTCGCTGTCGTTCGACCCGAGCCCGCGCCGAGATTCCCTCGATGCGGCGCTCGAGCCGGCGCAGCCCCGCCAGGAAGCTCGCAGCCTCGAGCTATGCAAGACCTTCGAGCTCGGTTGAGGGCGGAAGACAGCATGAGCCGATCGCACCCGCCGACGCTCACGACCCTCGTCAGGGCGACGCTCCGACTGCACGGCGTGCTGCCGCGAGGCGCGACCGTCCTCATCGCCGTGAGCGGCGGGCCGGATTCGATGGCGTTGCTCCACGTGCTGGCAGGCCTCCGCCGCCACGCCGCGTACGGCCTTTTCGCCCACGGAGTGGACCATGGCTTGCGAGAAGAGAGCGGGCACGAGCTCGACGTGGCCCGAGACTTCGCCCACTCTCTCGATGTTCCCTTCGAGCGCACGCGCGTCCGAGTTGCGCCTGGGGGCAACCTGCAGGCCCGAGCCAGAATTGCACGCTGGAACGCCCTCCGAGAGGCGGCGGCCCGCGCGGGCGCGAGTCGAATCGCCACCGGCCACCACGCCGACGATCGTGCTGAGACGTTCGTCATGCGCCTCTTGCGCGGCGCCCATGCCTGCAACCTCGCCGTCCTACCCGTTCGAGAGGGCGATCGCATCCGGCCGATGATCCATGCCCGTCGATCCGACATCGAAGCCCATGTCTCCCGACACACGATTCCTCACGCGCTGGATCCTTCGAACCGCGATCCACGATTTCTCCGCACACGCGTCCGGTACGAAATCTTGCCCGTCCTCGAGCGGCTGGGCCCGCGCGTCGTCGAGCACCTGTGCACGATCGCCGACGAGCTCGCCGCGGAGCCTGTCGAAGGCGTCGTCGCCACCCGCGGGTCCGCAACCGGCGCGCAAGCGCCACGCGCCGCGCGCCGCGACGTTGCCGCCGGGCGCTGACTTGGCGGCCCGCCCGTCCCCGCGCTCTCGCTGGGAAGCTCGAGTGGAGAGCACCACCCGGAGCACTGTCGCGCGAGCGGCCGCGCGGACTGCGGTCACGTAGCTCGAGGGGTGCGCCTTGCCTACGTTTGCGGGGCGTCTCCGCTGGTGTCACGCTCCATGCGCGAGGCGGGCCCCGCGCCTCGCCATCGGAAAGAGTCCAAACGGGGTCTGGCTGGATGCGACCATCTCTCGATGTTACGCATCGTAAGGTGTAAATTGATGACGTCCGGGATGCTCGGTGTGAGCTCTCCGAGCCCGGGCCACTTGGCGGAAACGAGGTTTACGTGAAGCAATCCCACAAGACGCTGCTGCTCTGGGTCCTCCTCATCGTGATGTTTCTGGCGATCTGGAACGTCCTGGCACCCAGTGAGCGCAAGCAGCAGGTGAGCTTCAGCGAGTTCGTTTCCTGGGTTCATCAGGGGCAGGTCACGGACGTTCGTGTGAAGGACCACGAATACACTTTCGTTCACGTCGTCGACGGCAAGAGCCAGCAGGTGGAGACCTTGGGCCCCGTGGCCGACGAGGCGCTCGTTCAGGATCTCGAAAATAACCCTCTCGCCAAGGACGGTAAGTTCAAGATTTTCTTCGAAAAGGAAGACTCGACACCGTTCTGGTCGTCGACCCTCGTGACCCTCCTGCCGATGCTCTTCATCGGCATCATGTTCTTTCTGTTCATGCGGCAGCTTCAAGCAGGCGGTGGCAAGGCCATGTCCTTCGGGAAAGCCAAGGCCCGGATGCTCAGCGATTCGCAGAACAAGGTCACGTTCGCCGACGTCGCGGGAATCGACGAGGCGAAGGATGAGGTCGAGGAGATCATTGCGTTTCTCAAGGATCCAAAGAAATTCCAGCGTCTCGGCGGCCGGATTCCGAAGGGCGTGCTGCTCATCGGTCCGCCGGGGACGGGCAAGACGCTGCTTGCTCGGGCCATCGCAGGCGAGGCCGGGGTCCCGTTCTTCAGCATCTCCGGATCCGATTTCGTCGAGATGTTCGTCGGCGTCGGAGCGAGCCGCGTTCGCGATCTGTTCGAGCAAGGCAAGAAGCACGCTCCCTGCATCATTTTCATCGACGAGATCGACGCGGTCGGCCGCCACCGCGGAGCCGGTCTCGGGGGCGGACACGATGAGCGCGAGCAGACGCTCAACCAACTTCTCGTCGAAATGGACGGGTTCGAGTCGAACGACGGCGTCATCATCATCGCCGCCACGAACCGCCCCGACGTGCTCGACCCG
>DASPUY010000094.1:0-6781 GCA_035622655.1 Polyangiaceae bacterium
GCTATGTTCCCCAGGCCTACGCGGAAAGCCTCTTCCCCTGGTTCTCGGTGCTCCGCAACGTGGCGATGCCTCTCCTCGTCGCTGGCCGCAAAGACGCGTACGACGCGGCGCACGCGCTCGCGCGCCGGATCCTTCCGGGAATCGATCCACGCCGTCGCGCCGGACACCTCTCGGGGGGGGAGAAGCAGGCCACGGCGCTGGCTCGCGCCCTGGCGTCGCCCGGGGCGCTGGTCGTCGCCGACGAGCCCTTCTCGGCCATCAGTGCCTCGAACCGCGATCGCTTGCGCCGCGCGCTGCGCGACGAGCTCGGCGACCGCGCCCTGCTCCTCGTAAGCCACGATGCCGAAGACGTGGCGGAGCTCTGCGAGCGCACGGTGCACCTCAGCGCCGGACGGATCTTCGACGGGGTGCCGGTGTGAGCGCACCGGGGCTCAGGCGCCGCTCCGTTGCCCGTTCCCTGTTGGCGCTTGCCGGGGCGGTCGGCGGTTGGTGGGCGGTGGCCCAGATCCGGGTGGCTGGGCGCGCGCTCGTCGCCACGCCCGCCGCCACACTGAATGCACTTTCGGCCACGGCCCCCACCCTGGGCGTTGATATGGCAGCAACCGGGGCGCGCACCGGCCTAGGCCTCACAGCGGGCGTCGTCGCTGGGCTGGTGGTCGGCGCCCTAGCCGCCGTCTTGATGCGCCAGACGCCTGTGATCGAGGGCCTGCTCGACCTCGCGCGCAGCATCCCGCCGGTCGTGCTCTTGCCCGTTTGCCTCCTTGCATTTGGTTACAACGAATTCGCACGACTGGCGACGGTCGCTTTCGGCTGTGTCTGGACGGTCGCCCTCGCCGTCATGACCGCCGCATCGTCACCCCGCTCGGTGCGCCGCGAAATGCTGGACCTGGCCAAGGCGACGCCCATGCAAGCACTGACGTGGACGCAGCCCTGGGAGTCGCTCGGAGTCCTCGTGGTTGGACTGCGCACCAGCGCCTCGACGGCGGTCGTCGTCGCCGTGGTCACCGAGATGATCGCGGGCGCCGAGCACGGTCTGGGGTCGCGCGTCATCGCGGCCCAGATTGTCGGCGACACCCCAGGGCTAACCCTCGACGTGCTCGCCGCCGGCGTGCTGGGCTACGTCGTCAACCTCGCGCTTCGCATACTGGAGCGGTGGGTGCGAACGTTCGAGAAATGAGCTCGCGGCTGCCCGGCCTGCGCTCGGTCTACGCATCGCCGAAGGCTATGCATCGCTGAAGGCGCGACGCGCTGCTGGCCGCGCGAGCAGGCGGTCCACGTAGCGCGACAGAACGTCATGCCCATCGAGCAGGCCCACCCGACGGGCCCAGTTGAGGTTTGAGCCCACGATGACGTCGACCGTCGAGAAAAGGTCTCCCAGTATGTGTGGCCCGTGGGTGAGCGGCCCGGCAAGCACGTCCGCAGCCTCGACGAAGCGCGCGCGAGCCCTTTCGCGCTCCGCGTCGGGAAGGTCGCCGCCATGCTGCGACCAGCGCCCGATGGCCGGCTCGATCGTCGACGGGCAAAAGAGGAGCCATTGATAATAGACGGCGCGCAGCGGCGAGGCGACGGGCGGCGCGAGCGCCTGCTCCGGGTACTTGTCGGCCAGGTACATGCAGATCGCGATCGATTCGAAGACCGTCACGTCGGCGTCGACGAGGGCGGGTACCTGACCGAGCGGGTGGATCGGGAGGTAGGCGGGCTTCCGATTTTCCTTCGCGGTGAGATCGACAGGCACGAGTTCGTAGGGGACGCCCAGTTCCTCGAGCATCCAGCGAGGGCGGGTCGCGCGGGTCCGGGGGGCGAAGTAGAGCTGCATGGTCTTCCTTGATGGGTCGTTTGGGCGTGTCTTCGCGGTCAGAAGCGAATCTACACAGCCGGCTCGTGGTCAGGAGCGGATCTTGTAGCCGCGCGCGAGCAACGCGACGGCCGCTGTGGAGGTGACCACCAGCGCAGCGGTCGTCAACGCGACGCTCCGGCCGGGTGGCACGGCAGAGCCCCCGAAGAAGCCGCGGCGAAACCCGTCGACCAGGTAAAAGCAGGGGTTCATGAGCGAGATCGTGCGCCACGGCTCACGCAGCGCGTCGACCCGGTAGAACACGCCGCTGAGGAACGAGAGCGGTACGACCACGAAGCTCTGAAACCCCGCGAGCTCTTCGAAGCGTGTCGCGCAAAGCGCGGCGATGAGGCCAAGCGCGCCGAGGAATGCGCCACCCAGGATGGCGAAGACGACGACGACCGCAGGATCGCGAGCAGGCAGGTGCACAAAGGGCGCTGCGCCGACCACGATCGCGCCCCCGATCACGAGCCCACGCACCGTCGCAGCGGCCGTGAAGGCCGCGAAGATCTCCAACGCAGAGAGGGGACTGAGCAGAACGAAGACGAGATTCCCATTGAGTTTGGACTGCATGAGGCTCGACGAGCTGTTGCTGAACGCGTTCTGCAGCAGGCTCATCATGGCAAGACCGGGAACCAGGAATGCGAGGTTTTCGACCCCCGGTTGGATCTCGGCGCCGCGCGCTACGAGGTGGGCAAATACGACGACGTAGAGCAGCGCGGTAATGACCGGCGCCACGACCGTCTGCAGGGCGACGGCGCGAAAGCGCAGAACCTCTTTGCGAAAGAGCGTGTACGGCCCGCGCAGAATCAAGACGCTCCCTCCGCGCGTACGACGTCCATGACCGCCGCCTCGAGGCCGCCCTTGCACGACGCGAGCCTTTGCGTCGTGACGAGCGCCGCGATGTGGCCCTTCACGAGCACGGCGACGCGACTGCAGAGCGCTTCGACCTCGTCGAAATGGTGGGTAACGAGCACGATCGCGCGGCCCTCCCCGACGAGCCTCTGGCAAAGGCGATAGAGCGCTTGTCGCATCTCGACATCCACACCGGCAGTCGGTTCGTCGAGGACGACGACATGAGGACGGTGCACCAGCGCTTGCGCGATGAGGACCCGGCGCTTCATGCCGCCGGAGAGCGTCCGCATTGGCGCCTCTGCTTTGTGGGCGAGGCCGAGCGTTTCTAGCAGCTCCTCGATCCACGCGTTCTGCTCGCGTCCCAGACCGAAGTAGCCGGCCTGCAGCCGCAGAACTTCGCGCACTTCGAAGAATGGGTCGAAGACCAGCTCTTGAGGAACCACGCCGAGCGCGCGGCGCGCCGCGCGGTACCCCCGGACCACATCATGGCCGAGCACGGACACGGTGCCCGCGTTCGCACGGGAGAGCCCGGCGACGACGTTGATCAGCGTCGACTTCCCGGCGCCGTTCGGACCGACGAGCGCGAGCGCCTCGCCGCGCTCGACCAATAGGTCCACGCCGTCAAGCGCCCTCACCGCACCAAAGGACTTCGTAACACCTCGAAGCTCGATCGCCAGCGGCACCGACGCTTCTTCCGCGAGTCCACCGCACCGAGCCCGCAGCGGCGTGGCGCCGCTCGGAGGGTGAATGGGATCTACGAGTTCACTAGCCATACGGAGACCCCTCGCTCGCGGACCCGCCGAGAGTCCCCAGGCATCCGCCAGCCCCAGCGTACACTCCAGGGCGATACCGAGGGTGTCCCTTCCGCGTGGCACCCGCCGCTGGCGCCCACAGCAAAGGGTCGGGAGTTGGTAGGATCGACTGGTTCGACCTCGAAAGAGATCCTATAGCAACGCACATGTTCTACCAATCGATTCGCCAAATGCACAAGATGCTCGGTCGGCTCGACGCCTGGCTCGTCAAGACGTCCGAGTTCGCTCAGAAGAAGTCGTTCGACGCGAACACGGTCCTCGCGTTTCGTCTCGCCGCCGACCAATACCCGTTCGTCCGGCAGGTGCAGCTGAGTTGCGACCATGCGAAGTTTGCGCCGGCGCGCCTTACCGGGCGGGAAGCTCCCAAACACCCGGATGACGAGCAAACCATCGATAGCTTGCGCACCCGGGTTGGGTCCGTCCGAAGCTGGCTCGAAAGCTTCGCCGCCACGGACTTCGAGGGCGCTGAGAAGCGAATCGTCACTTACCCGCGCTGGGAGGGGAAGGTCATGTTGGGCGAGGACTATCTGGTCGAGCACGCGATGCCGCAATTCTACTTTCACGTGACGCACGCCTACGCGATACTGCGCCACAACGGCGTCGACATCGGCAAGAAGGACTATCTGGGCCCGCTCAGCCTTCGTGCTCCCTGACGACCGAGGCCGGTCAGCGCGGGCCGCCCCCCAATGAGAAGCGCGTCGCCGCCGGACGCGAGCTGTGCCGCTCGAGCGCCTGAAAGGGGGTGCGATTGCGCGGACGCATCGACGCGAGGTGGCGCGAGCGTCGACCCGCTTCGGATTCGCCGAGGCCACGTGGCTAGAAAAATACGGGCACGTCGATCTGCACGATGTTGTCATTGGCCGGGCTGGTCATCGGGTGGTCGAACCCCCGGGTGTAGGCAATTGCCGGGCGAATCCAGAGGTTGCCGGCAACGTGCAAGTGAAAACGTGGGCCGACGCCCATCGACGTCATGTCGTACGACGTGTTGGGTTTGTGATCCTGCACAGCGAACGGCGGATTCAGCCACCGCTGGTAACGGACCTCTGCTCCGACCGACAGGAAATCAAAAAAGAAGTACCCGGCGTGAATCCCTCCCGTGAGGTTGGTTTTGGATGCTTCGTGTTGATTCTCGGCGCCTCGAACCCGCTCGAGTTGGGCGAACGTCGCTTCGAACTGCACGGTCAACCCGTGATCCACGTAAGCCAAGTCGATGCCAGGCAGTACCGCCAGATCGTTGACGGCGAACAACGCGTTGTCCAAGTCCGCACGCACCACTGGACCGACCGTGCGTGCGTCGAGGGGGCCCGCATCCGGCGTGTTTCCGCCCCCCATTCCGACCGGGACAGTGACCCCCAAAAACGCACTCGCGCGCAAGCCCGATCCGAAGGAAGCGGAGTACGTCGCGCCTAGAAATGGATTCACGAACGCGAAGCCGCCGGTAACGTTTCCCGGCGGTGAGTCATTCACGATCGTCAGCTTGACAAAAGGCGCCAGCCCGGTGCGGGGCGCCGGACCCGTTCCCGGAATTCGATACGACGCACTGAGCTCGGACACGACGGCGAATCCGTTCTGAGCGGCCGCGTTTTGGTAAGAGGCCAATGACGTGTCCGACCGCACGACGGTTGGCGCGATGACGGGTCGAAGCTGAAAAGGCAAGGAGTACGGCGCAGGCGGCGCGGGCTGTGTTTCTTGCGCGAACGTGCTCGGAGACTCGAGTGCGAACGATGCCCATAAACATAACGATAAAAAGGGGGGCAACCGACTTCGTGGCATTCGACCTTTCTACCACTCTGCCACTCTCCCGCGCAATAGATTCTCAAGTTTCCGTCTGTTTAGCACTTAGAAACTCTGGCGAAATACCATCGATATGATGCGGAGCGGGCCCGGCGTCGCAACGCTTTGCGTGATCGGCGGCCGCCCGAACTTGGTGGAACTCCTGCACGTCTGGTGCCTGGACCGGTGCGGTTTCTCGGCCAGATTTTTCCGAGATTCGGCGCAAGAACAAGTAGTCCAAACGTCCGAAGCGATGGTTTTGTAGATGACAGGACACGTCACCGCCAACCACCGGTTGCTGGCCGTCGGCACGACGGATGACCGTGGCGCGTGTCCTAAATGTATCCGGGACGTAGCGGGCGTGCGCGCTCCCGTGGGCTCGCGGCGGCATGGCGCCAGATGTTCCCTTCTTTGTAGCGGCCATTCTTGTCAAGTGTTCTCTCTGTTTTCCTGACACTCTGTGAAGTGCGATCGGGATGTGGAGTCGATTCGACGCCGTCTCGAACGCGCGGGTCCTCGCGGCCCACGGCGTGGGTGGCGCTTCTACAGCGCCGTTTTTCGCGATCGCCTATGGCGCGGGTCGGCTCGCAATCGCAGAAAGTGTCGTCCCGTGCAGTCGCCGGTGATTGCGCGAGGCGTCCACGACCTCGGCCACAGCCGCCACCACGAGATCGGGTACGTCTACTTGGATGAGGTGCCCGCCGTTCGCGGCGACGATTTGCAGGCTATTGGACGAGAGGCGCAGAAGATCGGGCTGTCTCTCCCGGTGCACACGACCGACCTTGGCGGCGACCTCGGCGGAGACGCCAGGGGGTGGGGGATTCGGCTCTCGGCCTCGGGTCAACACGAGGAGGGGTGTGTCGCCGAGCGAACCGCCGGACGCGTCGGCGTCAGCGAACCCGGCTTTGAACGTGTCGAAGTCGAGGCCCTCCGGAAGCTTGAGCAAGCCTTGCTTGAACTCGGCCCGCGATGACTCGGAATGGAGGGCGAACGATTGCAACCAGTCCTCGCCCGACGCTGCGTCCACGAGGACCATTCCGACGACTTCGTTTGGATGCTCGCCGGCGAAGAGTCGAACATTGGTTCCGCCCATCGAGTGGCCGACGAGAACATATGGGGGCGCAAAGCCGACCTCATGAAGCAGTGAGTACAGCTCCTGGGCCATTTGCCGGTTGGAGTGCGGCCGTGGCGCAAGACTGCTGCGACCTAGTCCCGCCCTGTCGTACGCGCAGACGTGAGTAAAGCGACCGATGCGGGGCTCCACGCGGTCCCAGACGCTTGCATCGTTTCCGAGACCTGCTTCGAGCACGACGAGAGGGCCCCCTTCGCCTACGCAGTGAACGTACATCGAGAGAGAGCCGACCTGGACCAGTCCATCCGTGGTCACGGGAGCAACTGGCTTCGAGCTCGCCGGATGGCACGCACTCGCTGCGACCATCGCCAAGCCGACTGCGATTGCAGAACGCCCCATACGGCCGACGGTAGCGCACCCGTTGACGAGGCACAC
>DASPUY010000095.1:0-24881 GCA_035622655.1 Polyangiaceae bacterium
GGGGTGCTCGACGCGCGTGACCCGGGCGCACTCCTCGCCGCGCTTTGCCGCTTCGCGAACGCCGAGAACGTGGAGCGGTTCGTGGTCGGCTTGCCGCTCGACATGAGCGGCGGCGAAGGCTCGGCGGCCCGCCGGGCGCGCGATCTGGCCCGACGCATCGGCACCGCGACGGGATGCGCCGTCGAGCTGTGGGACGAGCGTCTGTCGACGGTGCAGGCCCGGCGAACCCTGGCGGCGGCCCATGTGAGAGGACGCCGAGCCAGAGCCCACATCGACGAGGCCGCGGCGTGCGCCATCTTGCAGTCGTGGATCGACGCGCGCGACGGAAACAAGCATCAGCCATGAGCCAGGAAGCCAAGACGCGCGCGGGGACACGCGGCAAGGCGATGGCTGCGCCGCCCAAGCGTCGACGGGCTCGTCCCCGGAAGGCGGCGGCGCCGAAGGGCTCCGCATCCGGAGCGGGGGTCGAGCGTTCCGCATGGCGCAAGGCAGGCGAGGTCGTCGTGGCGACGGCTCTGGGGTTGGCCGCGATGGTTTCGATGACGCTTTTCATCGTGTACCCCATGGGCCGAGGTCCGGGCGCCGGAGACCCGGTGGAAGTCAGGATTCCCGAAAACTCCAGCCCGGCGAAGCTCGCGCGCCAGCTTGCCGACGCGGGACTGGTCTCGATGCCCGGGGTATTCGCGCTCTGGCTCCGCGCGACGGGCGGGACCCGGGACGTCGCGCCCGGCTTACATCTGCTCACGGACGACTCGAGCCCGCGCGAGCTGATGGCGCGGCTCGAGCGGCGGGGGCGTGGCGGCATCGCCAGGATCACGTTTCCCGAGGGCTGGAACCGCTTCGAGATGGCGCGCAGGCTGCAGGACAGGCGCGTCGTTGCACTGCGCGAGTTCCTCGACGCCACCGTGGATCCCGCGCTGCTGCACGAGCTGGGTGTCGACGGGGACAGTGCCGAGGGGTTCCTCTTCCCCGCCACGTACGATCTGCCCCTCGACGACGAGGCGCGCGAAGTCGTTCGAACCATGAAACGCGAGTTCGATCGCCGCTGGGACGCCCTTGGCCGCGCGCATGGCTCCACGCTCGCCGACGTCATGGCGAGCGCGGACCTCACGGTCGCGAACGTGGTCACCCTCGCCTCGATGGTCGAGAAGGAGGCTGCCGTCGACGACGAGCGGCCGCTCATTGCGAGCGTCTTTCTGAACCGCTTGCGCGATCCGGCGTTCCGACCCAGACGGCTCGAATGTGATCCGACCGCCAGCTACGGATGCCTGGTGGCCCCCGAAAAAGCGGCGTCGTGCGCGGCCTTCACCGGGAGACCGACGGCGGCTATCGAACACGACGCCGACAACCCTTACTCCACCTACACCCACGAAGGGCTGCCTCCGGGGCCGATTGCGAATCCGGGCGCGAAGTCGCTCGAGGCGGTCATGGCTCCCTCGGCGTCGCGCTATTTCTTCTTCGTCGCCAAGGGGGAGGGAAGACACACGTTTTCGGAGACGTACGGCGCCCACGTAGCGGCGGTTCGTGAAGCGGTCTCGCGCCCCGGCCCCCCCGGATCGAAGTAGCGCTTGAGAGCGGATCGGCTGCGCGGGCCTCCGATGCGCCGGGTGCTAATGGAGCGGCATGCCCGGATGGTCCCCCGCCGCGTTCGGAGCCGCCCTGTTCATTTCCGTCCACTACCTGCTGCTTCGGGCCGCTTCGGGGCGTATCGGGGATCGAACGGGAGCCCTGGTGCTCGAGGCGAGCGCCTCGGTCGGCATCGCGCTGAGTCTCCTGCTCGGACCCCGCGGCGAGACCGTACCCATGACGCGGGCCGGCTTGGCCCTTTCTGCGGCAAGCGGGCTGGCAGTGGCGGCGGCGAGCGTGCTGCTCTTCGCCGCGCTGCGACGCGGGGGTCCGGTGGCGCCGACCGGAACGATCGTGCTGGGGGGAGGTGTGGCGCTGAGCGCGCTTGCGGCCCCCTGGCTCTTCGGCGAGACGTTTACCGCTCGGCGCACCGTCGGGGTCGCGCTCGGCCTCGCCGCAATGTGGGTGCTGGGCGGCGACTCGTGATAGAGGGGTCCTGCCCGTGATCGTCATCGGGGACATCGGCGGAACGCACACGCGGCTCTCCCTTCTCACCGCGACGGGGCGTCCGAAGGCACATCGCGTGCTGGAGAGCCGCAGGTTTCCATCGCTCGAGTCCGCGATGCAATCGTTTCTCGCCGATGCGTCGACCCCGACGACGAAGGTCACGGCGGCCGCATTCGGCATCGCCGGCCCGGTGGTGGCCGGGCGGGTCGTGACGACGAACCTGCCGTGGGTCGTCGACGCAAAAGCGCTCTCTCGCAAGCTTTCGATCAAGCGCGTGACCCTGCTGAACGACCTCGTTGCCCTCGCTCTTGGTGCTCTCGGCGTGTCGCCGCACAAGCGCCACGTTCTGGGCGACGCCGGCGCACCGAAGAGGAAGGGCGCAAACATCGCCGTCCTCGCCGCCGGAACGGGGCTGGGCGAGGCGATGCTTCTCTGGGACGGGGCGCGATTCGTGCCCAGCGCCACCGAGGGCGGTCACACCGACTTTGCTCCCAACGACGACCTCGAGATCGAGCTCTTGCAGTTCCTGCGGGCCCGCTTCGGTCACGTGAGCTGGGAGAGGGTGCTCTCGGGCGAGGGCCTCGCCAATCTGTACGACTTCTTTCGCCAGGCAAAGAAGATCGAGGAAACCGCCGAGAACGCGCAGGCGATCGAGGAAGCGGCGGATCGAAACGCCGCGATCGCGACGCTCGGGATGAAGGCACGCAGCGAGGCGGCTGCGCGAGCCGTGGAGCGGTTTGCGATGATTTACGGAGCCGAAGCAGGAAATCTCGCCCTCAAGACCATGTCGGTCGGCGGTGTCTACGTTTGCGGCCGCATTGCCGGGTACTTGCTGCCCGTGCTCGATCGGGGCGGCTTTCGCCGGGCGTTCGCCGACAAGGGGCGGTTCATGCCGCTGATGGAGAAGATTCCCGTCGCCGTGGTGCTCGACGAGCACGTGGGGCTGGCAGGGGCCGCACGGGTGGCTCTGGAGCTTTGATCATCCAGTGAGGCCTGCGGCTTCGCGATCGACGATCCAGGTGACGGCTCCGCGGCATTCGCGCACGACCCGCGCCGGAGTGTCGTGGACGTCTCCATGAACGTTCCACACGCGCTCGAGCGGTTGCCTCTTTGCCGCGCCGACCGCGAGCACGAAGACTTCCCGGGCCGCCTGGAGCAACGGGGAGGTCATCGTCATGCGGGCCTCGTTGCGCTCCGCCTTCGGCGGCACGCTCACGACCAGTCGATCGACGATGTCGACCGTTGGGTCGCCGGGGAATAGCGACGCCGTGTGCCCGTCGTCGCCGACGCCCAGAACCATGCCGTCGAAGGCCGGTACATTGCGGTCGTCGGCTTGGACCTGCTCTCGGATGAGACGCTCGTACTCTTGCGCGGCGACGTCGAGGTCGGCTCGGTCAGCCGGCATTCGGTGAACCAGGGTCGGCGGGATCTGTGCGGGATCGAGAAGAGTCGCCTTGGCCCAGCGATAATTGCTTCGATCGCTGGTCGGAGTGACGGCGCGTTCGTCGACCCAGAAGACCCGGACGTTGGACCAAGGCATGCCAGGCGCTTGCGCGAGCCGGGCGTAGGCGTCCCGTGGTGTGTTGCCGCCGGAGAGGGCGATGGCGGCACGACCCCGAGCCGCCACCGCGCGTCGTACAGCCTCGGCGATCCGGTCCGCAGTTTGCTGCGCGACCTGGGCCGGTGCGCCGAGAGCAAGCAGGTGCCCCGGGACGAGTTGCGTGCTCATGCGCTCGCGACCCGAAGGTTCGAACCGACAGCGCACCATAGCGCGCCAGAGCGCTCACGTGTAGGCAAGTTCCTCTCCGCGCAGCTCGTCAGCCCAAAGAACGGCGTCAGCGAGCGCATCGTCATGCGGCGGTCGATGCAATGTTCGCTCGAGTACCTGGGCCGGCTCGACGCCACGGAGGTAGGTGTGCTGCTCCAGGCGCTGCGCTTCGCCCCCTTCCGATACCTGCACTCTCCAGGTCGCTGCATCGGCCTCAGCGGAATGGTCACTGGCAATCTCTCCTTGCATGGTGAGCTCACCGGAGCTCGCTGCAATCTCGATTCCGATCAGGCGCTCGCGACCGCGTCCTCCGGTGCCGCCCGCCTGCAACTGCGGCCTCAGCTGAATCTGAACGTACCCGCCGTCGGGCCGAACGAGGCGCAGGTTTCCGGCGAGCGATGCCGTCTTCCATCCGAGGCGCGTGGCCATCCAGCCGAGGAGCAGCGCCGCTTCGGGGCCAAGCACGTCGTCGGGTGCGGCTTGAACGATGCGAATGCGGTTGACGTGCTGAATCAGCGGACGCAGCCGTGGCGGATCGAACATGCGCGCGCAAAGCTCTTGCCACGACGCAAGCCGGGTCCAGGCGAGATCGCCGAGCCCGGGCCGTTCGCGCTCGGAGATGGCACGCGTATAGCGCACGACGCGCGACAGGCTGGCAATCGAGCTCAGGGCGGAATCGAGCACGATCCGGCTGGCACCGCGCGCCAGCGGGATGAATGCCAGGTCGTCCGAGTGAACGCGAGCCAGCCAGACCAGCGTCATCGGAACGTCCGTCGCGCAGATGGCGTCGACGCAGCTCCAGAGGCGCGTGCAGAGCGCTCCCCGCGCGACCAGCGTCACGCGTTCCGAGCATACGGAGGGCGCCCCGCCTGGCTCGGGAGCGCACACCGCGGCCACCGAGGCCTCGAGATCGTCGGGCCCGTCGGGATCGAGGCCGACGAGAATGGCCCGAGCCGGAACGTGCGCAACGACCCTGTCGATGACCGGAATGCACTGCGTCGCGAAGTCCGGGCCCGCCCCGACGACGACGAGATTCATCGTGCAAGCTCGCGACTTGGGCGGCTCGCCCGCCGTCGAAGGCGCCGTCCACAGCGCGCGCAGCTCCTCGTCCACGCGTGCGAGCACGAGGCTCGGCGTCGCCGTCACGGTTTTCTCCAGCGCCGTCCGTCGCGCACGAGGAGATCGTCCGCTTGCTCCGGACCCCACGAACCGGCGGCGTATGCGTGGGGTGGCGTGCCTTCGTCGGAAGCCCAGGACCGCAGGACGCGATCGATGTAGGCCCATTGCTCCTCCACCTCGTCGCGCCGCGTGAAGAGCGTCGCTTCGCCGCGCATGGCGTCGAGCAGGAGCCTCTCGTAGGCCTCCGGAGTGTTCGAGCCGAACGTCGCGCCGTAGCGGAAATCCATGGCGACGTCGCGCAGAATGGTTTGCTGGCCGGGTTCCTTCGAAATGAACCGCAGCGCAATGCCTTCGTCGGGTTGAATTCGAAGCGACAGGACGTTCGGAGTGGTCCCGCCTCCTCGGGCGCGGAACAGCGTATGCGGCGCTTCGCGGAAAACGACGGCAATCTCCGTGACCCTTCGAGCCATTCGCTTGCCCGCTCGGACGTAGAAGGGAACGCTGCTCCAGCGCCAGTTGTCGATGAAGACCCGCATGGCGACGTACGTTTCAATTCGCGAGTCGGCCGAAACGTCGGGCTCTTGCCGGTACCCGGCGACTTCTTCACCATGCAGGACTCCGCGGACGTACTGTCCTCGGACGACTTCCTTCGGCACTTCGCTTCGTTCGATTGGACGCAGGCTCCGGAGCACTTTCACTTTCTCGTCTCGGACGGCGTCTGCGGACAGCGAAATGGGCGGCTCCATCGCGGTGAGACAGAGGAGCTGCATCAAGTGATTTTCGACGATGTCGCGCGTGACTCCGGTCTGTTCGTAGAATTTTCCTCGTCCTTCGACGCCGAGGTCTTCCGCCACGGTGATCTGCACGTGATCGACGTGCTCGCGACCCCAGACCGGCTCGAAGAGCGAGTTGGCAAAGCGAAAGACCAGGAGGTTCTGCACCGTCTCCTTGCCCAAATAGTGATCGATGCGGAACACCTGTCCTTCGTCGAACGCCGCGGCGACGGCATCGTTGAGGCTCCGGGCGCTGCTGAGATCATGCCCGAACGGCTTCTCGAAGACGACACGAGTCCAGGGTCCCCCTTGTTTCTCCTGTGCGGCCGGGGTGACGAGACGCGAGGCGCGCAGACCCTCGACGATCGGTCCGAACTCGCTCGGGGGTACGGCGAGATAAAACAGCCTGTTTTTGCCCGTGCCTCGCTCGGCATCGACGCGCTCGAGATGCTCTTTGAGGCTCTCGTAGGTCGCGCGGTCGCTTCCCGCCCCACGCACGTAGCTGATTCCCTTTTCGAAGTCGGACCAGACGGCGGGGTCTACCGGCTTGCGACGAGAGAATGACGACACGGCCTCCTTCATCTCGCGGCGAAACGACGCGTCGTCTTTCTCCCGCCTCGCCACGCCGATTGCCGCGAATCCACCGGGGAGCGAATGTCCCCACGCGAGGTTGTACAGCGCCGGCATCAACTTGCGTCGAGTGAGATCCCCGGACGCGCCGAAGATGACGACCGCGCACGAGTCACTCGGTCGGTCCTCCACGAGGCCCCGCCGGAGCGGATTGGGTGCGACCATGAGCCCAGCCGTACGCGAGAGCTGCGCGCGGCGCAATACGGCGAGGTGAGCGGCGCGCGCGTCCGCGCCCGGCTCGGCCGCGCACGAGCCGCACAGTCCCCCGGGTTAGATCGTGTGCCGTATCCGTGCGTGGCACGGCTCGGCAGGGCGCTTCCATCCGCGTCACGGGCTCAGGCTTCGTCATTGGCCCGGGCCTTGCGCGACCTGCGGTGATGTTTAGCTTTTGAGCTCAGAGGTTGGTCATGCCGATCATCGGGCATTCAACTGGGCGGCTTTTGGGCTACGTCCAAGTGCAAGTGGCTTCGCGCGTGTTCGTGTTGCCCGTGGAGGCCCGCTCGCTGATGCTGGAGGACGGGTCCGTCCTCGAGCCCGGATTCTTCGAGGAAGGTCCGGGAGATTTCGGGATTCGCGTCGACAGCGGTGCGACCGACGCAGTGGTGCGAGAAACCATCGAGCACGCGTCGGAAGCGGCGGCTCGTCATCTTTCCCGAAAACTCCTCAATTAGCGGTCAATCTCCGAAGCAAATCGAGCGGGAGCCGCCGTCGCTCGCCGTAGGGTGTCGGTCTCGTCTCTCGTGCGAGTGCGCACGCGCGCCGGCTCTCTCGTGCGCGGGGCCCTCTCTCGCGCATCGGCGTCTCCCTTTCGCCTTTCGCCTCGTCTCTTTCGCGTCGTCTCTCTTT
Organism: Polyangiaceae bacterium; assembly: GCA_035622655.1. GTDB lineage: Bacteria > Myxococcota_A > Polyangia > Polyangiales > Polyangiaceae > Palsa-1150. The sequence goes on from DASPUY010000095.1 coordinate 7,210, forward strand.
GGCGTCGTCTCTCTCACGCGCGCGAGGGCCCGTCGAGAGTTCCGACCCGGCGGCGCCCGACCGCGTTCCCTCGGGGGCCGCAGCCGCCGAGCGCGAGCGAGGCACACGCGTGGCGAATTGGCGCGAAAGCGTCATTCCGCGAGAAGAGCGCTCGGCGTGGCGAATTGGTTGGCGGTCCGTCGCGCATGATGTGTGCAACAGCCCCTTCGGGCGATGGCGGACGGAGGCCAAAATCGCGCTTGCCGAGACACGCCATCAAGCAATGACCGCAACAAGCCGAGAGGGAATCGCAACATGTGCGCGGAAATCAATGGAACCTACCCCACGACGAACGAACCGACCCCTCACACTACCGAAAAAGAGCCCGGCGCCTCCGCTCCGCACGCGGAGCCGCAAGAGCTCGCGCCCGATCGTCCACCTCATCGCGTGGAAGGCTCGGAGGCCAAGCCCAAGCGCCCGCGCGGATTCGCAGCCATGGACCGAAAGCTGGTGAGCGAGATTGCCCGCAAGGGCGGCAAGGCGGCCCATTCGGCAGGCACGGCTCATGAATTCACCAGTGAGGAGGCGCGGGTGGCGGGGCGCAAAGGCGGACGAGCAACGCACGCAAAGCGACGCAAGGCGGTTGATGAACCGCAGAAGGAGCACGCCGAGGAAAAGGGCGGATGATGGCATCCGTCGCCGAGAGGACGTTCAGGACCCGGAATCGCCGTCAAGGACGCGCGCGAGCAATTCGAGCGCGTCCGTCAGGCGCTGACGCTCGGCCCGCGACATACGCTCCAGAAGCGCGGCGTAAGCCGCGGTCCATTCCGTAGTGACCGCTTCCGCTGCGCGCTTGCCGCGCGGAGTGAGTCGAACGTCCGTCTGTCGGCCGTCGTCCGTGGCCCGGCGACGAACGATGTAACCGCCGCGCTCGAGCCCAGCGAGATTACGGCTGGCCGTCGAGGGATCGATTCCGAGCAAGAGTGCGAGCGCCGAAGTGGAGGTGGCGCCGCGATCTGCGATGAGCTGCAGGGCCTCGGCTTGCTGCGGCGTCAGATCGCCGACCGAGCGCGCGCGTTCGCGACCGAGGCGGCTCAACCCGCGAGCAACGACTTGAAGCGTCCGGATGCTTTTTGCGTCAGCCATCGGTCCAGCCGATGGCCAAGGTCCAGCTCGGCGTCAAGCGCCGCGGGCCAAGATGCGCGTTTGCGCTGGCTGCTCGTCAAAGGTCGGCGCCGCCGACGGGCCCGCGACGCCCGCCACGACGACTCGGCTCCGTGGGGTGTTACCTCGCCGTGACATTTATTCGGGAATGTAAACGAACTGTTACAGGGCAGAGTAGCGGCCCGCACGCGCGGCCCGGGTATTGCGCAACCTCCTCCATCGCTCTACCGTACGCACGAAAGTTCGGAAGGACCGCCCGCCGCGTCGCGTCGAAGCCATGCAAACCTCACTCGCACCGCGATCGACACCGGATCGCTCTCCGGGCTCCCGGGGCGAGACGTGCCGCATGTTCGAGAACGATCTGCTCGAGCGGTTCTCACGCATTCATCCCGCGACCCCCTTCGTCGTCTGGGTGCCCGTGGCGGCGCTGGTCATGGGGCACGCCGTCCTGCGACGGGGCACGACGGCGCCGGTGGCCGTCGCAGCGTTCCTCGGCGGCATGTTTGCGTGGACGCTTGCGGAGTACTTCCTTCACAAATACGTCTTTCACTGGGAGAACGACACGGCCTGGGGGAAACGGGTGCATTTTCTCCTTCACGGTGTGCACCACGAGTTCCCGAGCGACAAGGACCGCCTCGTCATGCCCCTTTTGACGAGCGCACCGCTCGCGCTGATTTTCTATCTCCTCTTCGTCGCGCTCTTGCGGGGCGCCGTCGGCGAGCCGTTCTTCGCTGGATTCGTCGTCGGATATCTATTTTACGATGGATCTCACTATTACGTTCACCACTTCGTTCCGACGACTCGGTGGGGCAAGCTTCTGCGCCGGCACCACATGACGCACCACTTTGCGGATCACGACGGCGGTTTTGGCGTGTCGTCTCCGCTCTGGGATATCGTATTTCGCACCATGCCTGCGAAGAGGAAATAAGCTCTGCCGAAGGGGGGATCGTCGTCCGTGAGCGAGCGGCCGCGTGGAGGACGGCTGCAGGGCCGATGCGCTAGACTGGTTTTACCGCGCGCATGACGACGGTAGGGCAGAATCCAACTGCGAGCCCGGCGGCGAATGAGATCGGTACGGTACTGGCCCAGCGCTACGAGGTCGTGCGCGAGCTGGGCCGGGGCGGCATGGGGGTCGTCTATCTCTGCAAGGATGTCGTCACGGGCGATCGTGTCGCCCTCAAGCGCCTGCGGTCGCCGGACAAGGGCGGACCGCGGGCAGCCGAGGAGAACTGGTGGTTCCATCAGGAGGCGCGGGCGGTGTCGCTCCTCGACCATCCAGCCATCGTGCGCGCGCGCGACTTCGGGCAACTCGCCGACGGTAGCCCGTTCTTCGTCATGGACGTTCTGCCTGGCCGGAGTGTCCACGAGTGGATGCACTCGATGCATCTGCCCTGGAGCGTGGTCTGGGCCATGGTCGACCAGGTCCTCGCGGCGCTCGCGCACGCCCACGCTCGCGGCGTCATCCATGGGGACCTGAAGCCGTCGAACATCATGTTGGATCTTGCCTCCAACGCCGCCGGCCCTCGAGCGTACGTGCTCGATCTGGGACTGGCGTGGCTTCGTGAATACCGGCACGACTCGCGCCTCGACGGAGCCTCCGCTCCGCAGGTCGCCGTTCATTCGGGCGCGGGGACCGTCGGCTGGGTCGCGCCCGAGCAGATCCGGCGTCAGGCAGCGCTCGTTGGCCCCGCGACCGACCTGTACGCCCTTGGCTGCGTCATGTATCGGGTTCTCGGGGGCCGCGAGGTTTTCGAAGGGAACGCCCAGGAGGTGCTGCGCGCTCACAAGCGAGTGGCCGTGGCTCCCGTTCGGCTGCCGGAAGATGCTCCGCCGACGGCGAGCAAGTTCGTCCTGAAGCTGCTCGAGAAAAAGCCGTGGAACCGCTACGAGGTGGCCGCGGACGCGCGCAAGGCGTGGACGCGAATGAAGCCCCCGCACGCGTCGACGCTCGAGGAGATCGTCGAGAGCCTTCCGAGCTCGCGCACAGTGCCCGCGACGTATACCCGATCGCTCGCACCGGGAATTCTGAGTTTGCGAGCGCCCATGCTCGTCGCCCGTTACGAGGAACGCAGGGAGCTGTCGAGGGCGGTCGGGGCCATTGCGAGCGGGCTCGAGGCGCAGGAGCTCATCGCCATCATCGGAGACGCCGGAGTGGGCAAGAGCCGCATCGCGGAATGGCTCTGCGCTGAAGTGCACGAACAAGGTTCGATGCTGCCACTTCGAGCTCGGTACGGGCGGACGCCTTCTCCGCTCGACGGCATCACCGGCGCGATCAATGCCCATTTCGGGCTCACGAGGGCCGACCGCGCCACAGTCGAGCATACCCTGATGGCACGTTGGGACGTCTCGGCCGACGACGAGGAGGCGCTGGCTTGGGTCGCTGCGACTGCCGAATGGCTCCGTCCGACCCCGCCGGGCTCCGTCGCTCCGATTGGGCCAACGGGCAAGCGCTACGTGCTCGACAGACCCGAGCTGCGCTTTCTCGTCATAAAGCGCCTCCTCGAGCGACTGGCTGCGGAACGGCCTCTGCTGCTGTGGCTCGATGATCTGCATTACGCGTCGCCGAACACGTTCGAGGTGCTCGCCCGGTTGAAGCGCGAAGCGCCCCACTTGCGGGTGCTCGTGCTTGCGACCGCGCGGAGCGAAACTCTCGCCACCGATCTCGACGCCGCCCTGCGAATGGAAGCGGTGCGCGCGGCGTGGTCGGGGCGAGTCGTGGACTTGAAGCCGCTCGGCACCGAGGACACCGAGACGCTCCTGCGAAGCGCCCTTCCACTCGAAGAAGGCGCGGTCCGGCGCGCCGTCGAGCAGAGCCGAGGCAACCCGCTGTTCGCCTTGCAGTTGCTGTACGCCTGGGCGGGCGGAGGCTACCTGACTCTCGACGGCGACTGCTACCGGGTTCCGGATCATGCGCTGCACGGGCGACCCATCACGACGGCGGAGCTCTGGGACGAGCGAGTCCGCGCGATCCCGACCGAGTTGCGACTCAGTGCGTACGCCGCCGCGGCTCTCGGCGACGATATCCGCGGCGAGGTCCTCAAGACGCTCTGCGCCTCGCTCGGAATGGATGCGCGCGACGCGTTCGTCGCTCTCACTCGCGCTCAGATTCTGCTGGCGTCGGGCAACGATCAGTACCACTGGCCCCACGCGTTGCTTCAAGAGCACCTGATCGAGCGCCTCAACGAGCGCAAGGACGCGCCGGCTGTGTATCGCTTGGCGGCGAATGCGCTGTCGAAGCACCCTGCCGTGGGCTCTCGTCGCATCATGAAGCACCGGGTCACGAACCTGCTCCGAGCCGGCGACGACGACACGGCGGCGAGGCTGATGCTCGACTTCATTCGAGCATCGTGGCGCCGGGGGCGGGATACCGCAGCCACCCTTCGCGATCTCCAGATGCTGGAAGGGCACCTTCATCGGTCGAACGCAGCGGAAGCCGCGCTTTGGCGGGCAGAATCGCTTCGGTACATCGGACGCCTCGACGAGGCGCGCAAGGAAGCCGAAGCTGCGCGAATGGCATTCGAGCAGGCGGACGACCCTGTGAACGAAGCGTCCGCCCTTCGTCTGCTCGGCCACATCGCAAGCGACCTGGGACACCCGGCGCAGGGCCGTGTGCTCGTCGCCGGCGCGCTGCAGCGCTTCGGGCGGCTGGGCGACGCCGCGGGCCGCGCCCACGCGGAGGTCGTGCTCGGCGAGATCGACTATCTGCTCGGTGATCACGGTCGTTCTCGTGCCACGCTCAACAAGGCAATCGAACGATGCACTCACGTCGGCGACGTGCTCGGTCGCGCGCAATGCCTCATCCTCCTCGCGCTCATCGAGGAGGCGGCGGGCGCTTTCGAGAAAGGGCGCGACCTGCTCGCCCAGGCTCGAACGGAATTCGACGGAATCGGCTACAGGCTCGGGGTCGCGCAGTGCGACGTCGCACTGGGCCACGCGGATCATCGCGCCTTCGAGTTCCCGGGTGCGAGGGCACGGGCGCTGGCGGCGCGCGCGAGCTTCCGCGAAGTGGAAAATCCGAGAGGCGAGGCTGCGTGCGAGCGCCTGCTCGCCATGATCGCCCTCGACTCCGACGACTTCGAGGCATCCGAGGCGCATGCCCGGGTCGCGTTCAAACTCTACGAGCGTTTGCAGGATCCCTGGGGCGAGCTCGAAGCTCGCCTGCTCCTCGCCCAGGTCGCATTGGCGCGCAACGACGATCGGGCCACCGCGATCGTGGCTGCGTGCGACCGGACGGTGCTCGAGGAAGCGGAGCCCCGTCAGCATCGCCATTTGACGCGGGCGTGGCTGGCGCAGAGGCAGGGACGCTGGGCGGACGCGGCCGCCGAGCTCGACGCTGCCCGCGCGGCATTCGTCGTCCCGACCCTCGAGAGCGGGAGCGCGCGCGCGGCCGAGGCACGAGCGCGCACCGGCGACCACACACCACACCTTTTGGCCCGGCTGGCGCGGTTGGCGTGGATCGGGCCTGCGCTCGAGAACATCGAGACGTGGCTTCGACAGATCGAAACGGCTGGTGGTCTTGCCGTTCCGGCGCTGCCGTCGCGGCGCGCGTGACGCGACCCTCAGCCAGCGACCAAGTCGAGGACGAAGTCGACAACGTGCGAAGCGCAGAGCCGCGCGACCCGAACGAAACCGGCGGAACGCTCGAGGTGATTTAGACCCGCGACTCGTATAAAAAGGGTCACCATGACGACCCCCCAGGATCCCGGAAGGCGACGGAAGCAGAAGATTCGGCGTTCGAAGCGGCTGGAGGCCTGGCGGGCCGCTCGCGCGAACTCCACGTCTGCGGTGAAGCCCAACCCGACGTCCAAGAGCGGCGCCGAGTGAGGCAGTAGCGCTCGAACTCGATCGCCTGGGGTCTCGTCGTTAGACTCGAGTGCGGCGTCCCGATGGAGAAGAGTCTTCAGGATACGTACGCGCCGGAAAGCTCGTGCTTCGGATGCGGTCCCAAGAACGAGAAAGGGCTTCGCATCCGCAGTTTTCCCGAGAGCGACACCACGTGCGTGGCGCACTTCCGCCCCGAGGCTCATCATCTCGCGTTCCCTGGCGTTCTCAACGGAGGAATCATCGGAGCGCTCCTCGATTGCCACTCGAATTGGACCGCGGCGTGGCATCTGATGCGCGTCGCGGGCGCAGCGCATCCTCCGTGCACCGTGACGGCCGAATTTGCGGTGAAGCTCAGACGTCCGACGCCCCTCGATCAGCTTCTGCTCCTGCGCGCCACCGTCGTCGCGGGCGAGGCCGATCGGGCGACGATCGACGCGGTGCTCGAAGCCTCCGGGCTGCCGACCGCCACCTGCCGTGGGATTTTCGTCGCGGTCAAGGAGGGCCACCCCGCCTTTCATCGCTGGTAGGCGGCGCCAGGGGAAGCGGGTCCTCGAGCCGATCATCGATGATCCCCTCGGTCGGCCACGGCCGGTCCGTCGCGAATGCGTCCCTGAGCTCTTGCGCGTCTCGGCCCTCCAGCCTCTGACGTCTCCGTCGGGCAATCCAGACGGCCCACATTCCGATCCCCAACACCACCACCATCGGTGCCAGAAAGAGCGTGGCCAGGCCTACCGGAATCAGGAAGGCCGCGATCAGAATGAGGGCCCCCATGACTCCGACGAGCCATCGGACGGCGGGCGGCAAACTCGAGTTGGAGTGCTCGGCCTGAAGCGCGTGGGTTTTCATGCTGCGCTCGATGCCCACGAGCAATTCGTGTGCCTCGAGGTCGACGCGCCTTCAGCGCACTCGCCATCTGGCTCGGTCGCAGAACTTGGCCGCGACGCTTCCGTCCGGACACGATTTGGCCACCCAGATGCGCACCCTAGTTCATGCACACGAGAGGCGCGCCGTGCGCCGAGCCATCGGCTTCGAATGCCAGGTCGTCCGAGCCCACGACTTTCGCCTCATCGGAAAGCGAGGCATCGATCTGTCGCCCACGGGAATGCTCGTTGTGGGAGACGTGCCCACGCTCACCGGCGAGCCGGTCATCGTGACATTTCGGCTGCCCCGCATCCGCATATGGTTCGATGCCCTGGCCGCCGTCGCCCGCGTGGTCCACGGCCGGCGGCCTCGTGATCGGGCCGGGTTGTGCTTCGGCCTGGAGTTCGACCCGCTGGCGCCGAACGTCGTGCGTTATCTTCGAAGTGAGCTCCACGGCCTGCCTCCGCCTCTTCCCATGCGCGAGCCGCGGATCGACTACGCTGGAACGGTCCACCTCGCGGCGCTCTCGTGATGCGCACATGGGGATCTAGCCCCGATCGCGGGGATGCCGACTCGCCAGCAACTTGGCCCCCGTGCGTCTCGAACGGTTACGATCATCGCCTGACAGGAAGGGGTGTCCACCATGTCCCTGCGCTTGACCTCGCCTCTGCCTTCGTCTGGACGCGGGCACGGAGTTTCGCGCGAGTCGTTCATTCGATCCGTTCGCCTGCTGACGCCGTCTCTTGCACGTGCCGCGTGTGGCGGGCTGCCGCCCAACCGGCGCGGCGAGATCCGCAGGGCGTTGCGCTTCGGCTGTCGGGTGCGCAGGACCGACAACCTCCGGATCGTCGGCGATAGAGCCGTCGATCTGTCACCGAAAGGCATGCTGCTTCTTTCCGACGAGCGTCTCGGCTGCGGGACCGACCTTCAGGTGAGCTTCATGTCGACCGATTTTCCGATCTGGTTCGACACGCAAGCGACGATGGTACGCGTCGTGGAGGGCCGGCGTCCCGGTGATTCGGGACGCGCGCTCGGCATTCGTTTCGATTCGCTGCCATCCGTCGCGCGCTTGATATTGCGCGGACACTTGCAAAGGGTCCCACCGACGACGCCTCAGCGCGAGGTGCCGCTCGACCTGAGGCAGAAGCGAGACCCGGACTACGGGCGCATCGTCCAGGACATCTTCGAAGGGCGCGGATAGGCGCGGCCGCTCATGAGGCCGGCCCTCGTCGTTGCGCGGATCCGGGCGGCTCGATAGCATTCGCGGATGCGCCATCAGTGGCTCGGTCCGAACGCAGCCGGAGCTGCGCTCGTGGTTCTTGCCGCGTCAGCGCCAGCGCGCGCGGACGAACCGAGCGCGATTGCCGAGGCTCTGTTCCGCAGCGGGCGTGAGCTCATGGTCGCCGAAAAGTACGTCGAGGCGTGCCCGAAATTTGCGGAAAGCGAGCGCGTCGACCCGAAGCCCGGCACCCTCATGAACCTTGCGCTCTGCCACGAGAAGACCGCCAAGACAGCGAGTGCTTGGGCGGAATACCTCGAGGCGGCCGAGATGTCTCGCCGCGCGGGCGAGAAGGACCGCGAGCGCGTCGCTCGGGATCGAGCGGCGGCTCTCGAGCCCGGCCTTTCGCATGTCGTCATCGAAGCCGATCCGGCCTCGACCGCGCAGGTCGCTCTCGACGACCGGGTGCTCGGAGCGGGAGCGTTCGGCACGCCCATCCCGATTGATCCAGGCGACCATGTGCTGCACGTGGTCGCCCCGGAAAAGAAGCCCTTTTCCGAGTCGTTTGCAGTGTCGGCGGGCGCCGAGCCCGTTCACCTCCGGGTGCCGGCTCTCGAGCCGGAGGTGCTGCCCCCGCCGGAGGTCGCGCGCACCCCGGTCGCATTGCCCGGCGAGCGGCCCCTGCCACCCCCGGGCGCCGGGGTGTCAGGCAAAGCCGTGGCCGGACTCGTCTCCGGCGGAGCGGGGCTCGTCCTGATCGGTGTCGGGGCTTTTTTCGGGCTTCGCGCCTTTGCGGAGAAGCACACCGCGGATGAAGACTGCGAAGGGACGCTCTGCACGCAGCCCGGCCTCAACGCGATACAGTCGCTGAAGACCGCCGAGGCTGTGTCCACGATCGCCATCGCGGCGGGAGTCGTCGCAATCGGCGGAGGCCTTTACCTCGTGCTCACCAGCAAGCCGCACGGTCCGCGTCCTGCCGCGACATTGCAGGTCGCACCCGACGTCACGATGCGCGGAGCTCGGGTCCTCGTCAGCTTCTGACTCACCATTTCGCGGCCTTCGCCAGATCGATCGCCGCCTGCGGCCAGAAGTCTCCCGCTTTGGGGCCGCCGTTGCACTCACCATCGGATTCGCCGGGCGGCTTGAACCAGAAGAACGCGTCGACCAGCGGGTCGCCCGTATGGCTCGTCGGTGCCGGACCCAGGGCACGACCCTTCGGGTTGCACCACTCGGCGTCCTCGGTCGCGCCATTGCCGTTTCGGCCGGTGTCGATGACGAAGTGCTTGCCCCCCAGTGCCGAAGAAATGGCGTGACCGTACGCAATCGACTCGTCGGTCGCCACGTAGTTCGAGACGTTCAGCGCGAACCCGTCGGCGTCCTCGACTCCGGCGGCCTTGAGGCGCTTCGCCATCTCGGGAGCAGGCAGCCACTTCGCGTTGCCCCCGTCGACGTAGACGGAAACACCTGGGGTCGCCTCGAGCACGTCCACGGCGTCGTGAATCATCGCGAGGCGCGCCTTCTGATCCGCCGGCTTGAGGCATTTGGTCAACTGGCCGAGCGCGTCCGGCTCCAGGACGGCGATGAAGCGAAACGAGCCAGCTCCCTTGGCAAAATCGCGGATCCACCTCTTGTACGTGTCCGATGAGGTGGAGCCGCCTTTCGAATACTGGCCGCAGTCGCGGTTGGGCACGTTGTAAACGACGACGACGGGAACCATGCCCAGGCTGTTCGTCGCGTTGCCCAGGTTGTGCACGGCCGGCTCGATGTCGCCGCTCCATTCGCCCATCCACCATCCCGTCGGCTGCTGCGCAATCTTCTGCAAAAACTTGGCATCCGAGGGGTGGCTGCTCTGCCATTCCTGCGCTGCGCTCGCGGCCTGACCGTACGGATTGACGTACAGACGGATTCCGTCGAACGGGTTCTGTCCCTTGACTCGCGGCGGCACAGAGGTGGCCGGTGCACTCACCGTCGCAGCGGTCGCCGCAGGCGGCTGCGCTGCGGGAGCGGGGGAGGCGGGTGTGACGCCGCTCGGGGGTGGCGCCGCGGTCGCGACCGTGGCCGGGGCGCTCGTCGAGCTCGACGACGCGCACCCCGCGAGACCGAAGGTCGCGAGCACCGCCGTGCCCGCCGCATAGCGAAGGTCAGTCAGAAGGGGCTTCATGCGGCCGCCACTTTAGCCGCGCGCCGTACGGTTTTCGAGAGGGCTGGGCCGATCGGACCACGGCTTGCGCGGCCGGAGGTTGACCAGCGCGGGAAACGTACGATAGACGTGCGCCGCCGACTCCCTTGCGCCCGCTTCAGCGCCTGTGACGCGCCCGGCGGTCGGTCCCGACCCCATGGCCAGCAAGCCGCCGCCGTCCGCCGAGCCGCAATCGACGGCGGAGCTCGACCGATCCTGCTTGCTCGCGTTTGCCGTGCTCTTGCTCGCAGGATTCGCGTTCCGGGTGTGGCTTTGTTTCAATGACGACGGGATCTACTGGCCCGACGAGATCTACCAGAGCCTCGAGCCCGCCCATCGACTGGTCTTCGGCTATGGGCTCATCCCCTGGGAATTCGTCGAGGGAGCGCGAAACTGGGCATTTCCTGGCCTCCTCGCGGCCTTGCTCAAGGGAATTACCCTCCTCCTCGGCGACAATCCCCGGCGATACCTGGTTGCGATCCGCCTCGTGTTCTCGGTCATCGGGATGGCGACGGCCTGGGGGACCTACCGGCTCGCCCGCACCTGCAACGCTCGGCCGATCGAGGCCGCGCTGGGCGCGACTTGGTTCGCCCTGGCTCCGCCGGCCATCTACTTCGCCCCGAGGGCGCTCAGCGAGACCGCCTCGGCCCTCGCGGTCGTGTTCGGCTTCGCGCTCGGGCTGCAGCGCGACGGAGCGAAGGGGCGTGTTCTGGCGGGAGCGTCGCTTCTCGGTTTCTCCACTCTTCTCCGCCTCCAGAACGGGATCTTCTGTGCAGGCATCCTCGGCACTCTCCTGGCTCGCCGTCGCTGGCGCGACTGCGGCATCTCCGCCCTCGTGCTCTGCGCTTGGGCCCTCGCGTTCGGGCTGCTCGACCGCCTCACCTGGGGGGATTGGTTTCACTCGGCGGTGGCCTACGTACGCTTCAACGTAGTCGAGGGAAAGGGGGCCCAGTGGGGGGTTTCCGAGAGCACGTACTACCTACGCGTTCTCTGGACATCGATGCCCCTCGTCACGGTCTGGGCTGCCCCCTTCAGCCTGCTGGCGGTCCGTCGTTCCGCAGGCCTCCTCGTGACGGCCTGCGTGTACCTGCTGGCTCACGCGCTCGTCCCACACAAGGAATTCCGTTTCATTTTGCCTCTTCTGCCGATCTGGTTCGCCCTGGCGGCATCCGGGCTGTCTTGGGTCCTTTCGCTGCTGTCCGTCGACGCACGCTGGCCCGCCGCCGCGATCGCGTCGTGCGCGGCGGTGGCCGGTGCACGTTTTCACTCGCTCACCTTCGGTCAGCTGGGCCAGTACGAGCGTGAACGTCCCAGCGCGAGCGCGTACGACGACTTCGGCGCGGTCAACCGACTGCTTCTCGCGGCGCACGCGCAGCCCGATCTCTGCGGCATCGAGGTCGAAGCGGTGCACCTGGCATGGAGCGGTGGGGCAACGTACCTGCACCGGAATGTCCCCATCTATCCGCGCGGCGCATGGGCCGGGGCCAACCATTTCAATTACGTCCTGTCGTTCGGCGGGGCGCATCGAGGAGGTCGCATCGTCGCGACCGAAGGCCCGTTGGCGCTCGTCGGCCTGCCGGTGTCGTCGTGCAGCCCGGATCCGAGCTACCGCTGGAAGCTCCCCTGAAAACGGGTCAGGACCCCCCGCGCGCGCGGGCCGCCCTCGAGCCGGCCTCAGGCGGCGAGCCGCCCGCCGCGATCCGCCTTCGTAGGAGCGGTCGAGCGCCTGCGGTGGCGCGCATCGTGCTAATGAGGCGCCCATGGCGGCGCCGAACCTACCCGTCCTCGAATTCATTTTGAAGAACTACAAGAACTTCAATTCGCGCGCGACGAGAGACGCGCTGCTCGCATACTGGCGACACGTCGAAGGCGGCGGAAAGATGCTGTGGGCGGTCGCCGGCGCGATGTCCTCGGCGCAGCTCGGCATCACGCTGGCACCGGCGATCCGAGCGGGGTTGATTCATGCGCTCTCGGTCACAGGCGCCAACCTGGAGGAATCGCTTTTTCGACTGGTGGCTCACCACAGCTACAAGGACTTCCCGAACTACCGCTACTTCACCAAGCAAGACGACACGAACATCCTCAAGGATCGGATGCGTCGCGTCACAGATACGAGCATTCCGGAAGACGAAGCCTTTCGAGCGGTGGAAAAGTACATCGTTCCGATGTGGAAGAGTGCATCTGCAAGCGGGAAACGCCGCTTCTGGCACGAGTACTTCTACGAGCTCGTCGAGACCATCGACCCGCAGCTCTACGAGGGCGATCCGGAAGAGTGTTGGCTGCTGGCCGCGGCGCGTGCGAAGTTGCCGATCGTCGTTCCCGGTTGCGAGGACTCGACTTTCGGAAACATTTTCGCGTCGCACGTCAAGACGAACGAATGCAGCGCAAGCATCGTGAAGTCGGGCCTCGAGTACATGGTCGAGTTCTACGATCAGTACCGTGAGCTGTCAGGAGGCGCGGGAATCGGCTTTTTCCAGGTTGGCGGCGGCATCGCGGGCGATTTCCCCATCTGCGTCGTGCCGTCGATCAAGTACGATCTGGGCGAGCCGGTGAAGCCCTGGGCCTACTTCTGTCAGATCTCGGATTCGACGACGTCCTTCGGGTCGTATTCCGGCGCGACACCCAACGAGAAGATCACGTGGGACAAGCTGACGCAGGACACTCCGATGTTCGTGATCGAGTCCGATGCGACCATCGTCGTGCCGCTCCTTCTGAGCGCGCTGCTCGAGTGCAAGAGACATCCGGCCGAGGCCAACGCGCGCATCAATGCGGGCAAGTGAGCTCGCCCGAGTCGAGTCGCCGGCACCGGTCGCGGCCCATGCCGTCGCCCCCGCCCACGCACGCTCGGAGACGCGGATGAAGGCTGTCATCGTCGGGGGTACGACGGGGATGGGGCGTGCGATCGCGCGGCGCCTGGCCGAGCGCGGAGATTCGGTCTTCTTGTTGGGTCGCCACGAGACCGACCTGACGCGAGGCGCCGCGGACCTTTCGGCCCGTCATCGCGATGGTGCCGTGGTGGGACACGCGCACCTCGATCTCGAGCAACCGGAAGGGTTTGCGTCGGCGCTGGACGCCGCGGACGCCGCCCTCGGAGCTTTCGATGCCGTCATCGTGACCGCTGCGATGTTCGCGACTCAGGAAGCCCTCGAGGAGGACGTGGAGCTCACACGTCGTCTGGTCACGGTCAACTACGCGAACACCGTCGTTCTCTGCGAGCACGCGCGCAAGCGGCTCCTCGCGCGCGGCGGGGGCAGGCTCGTCGTCTTCTCGTCGGTCGCGGGAGACAGGGGTCGGAAGCCGGTGGGAATCTACGGCTCCACCAAGGCCGGACTGTCCGTGTATCTCGAGGCGCTCGACCACAAATACCACGCGGCCGGACTCTCGGTCCTCTGCGTCAAGCCGGGTTTCGTCAAGACGGGCATGACGGCAGGGCTGCGCCCGCCGCCTTTCGCGGGCGACCCCGAACGCGTTGCGAGCGACGTGGTACGGGCAATGGACCGAAGAAAGCCCGTTCTGTACACGCCTCGAATCTGGGGTCTCGTCATGCTGGTCATCCGGCAGCTGCCGCGTTTCGTGATGCGCAGGATCGGCTTCTGAAAAGACTTTCCGATGCACGTCCCCGCCGGGTTTTTCTCATGACGTGCGCGATCGACGTGCACGACCTGTCGTTTCACTTCGACGACGGGACGCTTGCGCTCGAGAGAGTGTCGTTCCAGGTCGCGGAAGGCGAATGCGTCGCGCTGATTGGGCCGAACGGAGCGGGAAAATCCACGGTTCTTTTGCACCTTGCGGGCATCTTGCCCGAGCCCGGGATCGGCCACGGGGAGGGCGACGTCGTTGTCCTCGGAGAACCCCTGCGTCGCGAGACGGCAGGCGTCGTCCGTCGGCATATCGGCCTGCTCTTTCAAGATCCGGACGACCAGCTCTTCTGCGCGACCGTCGGCGAGGACGTAGCTTTCGGTCCCCGTCAGCTCGGATTGAAGGGAGACCCGCTCCGGCGGCGCGTCTCTGAATCGCTCGCGAAGGTAGGCCTGGCCGGGTTCGAGCCGCGCCTGCCGCACCGTCTCAGCGGCGGCGAAAAGAAGCGTGCAGGTCTCGCGGGCCTGCTCGCGTACGAGCCGAAGATCCTTGCCTTCGACGAGCCGACGAGTGGGCTCGATCCGCGGTCGCGGCGACAGCTCATCGCAATCGTCCAAGGCTTGCCCGCGACTCGCGTGCTCGCGACGCACGATCTCGCACTGGCGGCGGAGACCTGCTCGCGGATCATCGTCCTCGACGCCGGTCGAGTCGTGGCGGACGGACCGACCCGGGAGATTCTGCGCGACGACGAATTGATGTACGCGCATGGGCTCGAGCGCCCCCGCCTCGATCTACCGGACCGATTCCTGGAAGGTCGCGTCACGGAGTAGAGTACGGGGCGAAATGGCCCGACGAGGCGTGCGACGTTCGGGGCTGGCGAGCAGCCCGCGCGCCTGCATCGCCGTCGTTTTCGGAGCGACGGTGCTCCTGCTCGCGGGTGCGGCGGCGGCACACCCTGCGGGGTTTACCTCGGTCAACCGCTACATCGGCGTTGCGTGCGACGGGCGCGGTCATCTGCGCGTCGACTACCTTCTCGATTTCGCCGAGCTCCCGTCCTACACGGAATTTCAGCAGCTCGACGCGGATCACGACGGCGTGGTGACGCCGGACGAGCAGCGTGCGTATCTCGAGCGGCGACTTCCACCGCTCGTCGCCGCGTGGACGGTCGAAGTGAACGGCGCTCCGGCCTCGCTGCGCGTGACCGGAAGCAACCTCGAAGCGGTCGAGGGCGAGCGCGGGATGCCCACGCTCCGGATTGCGGCGGAGATCGACGCAGAGCGCACGGTACCGCTGGATCCGGACGTGCGGGAGATCCACGTCTACCTGCGTGATCCCGACTTTTCCGAGCGATCGGGATGGCGCGAGCTGGCGGCCCAGGACTCGGCCGACGCCCGGGTGACCGCCGGATTCAAGGAAAGCTCCTCCGCAGCCCTGTCGTACAGCCGATCCGCGAGCCCTCCGCGACAAGACGAGGCGCGACTCGCGTTCCGCCTCGCGCCCAGCTCGTCCGAGGCGGCTGCCGGTCCTCGGTTCACACGCTCGCCCATCGTCGTCGACGAGCGACTGGCGCGTCTATCCTCCGCCCTGAGACGAGCGGCCGCAGCCGGTCCGTTCCCCCTCCTGGCCGTCGCGCTGGCCGCATTGCTGGGCGCCGTGCACGCGCTGTCTCCGGGCCACGGAAAGGCACTCGCAGCCGCCTATCTGGTCGGTCGTCGGGCCCGCCCGTGGCAAGCCCTGGTCTTCGGCACGACGGTGAGCGTAGCCCACACGGTGGTCGTCTTCGGGCTGGCTGGGCTGGCGGTCGCGATCGAGCACACGATCGGAACCGATCGCGTGATGCGCGGCCTCGAGATCGTGGCCGCCGTGACCGTCCTCGTCCTCGGCTTGCTCCAGCTGCCGCGACGATGGAAGGAGGTCACCACCGAGGGCGCCGGACACGGTCACGTGGGTGCGCCTGAATGTGCGGGCGCGGCGGCCTCGATCGCCGCGCTGGGTGCCTCCTCCGGCCTCACGCCGTGCCCGTCGGCCGTGGCGGTCTTGCTCACGGCGATCGCACTTCACCGCTGTGGCTTGGGGCTCGTGCTCGTCCTCGCATTCTCGATCGGCGTCGCGACGACGCTCACCGGTGCCGGCCTCTTGGTGCTGGCCGCCCGGCGGGTGCTGGATCGCGTGTCCCGTGCGGCAACTGTCGTTCGATGGTTGCCCGTCGTCTCCTCGGCATGCGTCCTTTTGATCGGCGTCTTCCTGTGCGCGTCGGCACTCGCGCAGTGACCTGCGACCCCAGACCCCGAAGCACTACCTAACCCAGCGATCGGTGACGATTGCGTGTGGCGATGCGAACCGCGGCGCTGAAGACCGCCACGAGGGTCACCAGGACGAGCGCACCCGCCCACGCTTGATGATGCCAATCGTCGTACGGTGCGATCGCGTACGTGTAGACCTGCACCGGAACGCTGCTCATCGGCTCGTCGAGAGCCGCCGAGAGAAAGCGGTTGTTGAACGCCGTGAAGAGCAGCGCGGCCGTCTCGCCCGACACTCGCGCGACGGCCAGCATGACTCCGGTGATGACCCCGGACGCTGCGGCGGGAAGAACGATCTGGAGCGTCATCCGCCACTCGGGAATGCCGAGAGCGAGGGCCGCTTCGCGGAGCGGTCGGGGAACGAGCCGGATCATCTCTTCGGCCGTGCGCGTGATGGTCGGGATCATCAACACCGCCAGCGCCACGCTTCCGGCAAAAGCCGAGAATCGGCGCGTCTGCAGGACGATGAGGGTGTAGGCGAAGAGCCCCGCCACGATGGATGGTGTCGCGTTGAGCGTGTCGTTCACGAAGCGAACCATGCCCGCGAACCAGCCGGTGCCGAACTCGGACAGATAGATGCCCGCAAAGATGCCGATCGGGATGCTGATTGCGGATGCGACCCCCACCATGATCCCGGTCCCGATCAGCGCGTTGAGGAAGCCGCCGCCCGATTCGCCCACCGGCACCGGAAGCTTGGTGAAGAACGACAGGCTGACGAATCGAGCGCCCTGCACGAGCACGTAGCCGAAGATCCACGCCAGAACCGCGAGAGCAATCGTGGTGGCCACGATGCACAGGCCGAGCATGACGACGTTCGACGCCTTTCGCCGGGTCGCGATGACGAGGGGCGCGGAACGCGCAGCGGTGGCGGTCACTCGTGCCCTCCCGATCCCCGCGCCATGCGCCAGATGAGGATACGTGCGCAGCCGTTGACGGCGAAGGTCACGACGAAGAGCAGGAGCCCGACCTCGGTCAGCGCCGACAGGTAGAGCGGTCCGGACGCCTCGGAGTACTCGTTGGCAATGACGGAAGCCATCGTGTATCCGGGTTGGAAGAGAGAAGCGGCGATCTGGGGGGTGTTGCCGATGACCATCGTCGCGGCCATGGTCTCCCCCAGGGCGCGGCCGAGCGCGAGAATGATCGCCCCCCCGACGCCCGCGCGCCCGTAAGGAATGACCACCTGCCAGATCGTCTCCCATTTCGTTGCCCCCACGGCCAGAGACCCCTCCCGTTGGGCCTGGGGGACCGCGGCGAGCACGTCGCGCGATACCGCTGCGATGAAGGGCAGGATCATGATGGACAGAATGAGGCCCGCCGTCAGCATCCCGACGCCGTACGATGGGCCAGAGAAGAGGGGAATGAATCCGAGCGTCGCACGCAAAGCGGGAGCCAGGTGGTCGCGCACGATCGGCGCCAGCACGAAGAGACCCCAGAGTCCGTAGACGATCGAGGGGATGGCGGCCAGCAGCTCGACGAGGAAGCCGACCGTGACACTGACCCGTCGCGGCGCCATCTCCACGAGGAAGATGGCCACCCCGACGCCTAGCGGCACCGCGATCAAGAGCGC
>DASPUY010000096.1:0-23899 GCA_035622655.1 Polyangiaceae bacterium
GTACGCGCAGCATGTCGATGCCGTGCCCGGTTGCTGGCGAATCCAGGATGACGACGTCGTATTTGAACGACCCGTCGGGGCGTCGCTCCGTCGTGTGCCACCACGCCTTGCCGAGCATCGACCACTCCTGCATTCCCGGAACGGCCCGCAGAAAGGCGCGCGCATATCGATTGTCGAAGACGGTCTTCGCCAGTGCCCGGCTATGGAGGACCAGCAGGCCGTACTCGTGAAGCGCCTTTTCGGGCTGGATGTTCACCGCCCAGACGCGTTCGGCGACCGCAACGATCTCCGGTCCGATCGGCGCGACCCCCAGCATCACGCTCAACCGTTCCTTCGCGTTGCACATCGCGACGAGCACCCGCCTGCCCGATGCGGCGAGCGCCAGAGCCTCGGCTGCACACAGCGTCGTCTTGCCCACGCCGCCCTTGCCGATCACGAGAACGAAGCGCTTGTCGGCCAGCGTCGAACGGCTCAAAGGGACACCGCACATAGCACGCCGTCACGTGCTAAACAGGCCTCGCACTCGCCGCCTCGTGCATGCACTCTCTTCGCCTCATTCCTCTCGGCGGTCTCGGCGA
This sequence comes from Polyangiaceae bacterium, assembly GCA_035622655.1. Taxonomy (GTDB): domain Bacteria; phylum Myxococcota_A; class Polyangia; order Polyangiales; family Polyangiaceae; genus Palsa-1150. The sequence goes on from DASPUY010000096.1 coordinate 579, forward strand.
AATGGGGATGAACAGCCTCGCTCTCGAGCAGCGCGGCGAGGTGCTCCTCATCGACTGCGGAATTGCATTCGACGATCGCGGGCTCGGCGTCGACGTCGTGCATCCGGACTTCGAGCCTCTCTCGGCGTACCGCATCGCGGGTCTCTTTCTCACCCACGGCCACGAGGACCACATCGGAGCCGTTCCCTATTTCCTCCGGAGATTCGACGTTCCGGTGTTCGGACCGAGGTACGCGATCGGTCTTCTGCGCGAACGCGCCTCGGAGCACGCCATCCTCGAACGCGCCATCCTTCGCTGCGTGACGCCGGGCTCGCGCGAGCGCGTCGGCTCCTTCGAGGTCGAGCCCATGCGCGTGACGCATTCGATCGCCGATGCGACGGCGCTCGCGATCCGCACCGATGCCGGGCTCGTCGTCCATACGGGTGACTTCAAGTTCGACGAGCGCCCGCCGGACGGTGAACGGTTCGACGTCGAAAGGTTCGCGGAGCTCTCGCGCGAGGGCATTCGTCTTCTTCTGAGCGACTCGACCAACGTCGACGCCAGCGGTCCGACGGGCGGCGAGGAAGGGGTCGGTCGCGCACTGGAAGAGATCGTCGCCGGGGCCCGGCAGGCGGTGGTCGTGGGAGTGTTTGCATCGAACGTTCACCGCTTGCGCATGCTCGGGGACATCGCGCGCCGGCATGCTCGCAAGATCCTGATGCTGGGCCGCGGCGTCTCGACGCACGCTCGAGTCGCCCGCGCGACGGCTCGGTCCACGGGGGAGGAAATGGGCCGTCCGTACCTCGAATGGCCCTCGGACCTGCTCTGGCCGGCCGAGCGAGCTCGGGAGCTACCCCGTCGGTCCGTGCTGGCGATCGCGACTGGCTCGCAAGGAGAAGCGGCATCGGCCCTGGCGCGCCTGGCTCGTGCGGAGCACCCCTCGCTCGATCTTGCGGCGGGTGACGTCGTCGTCATGTCGAGCCGCGTCATCCCCGGCAACGAGGTCGTGGTGACGAGGCTGATGAGCGACCTGCTGCGACGCGGAGTCGAGCTGCGCACGTGGTGGTCCGACCGCGACGTACACGTCAGCGGTCACGCCCACCGGCAGGAGCAACAGCGGATGATCGACCTGGTCCGGCCGCGCGCCTTCGTGCCCGTCCACGGAACGCTGCATCACTTGCGCCGACACGCGGCCGTGGCGTCCGAGCGCGGTGTTTCGGAGGTGTGCGTCCTCGAGAACGGAGACGTCGGCGAGGTCGACCCGGCCGGGATGCGCACCGTGGGGCGCGTTCCCGTCGCACGCGTCCACGTCTTCGCCGGGCGCGTGGTGTCACAGGCGATTCTCGACGAGCGCGCGGCCCTGGCGGCACGCGGGCTGGCCCATGTGACGGTGCCTTTCGATGCGAGCGGTCGGCTGGGCGAAATCTCGTTCGCGTCCTGCGGCGTGCTCGATGCCGCCATCGACGGCCCAGTCGTCGCGGCGGTGCGGGTCGAGGCGGTCGCCGCCGCCCGCTCTTCGGCGACCGCTTCGGACGACGAGATTGCCAACGCGGTTCGCCAGGCCGTGCGGCGGGCGCTCGGCCGGGCGCTGGGCTTCAAGCCGACGACGGTCGTCACCGTGCTCCGCCCCCCTGAGCTCGGCAGCTCGACCCGAGCGACGCCCTGACGGGAGCCGATCAGGACGTGGGCGGCGTGTCGCTGCGGAAGACCTCGACGCGTTCGAGGACGACGTCTTTGACCGGCTTGTCGCGCGCACCGGTCCGCACGCGGGCGATCTGCTTGACTACGGAGAGGCCGCCGACGACGTGACCGAAGACGGAATGCCGATTGTCGAGATGCGGAGTCGCCCGCTCGGTGATGAAGAACTGCGACCCGTTGGTCCCCGGTCCCGCGTTGGCCATCGACAAGACGCCCGGGCCGGCATGGCGCAGCTCCGGATGAAACTCGTCCTCGAACTTGTATCCCGGTCCGCCCGTGCCCTGGCCGAGCGGGTCGCCCCCCTGGATCATGAAATCGGGGATGACTCGGTGAAAAACCGTCTTGTCGTAGTACGGAGCGCCCGTCTGGAGCTGGCCCGTCCTCGGGTGAATCCACTCCTGGGCGCCCGTCGCGAGACCGACGAAATTTCGGACCGTTTTCGGTGCGCGTTCTTCCTCGAGGCGGACAACGATGCTGCCCTCGGTCGTGACGAAGCGGGCATAGAGCGCTCCGGTGCCTGGGACCTGAACTGCAGGGAACGTGGCGGCTACCATGGCGGCCAGGGTAACACCGCGCGGCGTCCGCAGGCAGCCCATCCGCCCGTGCCCCGCCCAAAACCCGGCAGCGTCGTCCCGCCCGGCCAGGGACGCTCCGGCCAGAAGCTCCCTTGACCCCCTGTCCGGGGCGTGAATACTCGCCATCTTGGAGACGGACGCGCGCGGAGGCCCGAGTGATCACCTGTCCGAAGTGCTCGAAGGACAACCAGGACCATTACAAGTTTTGTCTCGGATGCGGTGCCGAGTTGCCGCGCGACGTCGCGCCAAAGCCTTTCTCGCCCCAGACGCCGCCGCACGGCATGCGCGCTGTGAACCTCGGATCGACGGCCACAGCGCCGCCGGCCCCTGCGGCTCCAGCGGCCGGGGCGCTTGCGTTCGGCGGTACGGTCGCCATTCCCGGAGGACCGGGGGGCACGGCTCGCGTCGCGGCTTCCGGGCAGCCGGCCGCCGCCGCGCATTTGCCGCCCCCGGCCGTCGCGCCGCCGAACATCCAGCCGGCCGCCGCCGCCGCTCCAATCGCATCGCCTACCGTTGCCGCCGCCGCGTCGCCTTCTCCCGCCGCTGCAGGTGTCGATGCCGGCACGGTGGTCTGCCCGCAGTGCGGCCACCGGAACACGGTGTCCAATCTCTTCTGCGGGTCGTGCGGTTTTCGTTTGGCCGCCGCCGCTCCGAGGCCGGCGGTCGTGGCGCCGCCCCCCGAGCCGGTGTCCGCCGGACTCTCGCTCACCGCGCTGCGCGCCGACGGCACCGAAGCAGGTACGCACCAGTTGCCCGGCGGCGGCTCCGTGGGCCGCGAGACGGGCGGAATCTTCGCGGGTGACAGCTACCTCTCTCCCCGCCACGCGACCTTTCGAAGCTCGGGGCCGGGTCGGGCGGTCGTGAAAGACGAGGGGTCGCTCAACGGCGTGTACAAGAAGCTCGGACGCGACCTCCCCGTCGAGCTGAAGGTCAACGACATCTTCCGGATCGGTCAGGAAATCATCAAATACGAGGCGCTCACACCCCAACCCCCGACCGCTGACGGGGTCGAACGTCTGGGGGCGCCTAGCAAAGGGTACGTCGGACGCATCGCGCTCGTGATCGGACGCGACGATACGGGCAACGCGTTTCCGATCCCCGAGAACGGCATCCACCTCGGCCGGGAGCGCGGTGACATTCTGTTTCCCGAGGATGGTTACGTTTCGGGTCTGCACTGCCGGTTGTCCTGGGAGGGGCAACGGCTGTTTCTCACGGATCTCGGGAGCTCGAACGGCACCTTTCTGCGCATCACGAGCGAGATTGAAGTGCGTACGGGCGATGTGCTGCTGATGGGCCAGCAGCTGTTCCGAGTCACGATCTGAGCGTGATAAGCTCAGCCCCGTGCGATGGGCCCCGCTCGAACAATTCGCGTGGTCGCTGCCGTCATCGAGCGGGATGGCCGCTACCTCATCACGCAGCGGCGAGCGACCGCCGTCCTGCCGCTCATGTGGGAATTTCCGGGCGGGAGAGTCGAGGAAGGCGAGGGCGACGTCGGCGCGCTCAGACGAGAAGTGCGCCACCGTCTCGACGCTGACATCGAGGTCGGAAAGCTCATTTCGTTCGTGAGCCATCCGTACGAGCACTACGTGGTCGATCTCTTCCTCTACGAGTGCAGGCTCTCGAGCCCGACGCTCGAGGTGCGCAACGTCAGCGCCTACCGGTGGGTCACCAGCTCCGAGTTCGATCAGTACCCGTTTACGCCGGCGGACGAAGCGTCGATGAACAAGCTCCTCGGGGTCGGCTGACGACGCTTGCCTCTCTCCACTCCACTTTCGTGTGCCGCCGGCGCGATCAGGCCCCGGCTGCCCAGAGCGCGTACACGGCGCCCCACGACATCGCGAGCAGCAGAACGAACAGGCCGACGGCGACGGGCTCGAGCCGCAGCATCCCTCGCCGACTGGAGACCACGCCCCACGTCATGCAAAAGGTGTGGGTCCCGTTGGCCAGGTGGTAAGAAATGCCCAGGGTACCGAGAAGATACGTGGCGAGGGTGGGCCAGTGGTGGCGCATCTCGTGCGCGATGTCCGCGAACGGCTCCGCCTGTCCGGTCTCGAGGCGCGGTTGGATCATCGCGAGCCACAGGTGCGCTCCCAGAAAGAGCAGCACTCCAACCGCGCTCAGGCGTTGCAGCAGGTATTTGAGGTTGCCGTAAGAGGAGTATCGGAAATTATTGGGGCGACTCGTCGCGAGACGACCAAGCCCCCAGATCGTGTGCAGCACCAGCGGCAGGAGAACGACGATCGCCGTCATCGCCTCGGCAAACGGGTGGGGATATCCGGTGACGGAGGCCTGCCACGCTTGTGCCCCGTCGAACGCGGATAGGTTGTGCCAGATGTGCGCGACCGTCCAGGCGCCGAGGGGAAAGAGAGCCAGCGCCGACGCAAGCCGTGAACCGACAAAGCTCGAACGCTGCCGCGGGGACGGGGCGCCGCCCACCGCAAGCGACGACTCCGCGGCAGGCGAGCGTGGTGTGCCGCGCGCGCGCCCGTGTCCCATCGCAAAGCGCTTTAGGGCGGAAGGCGCAGCATGACAAGGCACATGCGAGCCGCGACCTGGCTCGGAGGGGCCGCCGCCATGGGTTTGTCGGCCCTATCGGCCCTGTCGGCCGCGAACTCGCCTGCGCCGGTTTCGCCCGCCGCGGCGTCGGCCACCGCATCGCAGACGCTGAGCCCGCACGTCGAGGTGCGGGGTGTCGAGGTCCAGGTCATCGACGTTCGCCCGGCCGGGGGAGCATGGAAGTCGATTCCGTGGAGTGACCTCGACCGCGACGTCGTTCCCGCAGGCCGGTGCGAGCTGCGACTACGCATCGAGGCCGCCTCCCGGGCCTTGCAATTTCCGCCGTGCGCGGGGCGGCAAGCCCTGCGTCTCGATGGCCGCGACGTCCCGGTCGCGGACGGTCCCGTCGTCGTCGGGCTGTCGGCCGGACCCCACGAGGTGATCGTCGAGCTTCGGATCAGTTCCTACGAGCGGCGGGTCGCATGCGGGGAGCCGGTGCGAATCGGCGACCCCGTCGATGGGGTCGAGGGGCTCGGCCTCATGCGGTTCGCGAGCCCTCACGCGAACAGGGGCGGCGGCCAGGCGGTCGTCTACGTTCCGCGGGGCCACGACCTGAATCGACCGAGCCCCCTGCTCGTGGGAACACATCCCTGGAATGGCTCGATGTGGACCTACACGGCATACGACGAGCTATTGAGCGAGGCGCAGCGCCGAGACGTCCTCTTGCTGTTGCCACAGGCGCTGGGCAACTCGCTGTACACGGCCGACGCGGAAGACGAGGTCTTGCGGGCCATCGACGCCCTGTCGGCCGCGGTCGCGGTCGACCCGCAAGCCGTCTCCATCTGGGGTGCGTCGATGGGTGGCGCGGGTGCGACGACCATCTCGTTCCATCACCCCGACCGGTTCGCCATGGCCACGAGCTTCTTCGGGGATTCTCGCTACGACCGCGCGACCTACGCGGGGCTGATTCTGCGCAGCGACGCCGCCGCGCATGTCGTGAACGCACTCGACGTCGTCGATAACGCGCGCCACCTGCCGGTGTGGCTGATTCACGGCGAGGATGACCGGACCTCGAAAATTGCGCAGAGCGAGATCCTGGCCGAGGCAATGCGACGTCGCGGTTACGAGGTGCGCTTCAATCGGGTCGCCGGCACCGGCCACGACGGTTCGCTCGTGGCCCGCTTTCTGCGCGACGTCGTCGATGCCGCCTCCGTGGCACGCGTCCCGAGTCGAGTGGGCCGCGTGACCTACAGGAGCGTGCGACCGAACGACGTCGGCGCGTACGGTGTCGTCATCGAGCGCTCGCCGGGAGCAAGCGACGCATTCGTCGACATCGAGACGCGTGGCGGTGTCGTTCACGTGCGCAAGGCCGAAGGCGTCCGCCACGTTCACCTCGCGCGCGGCGCGCTCGGAACCGATCCCGCGCAGCCTCCCACGATCGTGTTCGATGAGCCGGGGCCGCAGGCAGACGCCGCCTGGCAGGTCCGATGACCCGTGCGGAGCGGCTGGTAGCGCTCCTCGCGCCCTTTGCCGCAGCCGTTGCGGTTGCGTCGGGGCTGCGACTGGGAGCTCCGCAGGGAGAGGCCGCCGCGATCGTCTATGGCGCACCGGTCGCCGCCGCGGCGACGGCCGCGGCATGGCAGGTGTTCGCGTTTCGCGACCAGGACGGATCGCGGTCGCCCATGGCGGCGACCCGCTTGTCCATCGTGTCGCGCAGAGGAGATGGCACTTCAGAGTGGAGCGGCGACACCAACGCGGACGGCATCGCGGAGGCCCAGCTCGCCTTCCCCGGCGCTCCGGTCCATCTCGAGGTGGCGGCGGGCACGGCGATCCTGGCTCGCGGCGACGCCGTCACGCCGGATCGCGGCCAGCCGGCGCGTCCCTATTCGGCGTGGGCCCCCTTTGCCCGTCGAAACGGGCGCCTGGCCCTCGACGTGGCGGTGCTCGGCCAGCGCGTGGCGCCGGGATTCCCGTCGATGATCGGCGTCCGCGTCACGGACGCAGCCACCGGCGCTCCGGTCGCCGGAGTCCGGATCCGGGCCGACGACGATCCGAGCGTCGTGCCGTCCGGGGCGTCTGCGACGACGGACTCCTCGGGGTGGACCGCGCTCACGGTGACCCCGGTCGGGCTCGCCCTATCGCTGACGCTTCGGGCGCAAAAGCCTGGCCGGGCGACGCACCCTCCGGGCCAGTCGGACGAATCCACGTGGGCGGGTGAATGGATCGGAGGTCTGTACGCCTCCCCGGGCGCCGCCAGGCTCGAAACGCGTGCGCGCTGGTCGCCGGAGGAAACCCCTGAGATCGAGCTGGTCGCGCCGACCGCCCGCACGCTCGAGTACCTCGAAATCGACGACGCCCGCGGCCGTGTCTGGGCCACCTCGGTTCCGCTCGCAAACGCAGCCGGTGCGCTCCCTTCGGCGGTCATCCGCCTGCCCCGCCTTCTTCCGGGACTTTACTGGGCCGTGGCAGCGGGGGATCCACGGGGCGCGTCCGAGCTCGGGCCGGGCACGAGCGTGCGGCCGTTTTTCGTGGCGTCGAGCGACGAAGTGGCGCTCTCCCTGGGGCTCGACCCCACGGCCTGCCCGCCGCGTGTTCCGGCTGAGCAGCAAGCGCGAGCGTTGTGGCCGTGTCTTTGCGTGGCGGCCGCCAGACCGATCGCGCGCTGGGTGGCGCTCGATGGATCCACGCTGCAGCGTGCGCGGGCGGGCTCACGGCGCACCCGAGGCGTTACCATTGCCGTCGGTGCCCTGACGCTCGCCGGGCTCCTGGAGCTCATGCTCTTGCTCCGCGCTGCCGCGTCTTGGCGTTCCCGCGTCGTGCCCGGCTTCGAGCCGGGCGGCGGTGGAGCCCACGCGCTCGCCTTCGGTCTGACCGTCGGAGCGGCCCTCCTGGTGGCGCTTCTCGGCTTTGCTCTGCTCGCCCTCTTCGTCGAGCGAGCCGGGTGATCGGTCGCGCAAGCGACGCCGCGAAACGGCCCGCCGCGCAGCCCGGCGGAGGTCGGCTCGACGCCCATGCGGGTCGCCAACTATGGTTAGGGGAGATGCTGCTTCGGACGGTGGCCGCGACGCTGCTGCTGGCCCTACCCGCGCCGGTGCTCGCGCAGGACTTCGACCCGCGAGGGCGTCATCATCGGCCCGCGCCGCAGCATGCGGCCACCGGCGGTGCAATCGGGCAGGGCGGTTCAGCCCCGCCGGCGCCCTCGCAAGCAGCTCTCATCGCCCGATATACGCAGGTGGTGCTGACTCAGCCTGGCGCCGTCTTTCCTCTGCAGCGCCTCGCTCAGCTCTACCGCGAACGGGATGGCAATGTGTCGCGCCTGATCGCGGATTTCGAGGCGCGGGCCGCCAAGCCGGACGCGGGCGCGTACGCGGCCACCGTGGCGCTCGGGGGCCTCTACAAGCTGGACGCTCGCATCGAGGAAGCCATCGCCGCGTACGAAAAAGCCGCCCTTCTCAAGCAGGACGACCCGAGCGCCACGCTTGCGCTCGCGCACTTGCTCGAAGACCGCGGCGACCTTGCGGCGGCCCGCACACGCTACGAGCAGGCCCTCGCTCTCCAGACACTGCGTGCAGACCGCGAGCAAACCCTGCGGACGCTGATGGCCCTCGCTCTCACGGCTCAGGATTGGATGGCCGCGAAGGAGTTCCACACGCGGCTCGTGCAGCTCGAGCCGACGTCGCTGTTCGTTCGTGGCGAGCTCGGCCGCGAGCTCTTCGCGCGCGGAGAGTACGCCCGCGCCGCCTCCGAGCTGCAGGCCGTCGCCGCCGCCGCCGCCGGAGACAACCGTGCGCTGGCACCCGCTCTCAAGGAGCTCGGCCGAGCGCAGGCCAAGGCCCACGAGAACGAAGCCGCGCTGGTCACGCTCAAGCGCGCCCTTGCCGCCGCCGGAGGCGAGACCGCGCTGCGCGCCGAGATCTACCAGACGATCGCCGAGATCTACCGCAGCGATCAGCGGTTGCCGGCGCTCGTCGAGGAGCTGGAGAACGAGCACCCTCGCGATGCACCGCGACTCGCCCTGCTCGGCAGCCTGTACGACGAGACCGGCGACAGCGCAAAAGCCATCGACACCTACAGAAGGTCGCTGGCGTCCGATCCTCGCCAGCTCGATCTGCGCCTTCGCATGATCCGGCTGCTGCAGAGCAACGGGGAACTCGATCGCGCCATCGCGGAGTACGACACCCTCATCCAGGCGGCGCCGAACAACCCTCAATTCGTGTTCGAAGACTGTGATGCGCTCCTTCAGCGCGGCGATCGAGCGCGCGCTCTGCGCCTGCTGACGGAGCTGGAAGCACGCGCCTCGACCGACGACGAAGTGCTCTCGCGGGTCGCCGAGTACTACGGGCGTATCGGCGAAGGCGAGCGCTCGCTCCGGGTGCTGCGCAAGCTCGCCTCGACCAGCGGCGCGTCCGACCCGGGTCCCCTCGTCGACCTCGGCGATCGGTACTTTCAGGACGGAAACACGCAGCTTGCGGTTCAGACGTGGAAGCGGATCCTCGCCGTCGTGACGCCGCGGGCGAGAGCGCTCGCGGCCCTCGGCGACGTTTACCTCGAGCACGACATGGGCGCGGACGCGGTCGCCGCCTACAAGGAAGCGATCCAGCTCGATCCGGCCGGCCTCGGGACGAAGAAAGCGCTCGCCGCGGCCTTCGAACGTACGCACGCGTACCGCGAAGCGCGGCTGCTCTACGAAGACATCGTCGCCAAGGCCCGACAGGCTGGAGACAAGGCCCTTGCGCGGGAGTGCCGCACGCGCATCGTCACGCTCTGGGGTCTCGAGCGCGTGCTCGAGCAGCAGTTGCCCGGGCTCCGGGCGCGTTTCGGGGGCACGCCTCCTGACACCGAGGCCGGTCGGATGCTCGCCGAGGCCCTCGCGCATCTCCGACGATTGCCGGAGGCCCAGGCCGCGCTGGAGCGAGTCGTCGATCTCGAGCCCGGCGACGCGGAGACGTATCTCGCGCTCGAGCGCGTGCTCGTTCAGGAAACGAAGATCGCCGAGGCGATCGACGTCCTCACCCGGCTTGCCAAGCTCGATCCCAATCGCGCCCGCGAGCTGTATCAGCGCATGGCCCAGTACGCGCTCCAGATCTACCGCGACGACGACGCGATCCAGTTCGCCGCGCGCGCCGTCGAGCTCAACCCCGACGACGCGGAAGGGCACCGCAGGCTGGCGGAGATGTATCGCTCGAAGCAGGACACCGACCGCGCGATTGCCGAGTTTCGATCGGCGATCGCCAAGAACGATCGGCTGTTCGTCGTTTATTTCGAGCTCGCGGATTTGCTCCTCTCCAAGGGACGGGCCGAAGAAGCCGACCGCTTGTTCCGCGGCGTCGTCCGGGGCGCCCCGGACGAGGACCTCGTCGCTCGGGCCGCCCGCCTGTCGATGCAGATCAACCTGGGCAAGGGAACCCTCGAATCCCTCGAGCAGGATCTGCTGCCGCTCGCGATCGGCAATCCTCAACGCCGGGTCTACCGGCGGCTGCTGGTGGAGGTCTACGGAAGCCTGACGTTCGGGCTCGTACAGAGGGTTCGACACGGCACTCGAGAGGAGGCCGACGGCGCTCGGGCCGCTCTGGCCCGAATCGGCGCCCGAGCGATCAAGCCGCTACTGGATGCGCTGGCCGATACCGACGTGACCCAGCAACGCATCGCGATCGACGTGCTCGCGTACGTCCAGAATCGAAACGCGGCGCTGCCGCTCTTCGCCTTCGCCACCGGTGCGGCCGACGTCACGCTTCGAACGCGTGCGATGCAAGCGTGCGGCGCGCTGGCAGACGGGTCGCTCGTGGGCAAGTACGAGGCGCTGCTATACCCGAAGGATGCGGCGCTCGACCAGGCTCCCCTCGCCGATTCGGTCGGAGTGGCGGCCGTATGGGGCCTCGCCAGGATCGACGACGCGCGCTCCTTGCCGGTCCTCCGGCGAATCGCAGTCACCGCATCGCCTGCGATGCGCGCGCTCGCCGTGCTCGGTCTCGGCATGGCGAGGGACGCCGGCTCGGTCGCGGAGATTGCAGACGTCGCGCGGTCGGTGGATGCCGGCGCGATCGCCCGCGCGGCGGCCGCCTACGCGCTGGGTTTGATGGACGCGCAGTCGCAAGTCCCCGCGTTGATCGACATGGCCGAGGACGGCGAAGCGCTGCCCCGGCGGATGGCACTCTTGTCACTCGCACGGATGGCCGCCGCGAGTCCCAAGGACCCTGCGTGGAAAGGGCGCGCGGTCGAGGCCATGGCGGACGCGGTGTTTGCGGGCGGGGGCGAGGATAGCGGAGCTCGCAAATCGGCCGAGGGCGTCTCGCGCGCCGCGGTCGCCGCTCTGGCCGCCGTCGCGACACGGGGCCAAGCGGGTCAGGGTTGGGCGAGGACGAAGGAAACGATGCCCTTGCCGGAGGGGGCGTTCGACGTCGAGGCCCTGTTCGATCGTCTCGGGCCGACCGAAACCCTCGACTCCGAGCGGGCGGCTGCGCTCGTCGCGCACTCCGAAGCGATCGAACGTTCGGCGCTCTCCGCCCTGCGCACTTCGGGTCCTCGCGCAGCCGCCGTGCTGGACGCGCTCGGCGCCGGCGACGGGGAGCTGCTTCCGTTCGTCGGGTACGGAGCGACGGGTCCTGCCGCGGAGGTCGCGCGGCGGATAAGCGCCGCGCTCGAACCCAGCCTCGTCCCGCTGGCGAAGCACCCGGACCCCACCATCCGTGAGAAGGCGCTCGTTCTCGTGGCCCGTTCGTCGAGCGACGAGGCGATCGACGCGGTCGCCCGCGCTGTGCAGGACCCGAGCGAGGCGGTACAGCGCGTGGCTCTCGCCGCTGTTTGCGCGCCCCGTGCCGACGGCGCGCACCCAGTGGCCGGCGAGGCGGAGGCTGCCGCGGTCGCGAAGATCCTCACCTCCCACGAGAGCTGGGCGATGCGCGTCCTGGCGGCCCGCGCTCTCGGCCGGATGGGTGCAGCGGGTTTTGCGGGCGCGACCGCCCCCCTCGCTGCGTCCGCGTCGGCCGACTCTTACGCGCTGGTCCGGCAATCCGCGCTGGAAGCGCTCTCGTCGTTCGACCCACAGGCCGCCGGCCCGATCGCCAGACGGATGGCCACAAGCGATCCAGAGCCACGAGTGCGCGAAGTGGCTCGCACTCTCGAGCGATGAACGTGCACGGCGCCCTTGCCGTCGCGACCGGCGCGCTGGCTCTCGCCGCGTGCAGGGACATCAGCGGGTTCTCCACGCATGGCGATCGCTACCAGGGCGCGGTCGTCGACGGCGAGTTCGTGCGCGCCGGCGTGGACGCGGGCACGACGCTTTGCCTGACGATCGACACCGATCACCTCGAGGACGGTCCCGGCAATCTCTGGACGAGCGACGGCCGCTTCACGATGGTGCCCCTGAGGCCCATTCCTCAGATCTGGCACGATCCTCTCTCGACGCTTTCGTTCGGCGAGGGCCGGCTCAAGAACCTCGTTTACGTCGCCGCGGCCACGACGCCCTTCTCCGACGGCGCTGGCAACGATGTGTTTGCCGTCCTTTCGCTCATGCAATCCGGAGACGTGGAGGTACGGCTGCTGCGCGGGGCCCCGCCGCTTTCGAGCGCGACGGCCGACGCATCCGAAGCGGGGGCGACCGCGGGGGCGCAAGAGGACAACGTATTTGCCGTCTTCACGCTCAGCCGGCAGCCCGGCTCCTGTCAGTGACGGATCGCGGCCCGTGCTCGTCTTAGGCATCGAGTCGTCGTGTGACGAGACATCCGCCGCCATCGTCGACGCCGACGGGTGCGTTCATGCCGACGTCGTTCACTCGCAGGTGAGCCTGCACAGCGCCTACGGCGGCGTCGTGCCCGAGCTCGCATCGCGTGACCACCTGCGCAACGTGGGGCCGGTAGTGCGCGCCGCGCTCGAACGAGCAAAAACCCCGCTCGCATCCATCGACGGAATCGCCGTGACCCATCGCCCGGGACTGGTCGGCGCGCTGCTCGTCGGGCTCCAGGTGGCCAAAGGGCTGGCATGGGCCGCAGACAAGCCGCTCATCGGAGTCGACCACTTGATGGGACACCTGCTGTCGGTGTTCGTCGTCAGGGGCGAAGAGGCGAGAGAAATGCCTCCATTCCCGTTCGTGTGCCTGCTCGTCTCGGGTGGGCACACGGCAATTTACCGCGTCGACGCTCCGCAGGTCGACGCGGTGACGGAGCTCGGAGCCACCCGGGATGATGCGGCGGGCGAAGCGTTCGACAAGGTGGCGAAGCTCCTGGGCCTCGGTTACCCGGGCGGTCCGGCCATCGACCGGATGGCCGTCGGGGGAGACCCCGCTCGGGCCAAGCTGCTCTCGCCCATGGAGCGCTCGGCGTCGCTCGAGATGAGTTTCTCCGGGATCAAGACCCAGGTAGCGCGGCAAATCGCGCTGGACGGTCCACCGCGGAGCGAGGCCGAGCTGAGGAACATCTGCGCGTCGTTCCAGGCTGCCGTCACGCGAGTGCTGGCCCAGAAGACCGTCGATGCCGCCGTGAAGGAGGGGGTCGAGCACGTCGTCCTGGGCGGAGGGGTTGCGGCGAACCGGGAGCTGCGCCGCCGCGTGCACGAGAAGGGCGCGGCTCGGGGGCTCACGGTGCACGTGCCGCCGATCGCGAGCTGTACCGACAATGCGGCCATGATCGCTTACGCGGGCGGGCTGCAGCTGCGTCGCGGCGAGCGGGATGGCTGGGACTTGCGCGCGTTCGGCCAGACGTCGCTCCAGCGCAGGACGCGCAAGGGCCGCGGGCGACGCTGAGCCGCAGAGCCTGGCGGCGCTTCGGCTCAGAGCTCTTGTTGGGTCTTGTCCGCCTTGGGGTGCGAGCGCTTGCCGTGTTTCGCGCTCCGGCTGCCTTTCTCGTCCTTGTCGGCGACGGCGCGATCCAGGGCGCCGGCGGGCGCCAGCGCAATGACCAGTGTGTCGCCACGCGCGCTCACCTGGTAGTTGGGCACTCCGTCTCGAAACGCGACGGTCAGCTCTGCGCCTGCGCCGTCGTTGGATACCTTGATTGCCGCGATCCGCGAGTCGCGGGCTGCGAGCGGCGCGGCGGCCTCGAGAGACTTGCGGCCCGGCAACTTCACGACGAACCCGGTCGGTTGCTGAGCTCCTTCGATGGATTCGATCGGGCCATCCATCTTCAGTCGCAGGACATTGGCGTGATGGACCGGTCCGTTGCCGAATGGGGGCACGTGAATGCGCTTCTTGTGGCTGGTGCGCCCAGGATCCGGCTCCTCGTCCGGTGCTGCGGGGGCGACGGCGACCGGGGCGGCGCTCGCCACGGGGACACTCGATGCGATCGGCGAAGGTGCGGGCGCCGGCGATGCGCTCGCGGACGCGCTCGACGTCGCGTTCACCGCGAGCGCGGACGTTGCGCTCGTTTCCGGCGGGGCGTGGTGCGACTTCTTGATCGCCAGGAGGCCAATCGCCACCGCCAGCACTACACTCCCGGCCAGCGCTGCGCGCCGGCGGGTGAGCTTGGCGTGCGCGATCGCGGGCACCTCGTCCTGCACCGGACTCGATTCACCTCTCACGATGCGCCGGCCCGTCGCGTGCAGGGCCCCGCCGGGAGGCGGAGCGGTCGTCCGGCGCGGGGTCGACGCCGCGGCGTCCCGACGTCGCTTCGCGAGCACGGCCACGGTCGTCTTCAGCTGGGCGAGCATTCGCCCGGCCAGGGGCCTCACGCCGTCGAGGCTGCGGGCAAAGGCGCCTCGCATCTCTTGGGCCGTCTGTTCGACCAAAGGCATCGAGCCTCGCGAAGGCGAGGCGGCGCTTTTCTCCTCCGGGATGCTGCTCGCTCGCGATGCGACTTCCGGCGTCGCCTGTGGGACGTCGCAATAGCGCAGAGTCACCACGAGCTGGGGCACCTGCGAAGTCGAGTCGACCAGGACGTCCACGCGATCGATGGCTGCGGGGCGCTTGGCTCCACTCTGCGCGTCCTCGAGCTCGAGTTGCCGACCCACCTGCAGGAAGCCCAGGTCGCTGCCCACGGTGACGGCCGCGTTTCGAGCATCCTTGATCTTTGCGCGCATGGGCGACGCCAGCCCGTCGATGTGAAGACGGACCTTCGACCCTGCGCTCACCTGCGGCGGCGTCCTTCCCACGCCGCAGACGTGCTTCAGCGCCTCGACGCTCTCGGCGTCGACGTCGGTGAACCGGACGCCGAACTCACCTCCTCGGTCGCCGCCCTGGGCCCAGGCCACTTCGCCCGCCGCGAGGACGCTCCGCCCGGCTCCGGCGTCGAACCGGCACGTGAGTGGCTGGCCGGGCTCCGGGAGATAGGCCGTGCGCAGCTGGATCCCGTCTTCCGAAACGTTTACCGCCTGCGCTTCGAATGTGGGCCCAAGCGCGCCGCCGACCTCGACCAGCGCGTCGAAAGGATGTCGCGTCGCTCCCGGCGCACGGCGTTCCTCGATACTCATCTATGCCTCCGTCCGCGTCTCGCGATAGAGAATCAGTGCTCATTCCGCGATAAAGAATCGGACCTAGGAGGGCCAAGTTTTCATGCCCGCTCACCTGGTGCTCGACATCGAGACCATTCCGGACCCCGAGCTGCCGCGGCTCGACGAAGGCGATCGCGTGCCTCCACCTCCGTTCAACCAGATCGTGACGCTCGGTTGCATGCTGCTCGAGGACCACGCGCCCAAGCGTCTCGGCGTGGTCGGTGAGCACAAGACCGAGGCCGAGATGCTCGGCGATTTTGCTCAGTGGCTCGATGCGAAGAAGCCCACCGTCGTCACCTGGAACGGTCGTGGGTTCGACATGCCCGTCATCACGAGCCGAGCCTTGAAGCACGGCGTGCCCATGCCTTGGTGGTTCAGCGATCGGAACACCCGCTACAGATATTCGACCGACGGTCACTTCGACCTGATGGACTTCCTGGCCGACTTCGGAGCGGCGAAGAACACGCGGCTCGACGTCTACGCGAAGCTCGTCGGCTTTCCCGGCAAAGTGGGCGTGGACGGATCTCAGGTGCTGCCGATGGTCCACGCCGGCAAGATCGACGAGGTCAACGCCTACTGTCTGTGCGACGTTGCGCAGACCGCGGCAATCTTCCTTCGCGTCGAGCTGCTTCGCGGCACCCTGGACCGCGCTCGATACCGCGAGCTCGCGGCCGCAATGCTTTCCTTCGTCGACGCTCAGCCGCGCCTCGGGCCGGTTTCGGCCAAGGTCGATCGCAAGCGTTTTCTGCTCGAGGTCTGAACTGGCCGATCAGAGCGGAATGTTCGAATGCTTCCTGGGCGGGTTCGTGTCGCGCTTGTTCCGGAGGACTTCGAGGCTTTCGTGGATACGCGCGCGAAGGCTCTTCGGGTAGATCACCTCGTCCACGAACCCGAGCTCCGCCGCCTTGTAGGGATTGGCGAACTTCTCACGGTAGTCGGCCACGAACGCCGCGCGAGCCTGTGTCGGATCCGTGGCTCGCGCAATCTCGCTCCGGTGAACGATGTTGACGGCGGCGTCGGGGCCCATGACGGCGATCTCTGCGGTCGGCAGCGCGAGGTTGACGTCGGCGCGGATGTGCTTGCTCGCCATGACGTCGTACGCTCCGCCGTACGCCTTGCGCAGGATCACCGTGATTTTGGGCACGGTCGCCTCCGCGTACGCGAACAGCAGCTTCGCACCGTGCTTGATGACGCCTCCGTATTCCTGCTCCGTTCCGGGGAGGAATCCGGGCACGTCGACGAGCGTGACGAGCGGGACGTTGAAACAGTCGCAGAACCGCACGAATCTCGCCGCCTTCATCGACGAATGCACGTCGAGCACTCCCGCCAACACCGCAGGCTGATTGGCCACGATTCCCACCACCCGCCCCCCGACGCGGCCGAACCCGATGACGATGTTCGGGGCGTACGCTTCGGCGATCTCGAAGAGCGATCCCTCGTCGACCACCGCACGGATCACGTCCTTGACGTCGTAGGCCTTGGTCGGGTCGGCGGTGATGATCCGTTCGAGCTCGGGAACCTCCCGCCTCGGCGAGTCGCTCGTCGGCCTGAACGGGGGATCTTCCTGGTTGTTCGACGGCAAGAAGGCCAGAAGCGCTCGAGCCTGGGCCAGGCAGGATCGATCGTCGTCCGACGTGAGATGACAGACGCCGCTCCGGGTGGAGTGAGTCGTCGCGCCGCCGAGCTCCTCTTTGGTCACGTTCTCGTGCGTCACGGCCTCGATGACGTCCGGACCCGTGATGAACATGTAGCTCGTTCCGCGCACCATGAGCACGAAGTCGGTGATGGCGGGCGAGTACACGGCGCCTCCGGCGCAAGGCCCGAGGATGCAGCTTATCTGGGGCACCACCCCGCTTGCCAACGTGTTGCGCAGGAAAATGTCCGCATAACCGGCCAGCGATTCGACGCCCTCCTGAATGCGGGCGCCGCCCGAGTCGTTGAGGCCGACCACGGGCGCCCCCACCTTCAGCGCCAGATCCATCACCTTGCAGATCTTCTGCGCGTAGGCGCCGCTCAGGCTTCCGCCGAAGACCGTGAAGTCTTGCGCGAAGACGAAGACCGTACGGCCATCGACGCGCCCATGGCCCGTCACGACACCGTCGCCGGGCACCTTCTCCATGTCGAAATCAACGCACCGATGGACGACGAAGCGACCGGACTCGACGAAGCTGCCGGGATCGAGAAGAAGCTCGATACGCTCGCGCGCAGTGAGCTTGCCGGCCTCGTGCTGCTTGCGGACGCGGTCCTGGCCGCCGCCCTCGAGGGCACGCGCGTTCATGGCATCGAGGCGCTGGGTCGGCGTCTCGTGCGAGGCATCTGACGGCTCGAGAGTCCGCGGCGAAGAGCCGGACGAGGCGGATCCGGACGGCATGGGCCCGTCCTATAGCCCAGCCTTCGTCGCGCTCGAGCGGTCAGAAGCGGAAAGTGCTCGGACGAGCAGACGTTCCCGGGACTCTCACCTGAACAAGACCGAGGGCCCGCCGGCGGCTTGCCCCGACTCGCGACGCACGACGTCTCTCACGAACGTGACGAGCCGGCCGCGCACGCGCCAATCGCCCACGGCGCTGCTCAGGGTTCCCTCGATCGTGACCTCGAGCGAGGCTCCGCGCTTGGCCTCGAAACGCGCGCTCGTCGCCCGCAGCGTGGAGCGCGCCGCGGGGGTTGCGACGGCGGCGCGCCCCGGCACCACGAGCTCCGCGCGCTCGATGCGCGCCTCGGTGCCATTCGCTGCGGACGAGCGCCCCGCCGTGGCGACCATCTCGAACGCCAGCGTGGCGCGGACATAGGGCGACGGGGCGACGAAATCCAATCCCGACTCGGACAGGGGACCGACGACGACATGGGAACCATCGCGCTCCTCGTTGACGACGACTCCATGGCGCACGTCCAGTCCAAGCGCCACGTCGAGCTCCGGAGCTCCCGCGTCGAACGCGTCGACGCGCACCGTCCCCGAGGTCTGGAACGCAGCGGCGCGATCCTGGGATGCGGCAGGCAGCACGGCCCGCCAGCGGTCCGCCGCTCGAGCACATCGCTCCATTTCCGAAGGCGTGGAGAGCGCCCCGCAGCGCGCCCTGTCGTGCGTGACGACGGCTTCGCACGTCACCTGCGTCGAGGAGCGGGCAGCGCCGGCACAGAGGCGGGTGTCGCGCAACGCGATGGCGACGCAGCCGGGGTCGCGTCCGAGCCTTGGACGAGCGGGCGTCGTCCAGGGGCACGCGTCGGCATCTCCCGTCACCTCCGCAACCGTGGCCTCGCAGCGCTCCCGTAACGAGGTGGCTCCGACGGTGTCGCATCGGCGTGGGTCCCGAGCCTTTGCGGCGTCGAGAAGGCGGCAGGCGTCCTGAAGAAAGGTGTCGTACCCGATTGCCTCGATGGCCTCGCCCACGAGCGGGTCGAGCCGCGCGCGCGCCTCGACGCACGCATCGATCGTCGTGAAGGCGTCGAGCTCGCCCTGGAGATCGCCTGCGGGAGCGGGAGGGTCAGCCGGCCATTCGCGGGCGCCCGAGTCCGCTGCAGCAACCCTGTTCAGGCTCGCGAGCGGGGCCGGAGCCGCTCCGCGCATCAGCTCTGAACGCTTCTCGTCGCAGGCCTGAGCGCAGGCAAAAAGGATTGAAAGCTGAACTAAAGGACAGTATACCTTCGAACAAGGGATACGCCGCCAGACCATGGAAGACACCAAAAACAAGAGCAAGGCGATCGAGCTCGCGGTCGCGACGATCGAAAAGGAATACGGCAAGGGGTCGATTATGCGCCTGAAAGAAGGCGCGAGCCTAACGGACGGAATTCAAACCGTCCCGACGGGCAGTATCGGGCTCGACATCGCCCTCGGCATCGGAGGCTACCCGCGCGGTCGCATCATCGAGGTCTACGGTCCCGAATCGAGCGGGAAAACCACGCTGACGCTCCACGCGATTGCCCAAGTGCAACGAGCCGGGGGCGTGGCCGCATTCATCGATGCCGAACACGCGCTCGATCCGACCTACGCCCGCAAGCTCGGCGTCAAGACGGATGAGCTCCTCGTCAGCCAACCTGACTATGGAGAGCAAGCGCTCGAGATTGCCGACATGCTCGTCCGCTCCGGGGCCGTGGATCTCATCGTCATCGATTCGGTCGCAGCGCTCGTGCCCAAAGCCGAGATCGAAGGTGACATGGGCGATAGCCACGTGGGGGTGCAAGCCCGCCTGATGAGCCAGGCGCTTCGCAAGCTGACCTCAACCGTCTCGAGATCGAACTGTCTGCTCGTCTTCATCAATCAAATCCGAATGAAGATCGGCGTCATGTTCGGCAGTCCCGAGACGACCACCGGGGGGAACGCCCTCAAATTTTATGCGAGCATTCGCCTCGACATCCGGCGCATCGGGGCCATCAAGGAAGCCGCCCCCGCGAGCGGAAAAGAGCCGGCCGTCGTGGGCAACAGAACGCGCGTCAAGGTGGTCAAGAATAAGCTCGCTCCGCCGTTTCGCGAGGTCGAGTTCGACATCCTTTACGGTCAAGGAATCTCCAGGTCAGGCGACCTGATCGATCTGGGAGCAGAGCTCGGAATCATCGAGAAGAGCGGGGCCTGGTTCTCGTACGGCACCGAACGCATCGGTCAAGGGCGCGAAAATGCCAAGGGATATCTCGAGCAACATCCCGACGTCATGGACAAGCTCGAAACGCTCATCCTGGCCAAGCATGGGATCAAGCGAGCGGCTGTCGTCGCCCCTGCGCCGCAATCGAATGGGGTCGACGAAAAGACAGCCCCGAAGAAAGCTGCGACCCCCAGCAAACCCCCCAACTAGCCTCGCCCGCTCACCGGTCACCGGCGCCGACGCTCGAATGAAGCTCTACGTCATGCGTCACGGTCCTGCAGAGGACCATGCCCCCGGCGGTCGGGACGAAGATCGCGCGCTCACTCCCGCGGGACGGGAGCGCGTGGTTGCGGTTGCGGAGAAGCTGTTCGAGATCGGCGAGGCGCCCCGCTCGATCATCACGAGCCCGCTCGTTCGCGCCGTTCAAACGGCGGAGATTGTCGCCATTGCCACACTGAGCAAGCATGGCGGCGGCGTCGAGGTTCGACGCGAAATGGCGCCGGGTGGAGACGTTCTCTCGCTGGCCCGGAAGCTGACCGCCGCCGGGCGAAAGCGCGTCATGCTCGTCGGACACGAGCCCGACCTGTCCACGGCGCTGAGGGGGCTGCTCGGGCATTTCGATCACGATTTTGCGAAGGCCATGGTCGCCGGGGTTCATGTCGCGGCACACGCGCATCCTGCCCGGCTGCGCTTCGTCCTTGAACCCCGCGCCCTGGAGCTGCTCGAGCTCGACAGGGGCGCGCGCGACGGCGACTGAACGATGGACCTTCGGTCGGTGTGCGCGCTCGACCCGTCCGGCGGTCCCAGCATGCCCAATGGCCCAGCGCCGTTCATCGCCTCCGGACGCGCCTGGATGGCCTGCGAGCCGGGGCATCGGGGGCCAGTCCCCTCAAACACAAGTATTCGAAATTATTGTTCTATGGTCCATTCCTTGACACCCCTCCCCCCATCTTCTAACCCGCCTTGATGGAGGCCACGGATGGGCGGTCGGAGCGTCGTGCCCCTTTTGTACACAGGCCGAACCGGGGCGGCTCGCATGGGGATCCGCAGCCCATCGCTCGTTCGCTCGCAGGTCGCGGCCGCCATCCGAATTCCTGAGCGCGTCGGCGGTCCCCTTCGGCTCGTCTTTCCGTCGGCGTCGCCGCGCCTCTTCGTCCACGAGGGAGCCCGTCAGTCGCTGGAGCGAAGGCTGCGAGGGGCCTTCCCCGGTCCGGTCGTCCTTTCCATCACGGACAATCGCCACTCCATCATCACGCATCGCGTCCAGCGCGGAACCCTTCATGTGCGGCTGCACCACATGTTTTTGGACGCGCCCCTCACGGTGGTCGATGCCCTGGTGCGTTACGTCACGCGGGGAGACCGCGAGGCGAGCGCGGCGCTCGGCGATTACATCGATGCCAACGGATTTCGACTGGCGCGCCGCAAGCGCAGCAGCCCGCTCGTCACCCGAGGCAAGCGTCACGACCTCCTCACCGTATTCAACGATCTGAACGAGCGTTATTTTTCAGGTGCCGTGAATGCCCTCATCACGTGGGGCAAGCGTCCGACCAGCAAGATCGCTCCGCGCAGGACCATCAAGCTCGGGAGCTACAGCGGAGTGGATCGCCTGATCCGCGTCCATCCCGCCCTCGACCGGAAGTGGGTGCCTCGATATTTCGTTGCCTACATCGTCTATCACGAGATGCTTCATCACGTGATCCCCGGCAGTCGCGGACTCGGCCGGGCCAATCTTCACCCGCCGGAATTCAAAGAGCGTGAGAGAGAGTTCCGGCATTTCGAGCGCGCCCTCGACTGGGAGAGACGCCACGTCGGCCAGTTGCTCCGCACCTGATTGCGGCGAGCGGCTGCCAAACGCCCGGACGGAGTGGCTGCGGTCGCGATGGGCTGCGCCGCGGACAGGATGATTCGAGCAAGGTTGCGCGTTTTGCGTTGCGACGCTCCTTTGCGGTTCCTGCGTTCGTTGAGTCTTGCCCCCTCCCGTCCATCGCCCGTGTGGGCGCTCTGTGCGCTCGTCGTCTCGTGTTTCGTAGGGGGATGCTCTCCGCGCCAGGCGCGAGTGAACACGGGTTCGGGTCCCCAGCGTTCCGCCGCGAGTGCACCGGCGCCCAAATCGTCTCCCGCCGGGGGCACCGGATCGGTGCGATCCCACCAGGTCGCCGCGTTGGCTGCGCGGGCCCTCGGTCCCTTCTTGGCGGCCGGGCCCGAGGGTGGCCTCGTCGCCTGGATCGGACGAGGTGACAAGGAGACGGGCGGGGGGCAGGACCTGCTCGTCGTCCCGGTGGCCGCCGACGGTGCCCCTCTCCGTCCGCCCCGCGCCGTCGCTCAGGTGCCCCAAGAGGCGACATCGCTTGAGGTGGAATGGGCCGGCCCCAGCCACGGGGGCTGGTTTGCGGCTTGGAGCGCGCTGCTCGACCGTGGGGAGTCGCTGACGGTCCTCGGCCTCACGCCCGAGGGTGCCGCTCGCGGCTCCGCCGTGGAGGTCGAGCGGACCGGCGACCACATCGAATGGGCCAAGGTTGTTCCGACTTCGCGTGGCGGGCTTTGCGTGTGGGCCGAGGAGACTCCCGCCGGAGACGCGAATATTCTGTCGGTGCCTATCGACCTCGATGGTCGGGCCCGCGGCCTGCCCGTGCGCGTCGCTCGCGGCGTTGCCGGCTGGCAAGCGGTCGCGGCCGGCGACGGGGTGGGCTTGGCGCTCGTTGCCACGGGGCCCCTGGGGGACGGCCCCGCTGCGGGGACGCTCACCTGGCAGCGACTCGACGCCGAAGGCCGTCCTGAAGGCGCGAGGGCAATCGTGTCCGCGAAGGGAACGGTCAGCAGCGACGTTGAGGTGGTCCCGACGGCGGCAGCGCAGGCGTGGATCATGGCCTGGACCGATCGCACCGGCGAAGATCCGCGGATCATGCTCGCTGGCGTCGACGCCGACGGGCGGGTCCGGGGCCCGACTCCGGCCATGAACGCGGTGGGCGGGTCGTCCGTCGTGGCGCTCACTGCGAGCCGCCAGGCGATCGTGCTCGCCTGGGAACAGCCTCACGCCCGCCTCCGATCCGAGCTGGGGGTCAATCTCGCCCTCGTGATCGAGGACGAGCTCTCGGCCAAGCCGATGTCGTCGCTTGCGATTGCGCCCGGACGACGCCCGGAGCTCGTCGCCACGGCTTCGGGGTTCGGGCTGCTAGCGCCCGCTCGAGCGTGCCTCGCCGACCCTGCCGTCCGGTGCGCGGGAAGGATCGTGCCGACGTTCATTCGGCTGGACGCGCAGCTCGAGGCCGTCCAGACCGAGCCGCTGTTCATCGGGGACGACGGCAATCCCGCGGCGATCGGCTGGGGTCTACGCTGTCGCGGCGTCGATCGATGTTTCGTCCTCGCGGCTCCGAGCGCGACTCCGACACCGGTTTACGCCGTCGATTTGCCCCCGCGATCCTCGCCCTACGCGGCTCCTCTTCCGCCGGCGCAGCGCCCCGACACGCCCCGCGTCACGGGGGTCGAGACGATTGCTTCCGGGCAGGAGTACGACGACGTAGCCGCAGCCCGCCTGGGCCCCTCGACCCTGGTCGCGACGATCACGAACGCGCTCGATGTGCCC
>DASPUY010000097.1:0-3970 GCA_035622655.1 Polyangiaceae bacterium
CATCCGAGAGCAGCAAGGGCCGAAAGCAGCAGAACGCCCCCGGCGCCCAGGGTGAGCCTCCGATTCATGGCACCCGAGGAATCGGCCGCCACTTTGCCACTTTCGCTCCGGTATCGCCACCGGGGCAGCCGCGGCCGCGAGCGCGCGGCTCATGCGACGGTGGGGGTCCCCGTTCCCGGAAGGTCCGCGCGCAGGAAGCTTCATGCACCTGCGCGGCCATGACTCCTCACTCCAGCCAGACCTTCGGCTCGACCGACATCCCCGGACGCAGCCGGTCGAGATTGGCCTGCCCCGGCTCGAGCCGGATACGGACCGGCAGGCGCTGCACGACCTTGACGTAGTTGCCGGTGGCATTCTCGGGCGGCAAAAGGCTGAATCGGGCTCCCGTCGCGGCAGGAAGGCTCTCGATGTGCCCGCGGAACGTCTGCTCGAGGGCGTCGACGTGGACGTCGGCGCGCTGGCCCTTGGCGCATGCGGCGCACCTGCGACTCCTTGTAGTTTGCAGTGATCCACAGATTGTCCACCTGCACGATCGCCAGGAGCTCCTGAGCCGCCTGGATCCTGTCGCCCACGTTGACCTGCTTCTGTCCGACGATGCCGCCGACCGGCGCGCGCACCTGCGTGTACGCGAGATCGAGTCGCGCTTGGTCCAGCTCGGCTTGTGCGACGGCGACTGCGGCCCGCGACGCGGCGACCTCGGCGATGCGCGAATCGGCATTCGCCTGGCGGGCATCGAGGTCCTCACGGGCGATCGAGTCGCTTTCGACCAGGCGGCGCGACCGTCCGAGGTCGATGCGAGCGATGCGAGCGCTCGCGGTGGCCTCGCCCAGCCGCTGAAAGCGAGCTTGCTCGAGATTCGCTTCGACCTGTGCGTCATCCGTGTCCTCGAACCTGGAGAAGTACCGCATCAGGAGCACGGCGACCGCGCCGACCGCGGCGGCCGCGAGCGCGAACCAAGGCAACCGACGCAGATATTTTTTCGGCGAGGCGGCGCTTTTCTCCGAAGGCGCCTGCGTCGCGCCGGGCGACTCCCGCCGCGAACGAGCTCCGTGCAACGCTTCGGCTTCTTCGGCCGCCGCTTGCGCCATGCTCCGCGAGACAGCAGGGTCCGCGCCGAGGTCGACCCGCCCAGCTGGACCGCGAAGCCCCGCGGGCTAGCGTTTTGCAACCGCTCCGCGCGGCGGTGCGGCGGCGCGCGCGTCCAGGGCGCTGTTCGTCGCACACGCAATCGGCGTCGCCAGCACATCGAAACCGTGGCCGTTCGACGCGAGGAACGCGACCAGCCCTTCGCCGCTCGGCGTGACCGCGGCGCTGGGGCGTCCGATGACGCTCACCTCGGACGGCGACAGATCGAGCGGCGAGCCCACGGCGTTGCCCCACCCGGCGATCGGCTGGGCGCGCAGCACACTGGCTTGCGAGTCACCCTGCAGCCACAGGAGCAGGAAGCGATCGTCACCCAGTGCGGCAAGGCCAGGGCTGCTCGCGCCGCCGGGAGGACCGCCCGGGGGCGGCTCGAAGACATGCGGCACGATGCGACCCATCGCGCGCAACGACGCTCGCCGGAACATGCCCGGCGAATCGAACGTCGTGACGCCGAGCACGACATGGGAAAGCTGCGCATCGTCGTAGAACTCGGCTGCGAGCATCGTCTCGTCGCCGCTGCTGGCCATGGGCTGCGAAGGCGCCGGTTGGCAGACGGCGGACCCGGACGTGGGCACGAACGGACCTGCAGGCGAGCCCGCGTCCAACGTCTGGCACTGCGATGCGCTCGGGGAAAAGCGAATGGCGAAAAGCCCGTCCCGCACCGTCGCGGCCACGCCGCCGGGAACGAAGACGCGAGAGGCGACGACCCGTGGCGGTGCGGTCACCCGACAGAGCGGCGCCGATGGATCTTCGGCGGCCGCAGGGCGGCCTAACGTGGCCGTTTGGGTCGTCGCGCAGGCCAGGGTCGAAAGCGAGAGGGCGGAGAGAGCAACGGCGGCGGCGAGCGAGGTGTGGAGCATGCCGCCGAGGTGAGCACGCCGTGTGCCACGAGCGAAATCTTGCATATACGGGGGAATTTCGAATCGGTCGCCTTCGATGACGACGAGTCGTCGTCACTGTGACGAAGGGTGTCGTCGTCGTGCCGCTCTCGGCGCCCGCGAGCGGATGGCCGCGCCGGACCCGAAGAGGCCGACCCCCATCAGGCAGGCCGCCAGGAGGAGCGGCCGGTTGCTCGGCAGCGCCGGAACCATGGTCGAACCACTCGGGAGGCTCGGCGTGAAGCTGAAGCTCTGGATGACGACCTCGGCGCCCTGGCCGTTGGTCGGGGGATCCCCGTTGTAAAGCCAGAGGTTCATGTGGACCGGCATGGGCGACTGCGAGATGGCCTCGCTCGGATCCGCGGGCTCGTAGGTCCAGGAGTCCAAGAGGTCGGTGCTTGCGCCGGGGGGCTGGAATCCCGCCATGGTCGCGAACGCGACGTTCGTCGACGACCACGTGAAGCGGGACGTCGTGGCAGGGTTGGCGCCCAGGGAAAGCGAATAATCCGATTGACCGAGCAGCGGGGGAGTGACCTCGACGTTGGGGAAGACCGTCCACCACCCGTTGTCACCCGTCGCCGAACCGAAGCGTGCGTACTCGATGTCGAACTCGTGGGTGCCGTCCGGCCCGAGAGCCGGCGGGCCATAAACGAAAAGACCGAGCACGACGTTGGGATCGAACTGGTCGACGGCCGTCTCGACTTGCCACTGGAAGGTGCCGAACCCGAAGGCGACGTTGGTCCAGACCTCTGCGCAGTACCAGGTCCCCCCGACGTTGGTGATCGCCAGATGCAGATCCCCGTTGCCGTCGACGAAGACGTTGGCGGCGCTCCAGTCGTTGGGCCCCGGGTTCACGTCCGTGACCGACTTGACGTTCCACTCGAACCCGCTCCACGAAATCGTGCTGGGCGCGCCATCCCCTGCCTCGTCTGCTTGGGCCCACGCCAAGGGGCACGTGTGCAGGCCGCCGACCCCCGCGACGAGGACTGCCGCGGTCGTTGCAATGCGCTTCCGAGCCCGCCTCATCGCGACCGCCGGCAACCTACAGGAAGCGGGTCCCCGGTACGCATCGAAACGCAGGCATCGGCATCGAAGGGTCGGCACCCGCTCGCCGCTGTCGCCGGTCGAAAAATCGAAAACGACGCGTCCCGTTGACCCGGTTGACATGAGGTCGTGCCCGCTCGGGAGAGACTTTTCCGCGAGGGCCTGTCGATTGCTAGCGAGTCCGAGGCGCTTGAATGCTCAGCCCGAGCTCCTCGTCGATCTGACCGCCGCGCTGGCTGCGGGAGCCGGAGGAAGCTTCGTCGCGACGCGCCTGAAGCTGCATCCGATCCTCGGGTATCTCGCGGCAGGCATCGTCATCGGTCCGTTCACGCCGGGATACACAGCGCACCCCGAGACGATCGAGACTCTCGCGACGCTCGGCCTCGTCTTCTTCCTCTTCAGCCTCGGGCTCGGAGTTTCGCCCCGAGAGATGGGAAGCGTGGGCATCCGTGCGCTTCTCGGCAACGTGGCAGTCATGACGGTCATCGCCGGGCTGGGTGCGGCCCTGGGGACGCTCCTGGGCCTGGAGCACCCCATTGCGGTCGGGCTTCTGGTCGCCGTCTCGAGCACCGCCGTGGGCAACGCGGTCATGGAAGCCCAGGGCTTGATCGGGACGGGTTCCGGACATTTCGCGGACGCCCAGCTCGCCTTCCAGGACTTTGCGTCCGTCGCGCTGGGGTTCGAATTGCCCATGCACGTCGCTCATTCCAAGTTCGGCAGCACCGCCGTTGCACTCCTGAAAGCATCCGGCTTCGTCGTCGGGGCGGTGGCTCTCGGCGCGACGCTGGTCGAGCGTGTTGCGCGTCACGTCGTTGCGCGCGCCGCCCCGGAGACGAAGCTCATCACCGGCGCGGCGGTCGCGTTGAGCGCCGCCTGGGCGGGGCGCGGTGCGGGGCTTTCGTTCG
>DASPUY010000098.1:0-2052 GCA_035622655.1 Polyangiaceae bacterium
CTTCAGTCCGGCCACCCGGACCATGAAAAACTCGTCGAGGTTGCTCGCGACGATGGCGTGAAACTTCAGCCGTTCGAGGATGGGTACGCTCTCGCTGTCGGTCTCGGCCAAGACGCGGGCGTTGAACTCCAGCCACGAGAGCTCGCGATTCAGATACAGCGACGTCGAGTGAACGTCGGGAACCTCCAGTGTCGGGAGCGAGGATGACGACGCGGCCGCCGCAATTGACGTCGACGAAGGCGGAGCCTCATTCGTCCTTGCGTTGCCCAGGGCCGCGGCGGACGCGCTATTCGCTGCAGGAGAATCGTCCATCCTCGCCTCTGGGCGCGGAGCGTACTTTACCCCATATCCGTGAAAACATCACGTTATTGTTACATGATGGTCACTTGCGGTTGCCGGCCTCTGCACCCGAGGCTGCAGGGCTCTTGCGCAGCCACACGTGCTCGTGTCCGAACCGGCTGGCCTCTTCGTAGCGCGCCTCGACCCAGGCCGCCGATCGGGCACAATGGGAGGCGAAATCCTCCCACGCGTCGGCCCGCGTGAGAAGGGGCGACCCGTCGACGAACACGAGGGCCCCGGGCGGGTGGACGCTGATCCTGGCCAGCAAATCGGCCTCGTGCGCGTCCCGCATTCGGCGGATGCGCTCGGTTTGATCAAGGTCGGGGCGACCGCCGGTACCCCCGGCCAGCGCCGCGTCCGCGTTGAGCTCATAGGCGTAGATGTAAGGCGTCGCGCTCGGACGGTCCGCGAGAAAGAGGAGATAGGGATCCATACCGTACATCTGAACCGACTCGTCGGCCCGAGTGTGTGCGCGCACATAAGCCGCGGCGTCCCGCATCTCGTCGGGGAAAAAGTCGACGCGAATGAAGTGGGTGAAGTAGTCCGACGAGCCGGTGTGCGGCTGCGCCGTGAGGAGCCACGGGTCACGCAGGTAAGGCGACTCGAGCAGCGAACCACCTACGTGCATGGCAAGCCCAATGGCGAGGGCAACCGGTACAAGCCGCGGCAGGGCCGCGCTGCGACGCGCGGCCCGGACCCGATCGGAGAGCCACGCCACGAGGACCACGGCTTGCAGCGCCACACCCGCGCTGACGGGGTGAAAGTGGTAAGGGAAGCCCTTTGCTTGGGCGAGAACGCTGCCGAGAGCGCACAGCGGAGCCAGGGCCACGCCGAGAGCGCGAGGTGGCATCGCGCCGGATGCGAGGAGCGCGAGCAGTAGCGCGCTGCCCGTCAAGGCCAACAGCGCCTGGGCGCCGAAGAATGGCGTCGAAAGGACGTCGAGGGCCGAGCGAGTCCACATGAAGCGGTACATCGACGGCACGTCCGACAACTGGATGCGAAGAAAGGCGAGCGGATCCCCGTACTCGACGAGA
Organism: Polyangiaceae bacterium; assembly: GCA_035622655.1. Lineage (GTDB taxonomy): Bacteria > Myxococcota_A > Polyangia > Polyangiales > Polyangiaceae > Palsa-1150. The sequence continues at coordinate 1,374 of DASPUY010000098.1, forward strand.
AAGAGCGCCTGCGTCGCCGCCCCCGCCAGCCCCCCGAAGGCAAACCCCATCAGCGCCTTGCGCCGCGGAACCGGCGCACGGCGATCGACCACGAGCGTAGTGAGCTGTGCAGCCGTGAACAGGGCGTACGTCGGCTTTCCGAACCAGGGGATGACGCTCAGCATCCCGATGAGCACGAAGAGCATCCCGCGGTGCCGACCGCGCTCCGGCCGCTCGCTCGCCGAGTACGGCCGCTGAGCCACGAGCTGGAGCGCAATGGCCGGCAGCATGAACCAATCGAGGAAGCTCTCGCGCTGGGCGATGTCCCAGAACCCGTACAGGAGGTACTGGCCGCTCAGGGTCACCCAACCCGCAAGCGCCCAGAGGGCTCGCTCGAGCGGCGCCGGGCCGAGGCTCGAGCCGATGCTCGGAGCGCAAGCACCCACGACCGCGAATGAGGCGCCCGTGACCGCGAGGTCCAGGACGTGAAATCTGTGCTCGTCCGCGCCGCCCAAGCTGAGAAAGACGAGATGGATCAGATGAATGAGCGGTCCGTTGACGTCTCGCACGTCGCGGTAGTCGATGGCGCCGCGCGAGAGCGACCAGGCGATGAATTGGAATATCCCCTGGTCGCGCCCGAGGGTGGTCAGCGCCGCACGCCGCGTCGCGTCCACGACCCAGAGGATTGGCGGCAGAGCGA
>DASPUY010000099.1:0-44570 GCA_035622655.1 Polyangiaceae bacterium
CGCGCCCCCTCCGAGGCGCCCGCGAGCACTGCGGGGTCGTTCGAAAACGCGCGTTCGATACAGCGGGCGGTCATGGAGGCCGTGCCGTGCGCGCGGCGGGGCGACGGTGCGCAGAAGGCGGTCGGGAAGTTCGACCGCCGGCCAAGCGCAGCGCATTCGCGCTTGGTGCACCTCTGCTCCGGGACACTTGCCTCGAGCCGCTCCCTCGTTGGACCGGAGAGACGCGCGAACGCCGAGCCCGCGACTTGGTCGGGGTCGCGATCGCCGTCGTGCGCGATGGACGCGATGCGATCCTCGACAGGCCTCGGGCGCTGCGCGATGCGCGGTCGGTTCGCGCGGCCAAAGCCCGAGCGCCGACTGCGCTTCGGCTCGAGGGAAATGCGAGGCGGGTTTGGCGTCGCCAAAGTTCCGCCAAAGTTTTCGCCGCCTGGGGGCTCTTCAGCCCCTTCTTCCAGCCCTATTTTCGCTTGTCCAGCGCGGGAATTCGCGTCCCCACTTGCCAGCTGAGCTAGTGGCGCAATCAATGATTTCAGGTAGTTGAGGGGGTTTCGTTCGGGATTCGAGAGAGGTTCGTGCCGCCGAAGCGGGCCGAGGGGCAGGCATGCGGACCGCGTCTGGCGCGCGCTCCAAATGCCCCGGAAGAAGATGCGTGTAAAGCTCCGTCACGTGGACGTGCCGAATGGCCTGGCGCCGGCCGTTGAGTCGCGCGGTTCGGGCGGAGCATCGGTCCGGGTGTCTCGAAGCACGATCACCAGAAACGCAACCCCACTTGTGCGTGCGCTTCGAGTGCGGCCGAGGAGTGCGGCAAAGTGGGCAGGACGACCGCACCGGCGTCAGCCCCGACGAATAGGTGACCGAAGGCGAAGAGGCCCGCGATGCTGGGCTCCGCGTAGAGCTTGTTGGCGGAGGCGTCGAGGCTCGACAGCATGCCGTCGAAGAGGATTTGCGCGGGGCTCGTCTGGCGGAAGGACGCGGTGCCGATGCCGACCTCGGGGCGAAGGCTGAACCTCTTCCACAGCGCAATGTCGTAGCCCGCCTGGGCTCCGTACCGCATGGAGTGGGCGGAGGCCGAAATCATGCCGGCGTTCGTGCTGCAGGCGACGATCACTGGGCCGACGCAGGAGCTGTCGGAGGCGCTCCCCAGCGAGAACATGAACGAGAAACCGGCGTAGAAGTGCGCCAGCATGACGTCTGCGCGGCCGCCGGCTTCGAAGGCGAATGGGTCGGGCGGGCCCGTCGGACTGGTGGCTCCACCAACCCGTGTGCCGACCTCCACGGCGACCGGGAAGCTCGCGGGACCCCACGCGGAGGCGAGGCGCGGGACGCCCGTTGCGCCGATGACGAGTACCGCGGCAAGACACCTTGCCGCGAGGCTCCGGGCGGAAGCTTGGGGAAAGCGCATCGAGCCCGCGCTACGATTCATAGCATCGTTGTCGAGCGACCCATGGCCGTCGTGCGGTCGTCGACGATGAAGGATCCGGCTTCTGCTTTGGCTCGTCAGCGGTCGACGTCATGGCGCGCGAACGGGGCGACGTTTTGGCCGACCCATCGGGCGACGTTTTGGCCCGCGAACGGGGTCGAGGTCGCGCGCCGCTTCCCGTGGTAGCCATGCGGCTCCGAAGGAGGTCGCCATGATCGCGTACCTGGGTCTTGGTCTGCTCGGCTCGAACTTCGTCCGCGCAATGGTCCGCCGAGGCGAGAAAGTGCAGGTCTGGAACCGCTCTCCCGACCGGGCGCGGGCTCTCGAAGCCGAAGGTGTCCGGGCATTCGATCGGGTCGAGGATGCTGTCCGTGGGGCGAGCCGGGTCCACCTCACGCTGTCGGATGACGCCGCAGTCGACGACGTCCTCGGGCGGGCGCTTTCTGCGCTCGCTCCCGGCGCCGTCGTGCTGGATCACACGACGACGTCGTCGGCGGGGACCGGAGCTCGGGCGGCTCGCCTGGAGGCCGCCGGGATCTCATTTCTGCACACGCCCGTCTTCATGGGGCCGTCCAACGCGCGTGACGCGACGGGGATCATGCTGGCATCGGGTCCGCGGGAGCGCTTCGAGCTCGTGAGGCCGGAGCTCGAGAAGATGACCGGCAGGCTCGTTTACCTGGGGCCGGACCCCGCGCGTGCGGCCGTATTCAAGCTCCTCGGCAATCTCTTCTTGATCGAGATGGTGGGGAGCATGGTCGACGTCTTCTCGCTGGCGAGGTCGGCCGGGGTCACGCCGGCGGACGCGGTCACGCTCTTCGACTTGTTCAATCCGGCGGCCGCGATCGGGCCGCGCGCCCAGCGAATGCTGGACGGCCAGTTCGACGATCCGTCGTGGACGCTCGAGATGGCCCGCAAGGACGTGCGCCTCATGCTCGAGACGGGCGAGCGGAGCGGCGCGCATTTCATCGAGCTTCCAGGTATCGCTCGCGAGATGGACGCGTGGCTGGCCCGGGGCAATGCGAAGCGAGACTGGATGGTCATCGCCCAGGACGCGGTGAAGAAACCCTGAACCGCCCCGGGGTGGGAAGGACCGGCGATTGCGCGGCAGCTGTGCAGCGCGTCGCGGAAGTGCCCGGCGATTGCTCGGCAGCAGTGCACCGGGTCGCGGAAGTGCCCGGCGGCTGTGCTGCGCGTCGCGGATGAGCAGCGCGCCGACGAGGGCTCTTTCATCCGGGCGTCTCGTGCGTAGATTACGCGATGATGATGCCGCTTCTTCTGCCGCTGGCTGCACGGGTGGGCAGGCTCGCTCTGAGGCACCGGGGAGTGCTCGTCCGGCGGGTGCCCACGGATCTCGGGAGCCTTCACGTGTACGATGCACGCGGTCCGGGCGATCTTCCGACGACGGTGCTTTTGCACGGGCTGGGGTCGGCGGCGACGCCGTTCGGTCGGCTGGTCGAACACCTCCGGAGCGAGGTGCGGCGGGTCGTGGCTCCGGACTATCCGGGGCACGGCTTCAGCGACGAGGCGGGCCTGCAGCTGACTCCGGAGGCTCTTTTCGCGTCGATCGGGGGGGCGCTCGATGCGCTGGTCGACGAGCCCGCGATCGTGATCGGCAACTCGCTCGGGGGAGCCGTTGCGGTGCAGTACGCGCTGGAGCATCCGGCTCGCGTGCGGGCGCTCGTGCTCGTCTCTCCGGCGGGCGCGCCCAGCTCGGAGGAGGAATGGCGCGAAATCCGGCGGACGTTCGCCGTGGATTCGGCGGCCCAGGCCGACGCATTTCTCAGGCGCCTGTACCACCGCCCGCCCTGGTTCTTGCCGCTCGTCGCGCGGGAGCTGCCCGCCGTGCTCCAGAGGCGCGCCGTGCGCGATCTGCTGGACACCGTCCGCAGGGATCACGCTCTTTCGGCCGATTCGCTGCGCTCGCTGCCGATGCCGGTTCTGCTGCTCTGGGGCCAGTCCGACCGGCTGCTGCCCGAGGGGCACTTCGAGTACTTCGCGCGTCACCTGCCGGGTCACGCCGTGATCGAGAGGCCGGCGGGGTTCGGGCACTGCCCGCACATCGATGCGCCGCAGGCGCTCGCGCGCCGGATCGTCGCTTTCGTCCGGGAGGCGCTGCCCCCGAGGGCGCGCGTCGACGGAGGGGGGCTGCTGTCCCCGGTCGCGCTGACGCATTGAGGGAGAAGCGCTGTCCCCGGTCGCGCGCCTTCAGGCAGCCGGCTTCGGGCGGGCTCGCGACGGCGGGCGCGGCAAGAGAAAGACGACGCCGGCAATCATGGACGCCGAGAAGAACCACACGTTCGTGAGCAGCGCGCCGACGGCGTGAATCGTCACGGCGAGGGTGACTCCGAGCCAGTACGGGCCGCGAGCGACGAGGACGGTCGCGAGCGCGAGCTCCAGGCCGACGGCGACTTTCGCGAGCGCGGCGTCGACGGCGAGGTTGCCGAGGGCATGGGCGACGAATGCGGGATAGGGCCAGCCGAGGCCGAGGGCCAGGTACTGCGTTCGTACGAACAGATGACCCCCGCCGAGCCAGTCCGGGCTGAGCTTGAGCGTCGCCGTGGCGAGGTAAATCCACGCCATCTCGAGCAGCAGAACGTCGTGGACCCATTTGGGGGCGCGGCGCTCATCGGGGGGCTCCTGGAGGCGCCCATGGGCGGCGCACGGCCCGCCGTCGGAGTGCGCGACGAGCAGGTACATGACGGAGCCGTAGTAAAAATCGTTCAGGGGAAAGAAGAACAGGGCCTCGAGCCCTCGGGCGACGGCGGCGGTCAAGCCGAAGGTCCAGATGCGCTTTCCGAGGACCAGCATCGTGCCGCTTGCCACGAGCGCGAGCTGAAGGAGCACGAGGCGACCGTCGCGCGGGTGGGGAAACCAGCCGCGCGATCGTTCGGTCATTCCCCAGACGACGTCGACGGCGTCGTACGCGAGCCAGATGGCGGCGAACGCTCTCCGGAACGCGGCCAGGGGGCGGCCGTCGCTGCGTGCCCCGATCCAGCGGGCGAACCGATCACGGGCAATCGAAGGCATACCGGTCGATTCGCCCCTCGGCGGTGGCGCAGACGAGCGACGTTCTCGTGCGCGCGGACGTTCGAAAACCGCATGCGGCGCGGGCCGCGCCCCCGTAGTCCCCGACGCGATTGTAGACCGTGTCGAATTCGATCGGGTAGGTGCGGTCCTGCCACGCGCCGACGCGCTGCCCTTCGACGGACAGGGGAGGGTCCCACGTCAGGACGCACCGATCGAGGCGAATGGCAAACATGTCCCACGAATATGGGACGCGCGACGGGGCGTGGAGGAAAGGGCGGTATCCCCGCTCGACCTGCGTGAGCTCCGCGCGGGCCTGCACCAGGACGAGCCCGGCGAGGAGCGCCGCGCAATAGAGAATCCGCGCTGCGGAAGGCTCCGCGTCGCACGCGGTCGACGCGGAGCTCTTCTCGCTGGCCGAAGTCACGCGGTTCGGGGGGAGGCGGTCTCAGCCGTTCGCAGCGCCAAGGCAGCGCCAAGCTCGCAGCGTTCAGCCGTACGCGTCCTCTCAGCCGTTCGTTTCTTCGAACTCGGCGTCGATGACGCCGCCCTCTTTTCCGGCGCCCCGCTTGTCGCCCCCCGCGGCGCCGCCGTCGCCCGAGTCCCCGGGCGGAGGCTGAGGTCCACCATTGGGGCCACCCGGCCCGCCGGCCGATCCATACATGACGCCGGCAAGGCGGTGGGCCTCCTTCTCGAGGCGAGCGCTCACGTCCTGCACCTTGGCGTCGTCCTGCTTCTCGACGGCTTCGCGGCCCTCCTTGATGAGCGCCTCGAGCGTCGCCAGGTCGCCGGCCTGGATCTTTTCCTTGTTCTCGCTGAGCGTCTTCTCGAGCGTGTAGCAGAGGTTGTCGAGCCGATTGCGCCGCTCGATCTGCTCTCGGCGCTCTTTGTCCTCGCGCTCGTGCTCCTGGGCGTCCTTGACCATCTTCTGGATCTCGGCCTCGTTGAGCCCCGAGTTGGCGGTGATGGTGATCTTCTGGTCCTTGCCCGTCGCGGTGTCCTTCGCGTGCACGCTCAGGATGCCGTTCGCGTCGATGTCGAACGTGACCTCGATCTTCGGGATCCCCCGCGGCGCGGGCAGGATCCCCTCGAGGTGGAACTTGCCGAGAGTGCGGTTGTATCGCGCTTCCGTCCGCTCGCCCTGCAGGACGTGAATCTCGACGCTGGGCTGGCTGTCGGTCGCCGTGGAGAAGATCTCCTTCTTCTGGGTGGGGATCGTCGTGTTGCGCGCGATCATGACCGTCATGACCCCGCCGAGCGTCTCGACCCCGAGACTCAGGGGCGTGACGTCGAGGAGCACGAGATCTTTGACGTCGCCCGAGAGAACCCCGGCCTGGACCGCCGCGCCCACGGCGACGACCTCATCGGGGTTGACCCCGCGGTGCGGCTCTTTGCCGAAGAACTTCTTGACGGTCTCCTGGACGAGCGGAACGCGTGTCGAACCGCCCACCAGGACGACCTCGTCGATGTCCTTCGGGCTCTTCTTCGCGTCGGCGAGCGCCTTGCGCACGGGCTCCATCGATCGCTCGACGAGCGGCGTGATCATCTGTTCGAGCTTCGATCTCGAAAGCCGCATGTCGAGGTGCATGGGTCCGCCGGCTCCGACGGTGATGTACGGCAGATTGATGCCCGTCTCCTGTACGCTCGACAGCTCGATCTTGGCTTTTTCGGCCGCTTCCTTGAGGCGCTGCAGGGCCATCTTGTCATTGCGCAGGTCGACCCCGTTGCTCTTCTTGAATTCCGCGACCATCCAGTCGATGACGAGGTTGTCGACGTCGTCGCCGCCGAGGTGCGTGTCGCCGTTGGTGGAGATCACCTGCACGACGTTGTCGCCGACCTCGAGGATCGAGATATCGAAAGTGCCGCCGCCGAAGTCGTAGACGGCGATGACCTCGTCCTTCTTCTTGTCTAGCCCGTAAGCAAGGGCCGCGGCCGTGGGCTCGTTGACGATGCGTTTGACATCGAGGCCGGCGATGCGCCCGGCGTCCTTGGTCGCCTGCCGCTGCGAGTCGTTGAAGTACGCAGGGACGGTGATGACCGCTTCGGTCACCTTCTCCCCAAGGTAGTCCTCGGCGGCCTTCTTCAACTTCATGAGGACGCGAGCGGCGACCTCCGGCGGGCTGACGTTCTTGCCCCGGACGACGAACGCGCAGTCGGAGTTTCCGGCCCGCACGACCTTGTACGGGACGCGCTTGATCTCTTCCTGCACCTCCTCGAAGCGCCGGCCGATGAATCGCTTCGAGCTGAAGATCGTGTTCTCCGGGTTGGTGACCGCCTGGCGTTTCGCAATCTGACCGACCAGCACCTCTCCCTTGTCGTCCCACGCGACCACGCTCGGCGTGGTGCGAGACCCCTCCTCGTTGACGATCACCTTGGGCTCGCGCCCTTCCATGATCGCCACGACGCTGTTGGTCGTGCCGAGGTCGATACCAATAATCTTGCCCATCGTCGGTTGCCTCCCAGTCTATAAACTCTTTGCGTTACAGCCGCGCTTGGCGCATTTCGGCTCGGGCTTTGGAATCGGTCGCATTGCTCGCGGTCTCCGAAGCCGCAAAAACCATCCCAAGTGCGGAGGGTCCCTGGCCGGCCGCCGTGAATCGCGTGCTTCCTTGCGCTTCCGCGATCAGCCAGGCCGATGGGCAACCTAACCACCGGGATCCCGGCGTCAACGCATCCCGGCGAAAGCGCCTGCGCTGCCCAGAGGTTCCTTCTGGAGCGCGCCCGATTGGCGTGTTAGAGTTCTCGAGATTTCGCGTCCTTTCGAGGGCTCAAGACACGAGCCTTATGCCGCCGCCCGACGACCATCTGCCCGCTCCGCCTGACCTCCCGTCATTCACGGTCGAGGACGCAGTCGAGCTTCCCGTCCGCGAGTCGCGCCGCCGTCGCGATCCGCTGGAGCGGCACGCGGGAACGGGGCTCGTTCGCCACGACGTCGTCTTCGACGACGACCGGATCGATCCGGACGCGTCCAAGGTCGTACGGCGGCTCGAGCGCGCCGGATTTCAGGCGTACTTGGTGGGGGGCTGCGTTCGAGATCTGCTTCTCGGGGGCAAGCCCAAGGATTTCGATGTCGCCACGAGCGCCCGGCCGGAAGACGTCCGCGCGCTGTTCCGCAACTGCCGGATCATCGGTCGCCGCTTCCGCCTGGCGCACATCCTGTTCGGAGGAGCCAAGGTCATCGAGGTCGCGACGTTCCGGCGCAACCCGGCCGTCGAGCCGCCCGAGGACGAGTCGAGCGAGGTTTTCGACGATCTCCTCATCCGCAGCGACAACGTCTTCGGCGAGGCGCACGAGGATGCACTGCGGCGGGACTTCACCATCAACGCGCTGTTTTACGACCTCGATCGGCACCACGTTCTCGACTGGTGCGGAGGAATGCAAGACATCCGGCGGCGCGCGATCCACACCATCGGGGATCCGACCGTCCGCTTTCGCGAGGATCCGATCCGGATACTGCGAGCGGTGAAGTTCGCCGCCCGGCTCGACCTGGGGATCGCGCCCGACGTGTACGACGCGATGGTCGCAACGCGCGAGGATCTGGCGAAGGCCGCGCGGCCCAGGCTCTTCGAGGAGATCCTGCGACTGCTGCGGGGCGGGGCGGCGCATCGATCCATGTGGCTACTCTGGGAGACGGGAACGCTCTCGGTGATCCTGCCCGAGCTCGCGGCGTTTCTCGACGACGAGGAAGCGACCGCGGGCGGCGCGCAGCGGTTCTTCCGCACGATGGACGCCGTCGACGCGATGACCCACGCGCGCGGTCGGCCCCTCGACGACGTCGTGCTCTGGACGCTGCTGCTCAAGGAACCGCTCGACGAGGCGTGCGAGGGGGAACGAGACAAGGTGCGGACCATTTTCGAGTTTCTCGAGCCCGTGATCGAGCGGGTGGCCGTGCCGCGGCGCATCGCTGACGGGGTCCGGCGCATCGTGGCCGTTCTGCCGCGCCTGGCGGCGGGCCGGGTTGGACGATTCGCTCGCACGGACCTGATCAACTCGGCGATCGACGTACTGGAGGCGAAGCTTCTCGCTTCCGGACAGAGCGTCGAAGCGGCGAACCGGCTTCGCTCGAGCGCGGGGGACGTCGGCAGGTCCGCGCCGCCGTCGTCTCGGCCTCCTCGCGTCCACCGCAGTGTGCGGGGCTCCCGGGAGCGGCACGGCGTCGAGTAGGCGGCGCCCGCGGCGTCGAGTAGGCGGCGCCCGCGGCGTCGAGTCCCAGGCATGGCAACGATCGGCGCGGCCACCTGCCGACTCGTGCTCCCGACGGTGGACTAAGCGTCCCGGAGCCACTGCGCGAGCTGCTCGGGATCCCCGAGGGGAGCCGAACAGCTCCGGCCTCGACAGACGTAGGCGACGGGGCTCGAAGCCGCAGGCTTGTCCTGCGCGAGGGCCGAGCACGCTTCGAGGGCCGCCGGATCGGAGGGATCGGCCCACGCGAGCACGCGGTCGCGTACATAGGTGCGATGCACTGCCTGCGCGAGCGCCTGGGTCGCGGCGCTTTGCCTCGGGCCGACCAGCACGACGTCCACCGAACCGCGAACGATTCGGTCGACGAGCGCGACCGTGACGCTCATGCCGAGCGGACTGTCGAACGCCGCCGGGGCGAGCTTCTCGACGACGCGCGTGGCGATATCGATGTACCGGGCGTCGACGAGTGCGCCGAGGCGTAGCAGCAGCTGGCACGCCATGGCGACCCCGCTCGGCGTGGCGTGATCGAATGCATCCTTCGGTCGAACCAGGATCTTCTCGCCGTCGTCCGCGGTGAAGAAGAAGCCCGCGCCGGCCTCGTCGTAGTGGTGCCGGAGCATCGATTCGGCGATCGCGCGGGCGAGGCGAACCCAGTGCGCCTCGCCGGTCGCCTCGTAGAGATCGACGGCGGCGTTCGCGACGAACGCCTGGTCATCGAGAAAGCCGGGACCCTTGACGACGCCGTCTTTCGAGTGTCGAAGCACACGGGCGGCGCCCGTACTTTCGTGCACGACCAGCGCGCGCTCGACGAAGGACAGCGCGCGGGTCGCGGCCTGGAGCATCGTGGCCTGACCGAGGGCGGCGCCCGCGGTGGCGAGCGCGCCGATGAGCAGGCCGTTAGAGCTCGCGAGGATCTTCTCGTCACGAAAGGGATGAACGCGTTGTTCGCGCGCCGCGAACATGGCCGATCGGGCGCGGGCGAACGCCTGCTCGCCTTCTTCGGGGCTCAGTCCGAGCGCCCCGGCGGCGGCGGCCACCGGAGTGCCGAGCGAGAGAACCGTGGCGCCGCTTCGCTCGAAGTTTCCGCCGTCGGTGATGTCGAAGACGATCCGTGCGACTCCGATCGCGCGCTCGTCGCCGGCGCACGCGGCCTCGACTTCGGCCGGCGTCCAGACGAAGAACTTTCCCTCCTCGCCCTCGCTGTCGGCGTCCTGCGTGGCGAAAAATCCCCCCTGCGGCGAGGTCATCTCGCGGGCGACGTAGTCGGCAATCTCGTGCGCCGTGCGCTCGTAACGCGGCTCGCCGGTCGCGCGCCAGGCATCGGCGTAGAGCCTCAGGAGCTGGGCGTTGTCGTAGAGCATCTTTTCGAAGTGGGGGACGAGCCACCGCTCGTCCGTGGAATACCGATGAAATCCGCCTCCGAGCTGATCCCAGATGCCGCCAGCGCGCATCGCATCGAGCGCCTGTCGAACCCGGCCGAGGTCGCCGGCCCGCAAGAGCAGATCGAGCGCCATGCTGTTCGGGAACTTCGGGCGCCGTCCAAAGCCTCCGTGCTCGTCGTCGAACCGAGCCAGGACCTTGGCCATCGCCCGCTCGACGCCTTGTGGCGAAAGCGCCTGCTCGACGCTCCGGGGCGAACTCGCCGCAGCCGCCCCATCCCTGTCGGCCGAAGCGACCTGGGCGATGGCCCGGGCGATTTCGCTCGCCTGGGTGTCGACCTTGTCGCGCCGCATGCGATATGCCTCCCACACGGCCTGCAGCACCTTGGGAAAGCCCGACATGCCGTATCGGTCCACGGGGGGAAAGTAGGTTCCACCGAAGAACGGCTTCTGGTCCGGAGTCAGGAAGACGGTCAGTGGCCATCCGCCGCTTGCGCCCATGAGCTGGACGACGAGCTGGTAGACGTGATCGAGATCCGGCCGCTCCTCGCGGTCGACCTTGATGTTCACGAACCAGGAGTTCATGAGGTCGGCAATCGTGGGGCTCTCGAACGACTCGTGGGCCATCACGTGGCACCAGTGGCACGCGGAGTAGCCGATGCTGAGCAGGATCGGCCGATCCTCGCGCGTGGCCCTCTCGAGCGCCTCCGGTCCCCAGGGATACCAATCGACGGGGTTTTCGGCGTGCTGGCGCAGGTACGGGGAGGCTTCCAGAGCGAGTCGATTGGGCATGACTGGTCTTGCTCCGCCGGCCCGGGATGCCGGCTGCGGAGGAGCACGCCGCAGCGCGAGCACGCCGCAGGGCGTTCGCGTCAGTTCGCGATGATCTCCACCCGCAGGAGCTTGCGACCGATGAACAGATAGTCGCCGTGCGACAGCTCCTTGTCCGCCTTGAGCCGCAGGTACGTCCCGTTGCGGCTGTTCAAGTCCGTCAGGGTCAGCCGGGCTCCGTTCTCGAGCTTGCAGTGGGTGGCGCTCATGTAGAGGTCGCCCGGAAAGTTGAGGTCGCTGCCTTCGCGTCCGATCTGGACGCCGTTCGCGCGCGCGCAGACGGCCATGCCCGCCGCGCCGCCCTGGAGGAACTGGACGACCTTGAAGCTCGCCTGATGCTTTGGCGACGAATAGAAGTACGTGCCGTCGGGCGCCGGCCCGTCGTTCGGACGCGGCGATCCTTCGACGCGAAAGAGTTGCTCGCCGGCGAGGAAGGTGTCCCCGGGCGAGATGTCCACTGTGCCTCGAACGCGAAAGAACACGCCGTTCGTCGACCCCTCGTCGCGCACCACGAGCCGTCCGCCTCGATAGAACAGATTGGCGTGGCGCGGGGAGACGAAGGGATCGTCCGGGAACACGAGCTGGCCGTTGCGCCCGACGATGTGCTGCTCGGCATTGAGCTGATAACTGAGCCCTTCGACTCCGTCGCCGCGGATCAAGATGAGCTTGGCCTTGCCCGGCATCTGGAGCTGACCGAAGTACTGCGTTCGCGCGTTGGCGATGTCCGGAGGAATGGCGGCACCGCAGCGCCCGCAGAACTTGTGGCCCAACGGGACCGGCGTCGAGCACGACCTGCAGACGTAATTCTTGGCCTGATCCATCAGCTCCTCCAGAGACGGTCCGGGCGGGCCGCGTCGTTCCACCGGCGCCTGCGCTTCGAATGCGCGGGACGAAGATAACCCCGATTCGAGCGGGCGGTCACCACCCACCGGGAGGGCTCCCCGAGCGGCATGAACGGCGCGCCGCGGCCTCAGGTCATCGGCCGCAAAGACCGACGAGGGAGGAGCTTCGGGCGAGACGACGTCGAGGGCCGCGGCCTCGGGGCCGGCGGAGCCCAGATCGAGCGCGTGGCCGCAGGTGCATGCTGCCGTGCCGATCGGGCTGTAGCGGTCGCAACGGCCGCAAACGACGCCGATGTCGAAAGACATCTTCGGATGCCAGGGTATCAAAAAACGGCATTACTGCCGCCCGGGTCTGGCGCGGCGGGAATCCCGCGCCGCCCTGCGTGCATCTCGGCCGCCGCGGCCGCCTACCAGACGATCGTCAGCCGCGTCCGTGCGTCCAAGAAGCCCTTGGCTCCGACGATCCGGAGCACGACGTGCTGGCATGCGGCGGGGTCGAGCTGACCGTAATCGCGCGAGTCGAGATGCACGTGCCGGTCATCGCTGACGAGAAACCATTTGCCCTCCTCGACGACGGCGGTCGTCGGGGGGCGGGGATGCGCAGGCAGCCGCAACGTGCCGAACGTGATGTCTCCGAAGTCCTCGATCGCGCAGGGCAGCACGACGTCCTCGTTGGTGCCGGGATCGGTCACGGTGGTCGAGCGCTCCTCGCAGGCGCGCGGGCTGGGCAGCCGCCGGCCGTCGATGCTCACCACGTCGTTTTCGATCGTGATCCGCTCGCCGGGAGCGGCGATGGCGCGTGCGACCACGAATCGCCCCGGCGCCTGCGGATCGGCGCATCGCAGCAGGTTCCCGCGAGCGACGGTCGCGTGGCGCGTGACGAGGACCAGGTCTCCGGCGCCGAGCGTCGGCTGGATGGCGGCGCTGAGGAGGGGATCGTCGCCGGGCACGCGCCAGACGTCGAACGCGAAGACGTAAAGGACGAGCATCACGGCGCCGGTGATCACGGCGAGCCAGGCCAGCGCCCTGAACCATGCGAGCATCGATGCTTCCAGGAAGGCTAGCGACCCGCCGAGGATGCAGGCAACTCGAAGCCTACCTCCGCGCCTCGCCCGGCACCGGGCGCGCTCTCGGTGCTCGATGGGCTCTGCGTGTTGCGCGCGAATACTCGGCCTCCGTGCGCCTCGACGATGCGTCGCACGATGGACAGCCCGAGGCCGTAGCCGGCTCCGGTGGAAGGTCTCGTGCGAGCGGCGTCGTCGCGGACGAAGGGCTCGAAGGCTCGAGCGATGAAGTCGTCGGCGAAGCCGTGGCCGCGGTCGCGGACCGTGATGCGCACGAAGGAGCCCTGTACCGTCAAGCTCACTTCGATCGGCGCGTCCGGAGGGTGGCCATGGGCGCGGGCATTGACCAGCAGGTTGTGGACGGCTCTGCCGAGCAATCCCGGGTCGAAGCCTACCGCGACAAGGGCCGCGTCCGGAGCGACGTGCAGGGTGATGGGGGGCGGTGAGGGCTCGTCGGCCACGCGCTCGCGCAGCCACGGCGCGAGCGGGCGGGTTTCCTTGCGCAGATCGGCCAGCCCGGAGCGGGTCAGATCGAGAAGATCGCGCAGGATCGAATCGACGATCGTGAGCTCTTTCTCCAGGTCGTCGAGTGCGGCCAGCGGAGCCTGCGTGTCGTCTCCCGAAGGCAGACGGTCGCGCGTGATCTCGAGCGCGATGCGGGCACGCCCGAGCGGCGATCGGATCTCGTGACTGATGGCCCCGAGAAGCTCGCGCTGACCCCGCACCATCGCCTCGACCTTGTCGGCCATCCGATTGAAGCTGACGGCCACGTCGAGCACCTCGCGCGCCACCCAGCGATGCCGCGGATCCCCGACGTCCGTGCGAAACGCGATGTCGCCGGCGCCGACGTGGTCGGCTGCCCGGGCGAGGCGCTCGAGCGGTCGCGCGAGCTGGTTGGCGACTGCGCCCGCCATCACGGACAGCACGGCGAGGACGATCGACAGCGCCAGAGCGACGCGCCACCACCCCGGTGCCACATCGCGGACGCCGAAGCCCTCGACGTCGAGGCCTCCGATCAACGTCGCGTTGCGCACCACCGGGATGACGAAACGATGCGCGCCCTCCGGAACGATCGCGCCGCCCCGATCCGCCAGCCGCCGAACGCGGCCGCCCAGCCGCCGCGGATCGCGGACCAGGTGGACGTCGAATCCCGTGACGTCGCGCACCTCGGCGACGTAGGCGCGCGTTGCCTCGGGGTCGTCCCACCCGAGGGCCAGGCGCTCCGCGACGTTGCGCGCGGCGGCATCTGCACCCACGAGGGATTCCGGTCGCGCGTTGGAGGCGACGAGAGCGCTGGTCGAAACCGCCAGGAGGATGGCACCCACGAACCACCCGAACAGTCGCGAGCGAAGGGTACGAGGGCCGCGCATGCTCCCAGTTTGTCTCGAGCTCCAGCTCAGGGTCGAGTCTTGTCGTCGCGCGGCCGGGGCGGCTTGACCAGGACGTAGCCCACTCCTCGGACCGTGCGAATGCGCCGCGGCTCGCGCCCGCGATCTCCGAGCTTGTGCCTCAGATGCGAGACGTGCACGTCGAGAGAGCGATCGACACTGGGGTCGTAGACCTCGCCCGTCGACAGGACCGCGCGAGCGAGAGCCTCGCGCGTCACGGTCTCGCCTGCGTGGCGGGCCAGCGCGACGAGCACACGCAGCTCGAACGACGTCAGCGGCAGCTTCTCGCCGGCCAGGGACGCCGTGTGCGCGGGAACGTCGATGACCAGGTCTCCGACCTCGATGCGTTCCGAGGGCGAGTGCTGGGGACGCGCCCGGCGCAGGACGGCGCGCATCCGGGCGAGCAGCTCGCGTGGATTGAACGGCTTCGGCACGTAGTCGTCCGCCCCGATCTCGAGTCCAGCGACACGGTCGGTGTCGTCGCCGCGGGCGGTCAACATGACGATGGGCACGTCGAGGCGGTCGCGGATGCCGCGGCACACTTCGAATCCGTTCATGCCGGGCAACATCACGTCGAGCAGGACGATGTCGTAAGGCAAGGGCGCCTGGGAGAGGCGTTCGAAGGCGCCCGGACCGTCCTCGGCGTGATCGATCGACACGCCGTGCGGCTCGAGGTAGTCGCGCAGCAGGCGGGCCAGCTCGCGATCATCGTCGACGAGGAGCGCGCGCACGTCGCGGCCCTCACTCCTGCGTGGCGAGGACGGCGGCGCGCAAGTAGGCGCGCGCGCGGAGGGCGAGGGCCCCGTCGGGATGATCGTGCAGCCACGCCGTCAAGTCTTCGGCGGCGTGGACGTACTCTCCCCGCCTGAGGTTTGCGACGCCCCGTGCGTACATGGCCGGATACGAGGAATCGATGGCGGACAGGCGCGCGATTCGATCGATGCGCCAGGTTTCAATCGCGATGCGCTCGGCTTCGTCGACCGCCTCGCACGCGCGCGCGTCGGCGGCTCCGCGCCGGGCCGCATCGAGGGCGGCTCGCGCCGAAGCCGCTGGATGGGGTCGGGACAGGTAGAGGGCGTAGAGCGCGCGCTCCTCGTCGAGCGGAACTGCGAATGCAAGGCTCTTCTCGAGACCGAGAAGGCGATTCCACATTTCTTTGAACATCGCTCGAAGCGCGCCGTCGGAAGCCACGAGCGAATGCCCGTCGCACCAGCCCTCGGCCTGCATGGCAGCCACGAAATTTCCCGCAATCGACGCGAGCTCCGAGGACTGGACCCCCGTTTGCTCGAAGCGGTCGACCTCGGCGAGGAAGGACTCGAGCTGCACGGCGCGCAGTCGAAGCATGGCGTCGTCGCCTTCTCGAAGCGCGGTTGCGGCGGTCGCGTCGAGCGCGGCGTGCGCCTGAGACAGGGTGTCCTTGCCCGCCGGCGCTCCGGCCTCGAGCATGTGGAACGTGCGCAGCGCCGACCCCAGCGCTCGAACGGTCGGCGGCAGCAACTGGCGTCGCGCCTGCTCCGCAAGCTCATGGTCGTGCGCGGCGGCGCGGGTCAAGCCGCGGCCGTCCGGCACGGGCAGTGGCACTCCGTCCGGCAGCGCCTGCCTGGGAAGGAGAAGGACGCCGAGTGTCGCCGCGACCGCGATCGGTACGAGTGCCAGCCACATCGCATCGCGCAGCTCGCGTCGCAGAGCTGCTCTGGACGACCCCTCACGCACGAAGCTCGATGGTATCATCCGTATGCGGGGCGAAGAGGCGATAAAGCGAAGAGAGGATATTTTGGTCGAGCTCCGTCAACACCAGCGCACCCAGGTCGATATCGAGGTCGAATTCGAGATCAAGGGGTCCAAAGAACGCCGGGTCGGCCGCGCGACGGATGTATCGCTCGGCGGCATGTTCGTTCGGTCGGCGGCGCCGCCGGGGTTCTCCACGGAAGTGATCGTCTATTTTCGTGTTCGCGGGCACCGCGGGCCGCTGGCGATTCCCGGCGTCGTGCGCTGGACTCGAGGCGACGGAATGGGGATTCAGTTCGGTCTTCTGGGCGCGCGCGAGACGTTCGCCATCACCGAGCTCTCGAAGGGTTGAGGCTCCCCGAGCGGAAACGCGAGCGCGTGTTTCAGTTCTTGAATTCGATCGGGATGGCGAGGGCGCCGGAACGAGGGAAGTGCATCTTGTAGATGGCGGAGGCGGCGCAGCCGTTGACGTCGGGCATCACCGGGGGGTCGAACCGTGCCGTGCGCACTGCGCCGTCGTCTCCGACGTCGAGGTAGAGCGTCGTATTGACCACGACGGTCACGTTTTCGGCGCGGGGCCTTTCGCGCATACAGGCGATCACGGCGGCCTCGACCGAATCGCTGCCGCCGACCTCGGCGTTGCCCGCGGGCTGCGGGGTCGACGACGCAGAGCGGGCGTCCACGTGACTGGGCGGCATCGGGGACCCCAGGGAAGGCGCTGACCGCGGAGCGCTCGGTTCGGACCTCGCACGAAACTTCTCGGGCTCGTCCGGTCGCGGCGCAGTCAACGCGCTCGCGGAGGAGGACAACGGAATCGGTCTCACCCGGGTCGGGTCGTGCGTGACACTCAGCGTCTTGAGCGCGTCGGCAACGGAGAACTCGACGTGGGCGGGAGCGGTCACGAGCGAACCGAGGAGCGGGCCGACGCGGGGGGCGGGCCCGACGGACACCACTCCCTCCGCCAGGTCGACGGCCGCATGGTCGCCCGCCCGTGTGACCCGCAAGACGGTTCCGTGCACCGCAATCCGAGTATCCGCCACGTCGACGGCGAACGCCTCACCCGCGGCGATCGGCGTCACGCGCGCTTGCACCGCTCCTCGTTCGAGCGCGAGGATCAGCGTGCCGCTGACCTGGCGCACCTGCAGTCGCGAGTTCTGCTCGACCA
Organism: Polyangiaceae bacterium; assembly: GCA_035622655.1. Lineage (GTDB taxonomy): Bacteria > Myxococcota_A > Polyangia > Polyangiales > Polyangiaceae > Palsa-1150. Next base: position 17,024 of record DASPUY010000099.1, read on the forward strand.
CGATGCTGGCCGCGCCTTCGCGAATGATCGTCGCTTCCGCCCCGCGGGTCTCGAGGCTGTCTCCCAGGCGAACCGATGCTCCCGGCGCCACGGCGATCCCGTTGAGCAGCACCGAGCCCTCCCCTCGCGTCTCGGCCAGCCGCCCCGCCAGAAGATCCGCATGGACCAGAGCCGGGGGAGCCGACGGCGGTTCGTGGCTCTTTCCCAGCAGGATGCCGAACGACGCCGCCACCGCCATCGCGATCGAGCCGACGTAGGCCCAGCGACGACCGCGCGGTTTCGCGAGCCGGGCGCGCTCGGCCGCGCGCTCCGCTTCGATCCGTGTGAAGAGCGAATGGTCGATCCGCTCCCAGTCGGCCCGCCGCGACGCGTCGGCCCCGAAATCCCTCCGCGCGAGGGCAATCACTTCGTCGAGCGGCCGTCGCTTCATGCTTCACCCTGTGCCTTCGAGAAACTGGCCTCGAGTCCCGCAAGGGACGGCTCGTCGGCGAGCATCGCCTCGAGCTCGCGACGCGCATAGAAGAGCCGCGTGCGAACGGTAAGCACGGGAGCACCCACAATCCTCGCGATCTCGCTCGGAGGCAATCCCTCGAGCTCGTGGAGGACGAAGACCGCACGTTTCTTGTCCGCCAGCCGATCGAGCAATCGCGCAAAAGCGCGGACACGCTCGCGTCGTTCGGCATCCTCGTCCGGGCGCGCGGTTTCGCTGCGCACGATGTCGCCCAGCGGCTCGTCGGCGAACACGGGCCGGCTGCGCGCGGACCTCCGATGCATCAGCGCCACGTTGACGGTGACGCGGTGCAGCCAGGTGCTGAACTTCGACTGCCCACGGAAATCTCGGAGGCTGCGATAGACCTGAACGAAGACCTCCTGAATGACGTCTTCGAGGTCGGCTCGGGGCCCCAGCATGCGGTAGACGAGCCGCGCCACGTCCGCCCGGTGGCGCTCGTAGAGGCGTCGGAATGACGTGGCATCCCCACCCGCCGCTCGAGCAATGAGGTCATCGGCAGGCATAAGCCACCCGTCCCGCGCCGGCGCGCGAAACCAAGGCTCCGCCAATTGCAAAACTGCACCCACGGCTCAAAATTGGGTGCACGCGGAGCGCCGTCATTCACGTGCGGCGCGGCCCGGCGCCCTCGGGAGGCTATCTGGCCTGCGACCGGTTGAGGAGGTCACGCACATCCGCTGCAAAGAGGGCTACGACCGCGACTGCGACCAACACCAGCATACGCGGAAATTGCGCCACCGCCGGCAACTGGCCCAGTTTTCGGCTTTTCGGGGTTCGAGGAGCCGGGACGCTGCGCCCAGAGCGCACCAGGGCGAACGCACGGGCGGCGTGAAGGCGAGTCGCGTTCAAAAGAGCGCGCGAAGGTCGACAGGCGCTTGTTTCTTGAGATCGAGCAGATGGTTGACGGCCCGCAAAATGCGGGTCTTCGTCGGTCCGCTCAGCTCACCGCCCTTCAGCGCGGCCGCCAAGGCGCGATGGGTGACCGGTCTTCCGGAACGCGGCTTTCGCGTCTCCTTGGCAGCCGCGTCGCCTCCCTCGCTCGCCTTGGCCTTTCGCTTGCCCAGCTTGATGGTGCGGTCTTCGGGGCGCAGCCGCTCGAGCTTGCGTGACGTCGAAAGGATCCGGCGGGGGTCGATTTTCTGCGTTTGAACGAACGTCGCAAACTTCGTGGTGGCTGGGGGCGCGGCCGCGGCCGGTGCGTCCCCCTTCGCGGCGCTCGAAGCCTTCGCCTTTTTCGTATCCGTTGCCTCGGTTGACCCGGCATCCCGCGCCTTGGCGCTGCCGGCCGGCGCCGCAGTCGCCGGTTTGGTTCCACCGGGTCCAGGACTTTTCTTCTTTTTGCTCGTCTCGCTCGCTTCGGCCATGGTGCCTCGACTCTTGCGGCGTGCGTGTCTAGTCGTCCGACCCCCGCGAGTAAAGGCCGCCGTCGCGCCAGCCGCTCAGCCGTGCCGATGCCCTCGCGCTCGTCCTCGACCGTGCCTACCCTTGAAAGAAGCGTCGTCGTCGAGGACGACGCGGAGGATGCGTCATGCCCGCCCAACGTCTACCCCCGGTCTACGTCGTCTCCGCTTGCCGCACGCCGATCGGCTCGTTCCTGGGATCGCTCGCGTCCCTGAGCGCACCGCAGCTCGGCGCCGTGGCCATCAAAGGCGCGCTGAGCCGCGCGAAGCTGGCGCCGGACGCGGTCGAGGAGGTGTTCATGGGCAACGTGCTCTCGGCCGGAGTGGGGCAAGCGCCCGCCCGGCAAGCCGCGATCTACGGGACGATCCCGAGCTCCGTACCGGCGACGACCGTGAACAAGGTGTGCGGCTCGGGCATGCAGGCGATCATTTTCGCAGCCCGTGCGATCGCTCTCGGTGACGCCGACGTCGTCGTCGCTGGCGGGATGGAATCGATGTCGAACGTCCCGTACTACCTGGAGAAGGCGCGAACCGGATACCGCATGGGCGACGGCAAGCTCGTCGACGGCATGATCTTCGACGGGCTTTGGGACCCGTACGGCAACGTCCACATGGGCAGCTGCGGCGATCGGTGCGCCGCGGAGTACGGCTTCACGAGGGAGCAGCAAGACGAGTACTCGAAAGAGAGCTTTCGCCGCGCGCTGGCCGCGGCGAAAGAAGGGGCGTTCGACGCGGAGATCGAGGCCGTGAGCGTTCCGCAGAAGAAGGGGGAAGCGATTTCGGTCCAGGCGGACGAAGGCCCGAAAAAAGGTGATCCGGCGAAGTTTGCGAGCCTCAAGCCCGCCTTCTCGACCAGTGGCACCATCACGGCAGCGAACGCATCCAGCATCAACGACGGCGCAAGCGCTCTGGTGCTCGCAAGCGAGCGGGCCGTCGCGCGGCATGGGTTCCAGCCGCTCGCGCGAATCGCGGGCTACGGCGGGGCGGCCCAGGCTCCCGAATGGTTCACCACGGCCCCGGCCAAGGCGATCGACTCCACGCTCGCTCGGCTCGGAATCGACAAGGCCGGAGTCGATCTCTTCGAGATCAACGAGGCGTTCGCGGTCGTGACGATGGCGGTCAGCAAGCTCTGTGGGCTCGATCTGGAGCGCGTGAACGTGCGCGGCGGAGCGGTCGCGCTGGGCCATCCGATCGGAGCCACCGGCGCACGGATCGTCACGACGCTCGTCCACGCGATGAAGGATCGCAAGGCGAATCGCGGTGTTGCCAGCCTGTGCATCGGCGGCGGGGAATCGCTCGTCGTGGTCCTCGAGCGGCCATGAGGCGCCCCTCGTCGGCTCCGCAGCGGCGACGCGTCGTCCAACCCGGGCTATGCCCCAAGTAACGCCGTGGCCAGGGCATCGTCCGAATCTGCGCGCTGGGAGCCGGCATTTGTCGCAATGGCGGCCCTCCTGGGCGAGGCGCGCAGCACCATCGCCGCCGCTCTGGGTCCCGCGTCGGCCGGGGCCCAACCGCTTCTCGACGCGCTGGAGCTGCCGTCGCGAGAGCAGCGAGCCCGGGCCATTGCTGGCGGTCTGTCCGACGTCATCGCCGCCCTGGAATCGCTGAGGCTGACGTGAGGACTCGTGCGCGAATTCTGCCCGCGGAGGCGGCCGTACGCGGCTCGCCGCTTTTTTCGTCGGTCGTGAGCCGCGAGCGACGCGCGCGCGTGACGCGCGAAGAGATCGAAGGACGGGAGACGGCCGAGCGCATCGTTCGTCAGGCGCGCGCGGAAGCCGAAGCCCTCGTCGCACGGGCCGCCGAGGACGCCGCGAAGGCCGCGGCCGAAGCCGTCCGGCGGGCCGAAGCCGAGGCGCGCGCCCGGGAGGCCGCTCGCTGGGTGCGCCGGCACCACGAACACCAGGCTCGGCTGGAGAGCGGACGCGACCAGCTGATCGCCCTCGCAGTTGCGCTTGCCGAGCGGCTGCTGGGCGCGGCGCTCGACCTGGATGCGGCGCGCATCACGTCGCTGGCGCATGCGGTTCTTGCCGAGGCCCGAGGCGCGCGTCGTGCCGTCATCGAAGCTCATCCCCTCGACGCGAGCCCGCTGCGCGAGCAACTGACGGAGGCGGGCATCCATCCCGACGCTCTCGAGGTGCGGGAAGCTTCCGCCCTTGCGCGCGGGGATCTCTTGCTGCACACCGACGTGGGGACCATCGATGCCAGGATTGACGTCCGATTCGAACGGCTCGCCGCCGCACTCCGCGATGCCCTCCGGTGATGGGGTCTCCCCGTGGCTCCCGGGCCTGTCCGGGCGGCCGCTCGCGTGGCGCGCCAACGCGTGGCTGTTTCTCGCGACCCTCGTCAGCGTGTTCGCGACGTCGTTTCTATTGAGCGTGTGGGGCGGGATACGGACTCCCGTGGCGTTGCGCCACGCCGGTCAGTTCACCTCGGCGCTGCTTTCCATCCTGCTCGCCCACGAGTTTGGCCATTTCGTCGCGGCTCGCACTCACCGGGTGGACGCTTCGCTCCCCTACTTCATCCCGTTTCCCATCCTGTCGCCGTTCGGAACGATGGGGGCCGTCATCCGCATGCGATCCCGCATTGCGACCCGTGCCGCGCTGCTCGACATCGGAGCCGCCGGTCCGCTCGCGGGGATGGTGCTTGCCGTGCCGCTCTACGCCTGGGGTCTCTCCCACGCGCAGATCGTGCCGGCCGGCGGCGGGGGCACCCTCGGCGAATCGCTCCTCGTCCGCTGGCTCGACCGGTGCTTTGCGCCGTCGGCGCCGGATGGAATGGACCTGCTCGCGCCCGTCGCCAGCGCGGCCTGGGTAGGAATGTTCGTCACGATGATCAATCTGCTTCCCGTCGGGCAGCTCGACGGCGGTCACGTCGCGTTCGCCCTGTTCGGGCCGCGTCAAAATCGTGTCGCCCGCTGGGTGCATCGGTCGATGCTCGTGTTCTTTTTCGTCAGCGTGGCGAGCTTCCTCGCCCGCGATCTGCGAGCGGGACTCGGACCCTGGCGGCTCGGACATCACGTCGGAAACTCGATCTTCTGGCTCGTCTGGTTCGAGGCTCTCGCCATCATCGGGGCGGTCACGTCGCGGGCGACGCAAGCTCCGGCGGGGGATCGATTGACGCCGAGGGTGCGAGGGTTCGCCACTTTGGGTCTTCTCGTCGTCGCATCGGAGCTGCACGATCGCAGCTCCATCGCGCTCTGGGCGATGTGGTTCGCCGCGCTGGGCGTGCTGCTCTGCATGGAGCGGCTGTGGGGCACGCTGCGCGACGGGAGCACCGTGCTCGATCATCCGCCGACGAGCGCGACGCCGCTGAACCCCGTTCGCGTCGCCATCGCCATCGTCACCCTGGCGCTCTTCTTCCTGCTCTTCATGCCCACACCCATCGAGAGCTAAAGCGGGGTTCCGAGAGATGGCCGCGAGGGGGCGGTGGAAAACGTCGCTCCAGCAAACGCGCGGGAGCGCGTTTGGGGGGGGCGAGCGAAGCGAGCGCGGAGCAGGGCGGCGCGGACTCAGAGCGTCTTGATCTCGTAGTCCTCGATGACCGGATTGGCGAGCATCTCGTCGGCCATGCGATGGAGCTTTTGGGCCACGTCTCCGGCGGCCGGCTTGGTGTCGTCGAGCTCGATTTCGATGAGCTTGCCGACCCGAACGTCCTTCACGCCCTCGAATCCCAGGCGGCCGAGCGCCCTGCGCACGGCGTCGCCTTGGGGGTCGAGCACCTCGGGCTTCAGCCTCACGACGATGGTCGCTTTCATTTCACCGCCTCGAGGCCGAGGTTCTGTCGGATGCGGGGCAGCGGCGGGCGCAAATCCGGAACGAACGGCTCGCCCACGATCTGCTCGTACGCCGCGATGTACCGCTCGGCGGCGCCGATGCGCACGTCGTCGGTCATGGCCGGAGCCTCGCCGTCACCGCGGTACCCGCGCGCCGCGAACCAGCGACGGACGAAGTCCTTGTCGAGCGGGTCCGGATCCTGCCCCGCTCGCATCCGTTCGTCGTACGTCGCGGCCATCCAGAAGCGCGACGAATCGGGCGTGTGGATCTCGTCGATCACCTTCAGCGTCCCGTCGGCTGCGCGCCCGAATTCGTACTTCGTGTCGACGAGAATAAGCCCCCGCTCGGCGCACAGGCGCTGACCCGCCGCGAAGAGCTTCATCGCGACCTCCGCGGCTTCGTCGAAGTCTTTTGCGCTGACGAGTCCCGTCGCGAGGATCTCGTCCCGCGACCCCGATACGTCGTGCTCGCCCTTGGGCGCCTTCGTGGTCGGCGTCAGGATGGGCTCGGGGAGTCGTTGATGTTTCTTCAGGCCCTCGGGTAGCCGGTGCCCGCAGAAGACCCGCGCCCCACGCTCGTAATGCGTCCACAGGCTCGTCGACGTCGTTCCCGTGGCGTACGCCCGGACCACCATCTCCACGAGAATCGGCGTGCACTCGACGCACTCGAGCACGTTCGCGTCCGGGACGCGGATCACGTGATTGGCGGCGACGGTCTTCGTCCTATCGAACCACCACGCCGCAAGGCGGTTCAGCACCTGGCCCTTGAAGGGAACGGTGCCAAGGACACGGTCGAACGCGCTGATGCGATCGGTCACGACGATGAAACGTCGCCCTTCGTTCGTGTAGTTGTCGCGAACCTTGCCTTCGTATTTCTGTCCGAGCTGAGCGAAGTCCGTTTGCGACAAGCAGTGGGGCAGCGCGGCCCGGAGCGTCTCCTGAGCAACCATAGTCCCCGTGTCACTAGCGCACCGGCCGGGGGGACGAAACAGCGGTGTGAGCGCCTCGCTCCGGGGAGCGGCCGGAGCGCGCTTGTCATCCGGCATCCGTGTGCTGTCATTTGGGCCATGTCGGATTATGCGCAGCTCATGCTCTACCAGCAGGCGCAGCACCTTCCCGACGCGCGGCGGGCCGAGTTCATGATGGCCTATCAGGCCCAAAGGAAGGACCGAGCCATCGCATTTTTGCTGAGCTTCTTTCTCGGGTGGTGGGGTCTCGATCGCTTTTACCTCGGCCAGGTCGGCCTCGGCCTCGCCAAGGCGCTGTCCTTCGCCGGGTTCGGGCTCTGGTGGTTCATCGACTTGTTTCTCATCATGCACGCCGCCGACCGTCGAAACGCGGACACGGTGGTCAACCTCGCGGCGATGTACATGCCTGCGTTGCCCGAGCCCGATCGGCCTCGCGCCGACTCCTGAACGATCCCTCATCGCCCAGGAGGCTATTGGACCGGAAGCGGAAGCCCCGGATAGGGCAGGGCCTGGTCCAGGCAGGACACCTTCGCCACGCCCGCACCTCCGTCCTCGGGCCCAACCTCGCCGCCGGTGTTCGGGAAGTTGTCGCGCCGGCTCACATCGAAGTGCGTGATGCAGAGCTGCTGCCCCAAAAAGATGGGGCTCGTCGGAAACTCCAGCGGCCCGCCGTTGCGCAGCATCGTCGTGGGGTCCGGAGCGTTGCGGAAGACTTCCTGTACGCCGCCGCTCGGGGTCACGACGACAATCGCGTTTCGTTCGTTCGCCAGCCCCCAGATGTTGCCTGCCGTGTCGAGGACGAATCCGTCCAGACCTTCGAGGATCGGGTGCTCGACGAGGATGTCCTGGAGACACAGCGTGTCCGGCAAGAACGTCGTGTCGCAGCCCATGGGGCTCTGTACGTTCCCCTGACTGTCCAGCGTGACCCTCCAGATGGCTCCGCGCCCGGTATCGGCCACGAGCATGGTTCCATCCGGTCGAAACAGAATTCCGTTGGCCACGAGCGCCACCGAACCGTTCGTGTCGGCCGCAGTCCGCGTGCTCGGCGTGATCGTCAGCGACCCGGGCGGAAGAGCCCGCGGATCGCGACCGACTCCGCCCACTCCGGCCTCGGGTCCGGCATCCTCCAGAGCGACCAGATTCACTTCGTTCGCCAGCGTCTGGATGCGAAATGCCTCGGTGACCGTCCCGTCCGACGTGACCTTCCACACGCGCCCCTGGTCCGTGACGCCGTCCGATACCCAGAGGTTGCCGGCCTTGTCGAAGGCGATGCCGTTGGCTCCGGGCACTCCCGTGGCGAATGCCGTCGCCGTGGGCGGCGTTTGGGCGTTGGGAGTCAGCGTCCAGATGGTGTCGGTGTCCGCGATGAACAGCGCCCCCGCCGAGTTGAACGTGAGGCCGAACGGCGTGCACGGTGACGGGATGTTGCCGACGAGCGTCGCCATTCCCGACGGCGTCGCGATGCGCCATACGGGGCACGTCGGAGTCCCTCCACGCCCGGCGACATAGAGATTTCCAGCGCTGTCACCCGTCAACCCTTCGAGCGCAAGAGGCGATTTGTACAGGGTCGTAAAAGTGATTTGTTGAGCCGAGGGAATACCACTTAGCGTGTTCCCGTCCGACGCTGCGTCGACCGAGGCCCCGTCGGACATCGTCGACAACGCCACCGTGGCGTCGACGGCTGCGGCGTCGGACGTCGACACGCACGCCGTCTCGCCGGGTGAACTGGAAGCAGAAGAACACCCGATCGCGGCGGCGCACAGGCTCGCGATCGTGCCGAACGTGATTGACCACGTTCGAGGCGAATGCCTCGAAATGAACAAAGTAAGTCTCATGGGCATTTCTCCCCGGGGAATTCCCGTCTGTGGGCGGCAGTTCGCGCCGCCTCCGGGGTCTCGCGTAGTGCCAACGACCGCTCGCCGTCCATAGTCATTGGTCGAGTCCACGGCGACATTCCGGTGAACTTCGAAGGCGACCGCGCCAAGCGGAGCAAACACGGCGCCCCGTTCGGGGCGGAGCGATCTGCTGGTTACCGTGCAATTTGCTGCTTGCGTGCAAGACGCTCGAACGACGAAGGCAGGCTTGGGTATCCGTCTTGCTCAGCTATGTTCGAAACGGGGGTCGAGCCCGTGCGAACGATCCGGATGAACAGACTTGGTCTCGGAGCCTCGATGGCGGCGCTCATCGCCGCCGCGTGCGGGGGCGGAGGACCGGAGCCGAACCGGATTTGTCGGATTACTCGACGAATCAGGAGATAGGCGCCAATCCGACGAAGACCGCGCTCGTCAGCTGCTGAAGGAGCTGGAGGCGCGACGGCTGACCCGCCTCACCACCGTCGTCCCACCTCGACGCATCTCGTCGGCCGAGCGACCGGTAGGACGAACGCAGACCGCCTGCAGCCAGAAACCGTCGGGGGGAGCGGACTTCAGCGGCTCGGTGGTCCGGAGCCGCGCCTCGTCATGCTACGAAACTGGGATCGGATGTCCGCCTCCCCGCGCCCGCGCGCCGTCCTCATCGGCGTCCAGCTTCCGAACGTCACGGACGCCGAACACGCGTCCGGCCTCGCCGAGCTGGGGCGCCTAGTCCACACACTCGGCTACGACGTCGCGGCGACCCTCACGCAGCGTCGCGATGCCGTTGCCGCCGCCGCCGTCCTCGGCGAGGGCAAGCTCAAGGCGCTCGCCGCACTGACGGGCGGCACCGGAATCGTCCCGACGGGCGCGCGCGAGGTCAAGACCAAGGCGCGCGCCAAGGACGGATGGGAGCCTTCTCCCGGCAAGGGCCCCGCGCTGGGGGACCGAGGACACGACGAAGAAAGCGACGACGCGCGCGACCGCGAAGGCGGCACGGCCGAGCCCGCCGAGAAGGCGGGCTTGGTGGTCGTGGACCACGAGATCACCCCGAGCCAGGCGAGAAATCTGGAGCGCGCCACTGGGGCCGAGGTCCTCGACCGTACGGGCGTCATCGTCGAGATCTTCCACCGCCACGCTCGCAGCCGCGAAGCCCGCCTCCAGGTTGAGATCGCGCGCCTCAACTACGTCGCGCCCCGCATGCGCGAGTCCCCGGGCGGCAAGGAGCGGCAGCGCGGCAAAGGGGCCGGCGAAGCCGCCCTCGAGCTCGACCGGCGCAAGATCCGCGACCGGATCGCCGAGCTCCGCGAACACCTCGTCGCCCTCCAGAAGGAGCAGCAGAACCGCCGCGATGCCCGTCACGGCAAGCTTCGCGTGGCCCTCGTCGGTTATACGAACGCCGGCAAGTCGTCGCTGATGCGGGCTCTGACGGGCAGCGATGTGCTCGTCGAGGATAAGCTCTTCGCGACGCTCGACACGACGGTGCGTGCTCTGCAGCCCGAGACCAAGCCCCGCATTCTCATCTCGGACACAGTGGGGTTCATCCGGAAGCTGCCCCACGATCTCGTGGCGTCGTTCCGGTCGACGCTGTCCGAGGCGGTCGAGGCGTCGCTCCTTCTCTACGTCGTCGACGCGTCGGACCCGATGCACGAAGTCCAGCTCGGGGTGACGCGCGACGTCCTCCGCGAGATCGGGGCCGACGACGTCCCGAGCCTCGTCGTCCTGAACAAGGCCGACCGGCTCGACGCCGCCGCGAAAGAATGCCTACTCCGAAGATACAAGATGAGCGCCGTGTCCGAGGGCGTCGTGCTCCTCTCGGCCCACTCTCCCGACGACGTTGCCGATCTCCGGAAGACCCTCCTGGCGTTCTTCGAGGCGCGCATGGTCGAGGGCAATCTGCTCGTGCCTTACGCCAAGCAATCGCTTGTCGGCGAGGTCTATGACAGCGCCCGGGTCGTCTCCGAGGAGTACGGCGAGCTCGGAGTCGCGATGCGCATACGCGGTCTGCCCGCGGCGGTCGCGAAGCTCACGCGCACGTTCGCCGGTTAGGCGACGCTGCTCGTCTTCCAAGCCCGCGCAGTTCCGAGTTGTTCGAGGATGGCCCCTGAGGCTTCATCGCCTCCCATCCCCCGGAGCGGACGACGGCTGCCGATCGTCGGTCGGCTCGGCGTCGATGTTCGTGTAGATCGCCGCAAACGGGAGGAACCAAAGCGCGGCAGACCACTATCGTCGCATCGATACGCTGCGTGAGTACGTCCTGGTCTCGACGGATCGCTTCGCCGTGGACGTGTACCTGCGCGAAGCTGACGGAACCTGGCGCCTTTCGGTGGCGCGCGGTCGCGACGCCGAGCTACGGCTCGCGTCGGTCGATGCGCTGATCTCGTTGGCCGAGATCTACGAGAACATCGAGCTGGTCGCCCCGGAGGGGATCGAGGAGGCATCGCCGTATCCGCCGCGGGTTGAGGTGCCAAGGCGGCAGGGAAACTGAGGCGGCTTCCCGGTCTGCGTTCACTGCGAGGACGGCCGGGCGACTGCAGCGCCGCGGCCGGGAGCCTAGTCGTCGACTGTCGCGTCGCTCGAAGCGTCTGGGGGCCGTGATCGCCCTTCCGCAGATTGCTAGCGTCGAACCTTTGTTTTCCTCGAGCTATCACACCCTTCAGCGTCAGGCAGAGGTGAGTGCTCATCTGCCTTCGCTCGTCGATCGTCTTTTGTCTGCGCTCGGCCTCTGCGCCTCAATGCTCTGTCGCGTCGATCGAGGGGTGTGGCGTTTGCGCGCGGCGTGTGCAGGTCTTTGGCCCTCGTTCTCGACAACTTCGAACTGCAGCGCTTCAAGCGCGGAGATTCGCCGCAGCAGCGGCGGTGAGAACATCGGGGCCTCAAGCGGTTCCGCGGTCTGGCTCACCGCCTTTTCGATCCGCTGTACCGGTCCTTTGGCAATCCTCATGCGTCCCTTGGACAGTCCGCGCCATCTCCCACAATGGCTACGAGAACCGCCCGAGTCCGCTCGGACATCGCGACCGCTTCCGCCATGTGCGTGTCGAACACGCCGGTGGCCGGCAATGAAGCGCCGCGGACGACCAGGCGCACGTCCCCGACCAGCCGCCGCACAAGAGTACGCGCCATCCCTTGCGGCGCTGAATCTACGCGGCCTCAGCGATACGCGTAAAGGGTCCCAGCTGACGCTCTTGTCGCTCTGTCACGGCCTCGATTGCCGGCGGCCATTGGCGGTTCTTTCGTCGCCGAAGGCCCGGACACGCACAAAGAAGTCCGAGCAACGCATGACTCTAGGCACACACCCGAGGCCGCCAACCTGGCGTGAGGGCCGAGGAGCACTTCGCGACCGGACTGAATGCTCGGGTCGACGGGAATCCCTAACAGGAGCCCTCGCGCTGGTGGAGTTGCGCTTTTTGAATTCTTTCGTGGCGCCGCCTTCGCGGCGGAACTGGCCGGTCGACGTTGCGAAAGGGCCGATCCGCCAATCAGTCCCGCGGTTGTGCGTTTGAATGACGCGCCAGCCGCGGGAGGCCCCGATCAGGGTGTGCACGGTCCGCGTTCGCGGCGCGATCGCGTTGCACTCGACGCATCGGGGGCCATCATCGCTCGCGGACGCGGTTCCACTACTAACGCAGCGGTCGCAGTTGCACATCGGTCCTCGTTGCTCTTGGCGTCGGCTCTACCGTCTGGTCGACCCGCACCCGCACGCGAACGTAGAAGTTGTGTATGCCGAGCCCCTTGAGTGGCATCACGAAGGTCGTTCCGCGGCCCGTCATTGGCGGTAGGTCGATCGCGACAGGCCGCTCGCCTTCCGTGCCCCCCTGCCAGCCGCAGTCGTCACATCCGCGGCCTCGACACGCGCCGCACGGGGCGAAGACCGGCACCCCCAAGCAAACCCGCGTGCCCCTTTCCGCCTCCTCTTTCGAGATCGCGATCTCCACGTCCAGTGCCTCGACGCGCTCACCCTTTGGAACGCCGATCCCGGTAAAGTTGCGCGCGAACCGGCAGGACAGGGCCTCCTCGGATGGACGGACCTCGGCCAAGTCCCGTCGCACCGAGACCCGTCGTTCGGTTCGGTGCGTCCGCAACGAGTCGTCGTAGTCGCGCCGCCGGGACGGATCGCGAAGAACGTCATACGCCTCCGTGATCTCCCTGAAGGCGGCCGCGCCGGCAGGACCGACGTGGTCGGGGTGGAGCTGCTTGGCAAGGTCGCGATACGCCGAACGGATGCCCTCACCACTCTCGTTCGAGGCGACGCCGAGCACGAGGTAGTAATTGCGCGACACCATTTCAGTCAGCCTCCCGGGCGGATCTCACGCCACCCCTTCAGCGCGTAAAGCGAATGTCCGACACCCAGACATCGTACGAAGCACCAGGCTTGTTGACTTGCCACTGCATGCCATAGAGCTTGGTCTTGTCGATGTGGTCCTTCTGAGGCGATCCCCAGCCTTCCATCTGACTCATCTGCGCAAACGGGATCGTGAACTTTTTCCATTGATCCGTCAGCTCAAGATCGGCACCGAAATCGTTGAAGCACTCCGTGCAGACCTTGCCATCCGGATCGGTGTTGACGTCGGGAATCTTGAGCCGGACGCTCGTCAGTGACCCCGCACCGACCTTCGCGTAGAAAGACACTCCGCTGTACTTCGACGCGTCGTATGGCTCTTTCGGGTTCGTGAAACTGAATCCCATCCCTGCATACTGAGGATCGCCGGACGACGACACCTTGCCCAGCATCCGGGCCGCATACTGCAGGCCATTGGCGCCGCCGGGCGACTGAATGAATTTGTGTCCTGCGGGCGGCGAGATCGTCGTGCCGACCTTGTCGACAAACGTGTACCAGTATCCCTTTCGGCCGTCCTGGACGACGATCTGGTTGTTGCCGTCTGCGATGTCGTCGATCAGGCATTCGCCGCCGCAGTCGTTTGCCGGCGGCGCCGGGGGCGCAGGCGGTACGGGTCGCGCACAGGCAGACAATGCCAGCATCGCCAACGTCGTCGATAGAGCACGATAGCTAGCGACAGTGGACCGTCGGATCGGGTTCATGGCAATCCTCCGCGCGAGCGCGCGACGGGTCGGGTGAGAACGTCGAAGCGCACTTCAAAGCCCATAGCTGGATCTCGCGGTCGGTCCGAATCCACAATCGGCTCCCCACCGAAGCATGGCCGCGCCCGACGCCTCGCTTTCTAGACTTGGCGGACCACTTCGAGCGTCAGTACCCGGCTAAAAATAAGGGCGGCACCCACGGCGGGTCCCGCCCTCTGAAGCGCACGGGCCGTGCAAGATCACATGCGATTCACTGTGCGGACCCGTGCGCAACGGGAGAGCCGAGGCTCAGACACGCTTGCCGTTGGCGTTGTGGCCGGTTGGCTGATTGAGGAGCTCTCCCGATTGCCCACGTCGCAGAGCCACGCGAGCCGAGTTCCGCCAAACGCGGTGCTGCGACCGCTTGCGGAGATATTCGAGCGAACGTTGCGGTCGGTCGGCTCCGACCACCCGAGTCTCGTTCCTCTGCATAGCGCTACTCCTTGAGCTGCTTGGCACTCGACCCGGTTCCGATCTGGATTTTCCGCGGCTTCGCTTGGGCGTGCTTCGGAATTCGGATGGTGAGCACGCCATCCGCGAGATGCGCGTCCAGATTGGCGTCGTCAACGGAGTCCGGCAGCGTGAATGCACGCTTGAACGAACCGTACGCGCGCCCGAGCACCACCTGCTCGTCCTGCCTGCTCTCGAAGCTCCGTGTCCCTTTGAGCGTCAGGACGCGCTTTTCCAACGTCACCTCCAGGTCCTCCTGCTTCACACCAGGGACATCGCAAATGAAGACCACCTCGCTATCGTTCGATCGCACGTCGATGGAAGGATCGAACGCTTGCGGATTCGTCGCCGTACCGAACGCGGACCCCATGACGTCGTCGAACATGCGATCCAGCGTCGAAACGGCATCCCACGCCGTTAACATGGAACACCTCCTTGGGTTGGATGGTTTTGGGAAAAGCCACGTAAGGATTCACGTGCATCAAGTCAAGGGTTTGCTTCATGTGGAAGGTGTGACCGAGGACATACCCTTCGAGAACATCGCCGCGCGCTTCTTGGGAATGCGAACATTCAGTAGGTCCTCTGCGCGGGAAACCTCGATTGCATTCTTATCGATCTCGTTCGGGAGGGCGCAAAGGCGCATCGCCCGTGAACGCCCCAACACCGTCACGCTCTGGTCGCTCGCCTGGACGCGCACCCGTCCATGACTTTTGACAGGAACGTGAAAGACGATGGTGACGAAGTCGTCGTCCTCTCGGGCATCGACCGGCGAAGCAAACCACAGCGGGTTGGCGATGCTGCACCGCGAGACCTGAAGAAGCGATCGAAAGGTTTCCTTGGAGGGAGCGTAGATACCCATGGCACCCTCCTTGGCCTTACGCGGCTCGAAGCACGTCGACGCGCCGCTTCACGCTCTTCGAAGTGCGCGGGTGCGGTGCGGCGCGCGTGGTTTGCCGCCACGCCTTCGACAGCGCCTCGGGCTGCTCCACAATCGAGCGCAGCCCGAGCTGTTCGTCATCGCGATCGGGATCGACCAACTGGCGGATCTCCGGCATCGTCAGCAGCACTTCCACCGGCTCGTCGACCGGCAGTCCCTCTTCCAGCAGCCACAGCTCATTCGGGTCCAGCATGGAGTCCTCCCTTTTGCGGCTCCTCGTGTCGATAGGGAGGACTCGAAGAGCCGGTCGTTATGGTTCGTCTGCGAGTCCGCGGCGCAACACGAGCCCCGAGAATGGGACGTGCGACCCAGCCCGAACACGGAGGGAGAACCGCCGCGCGAGCGGGGTCGAACGCCGTGAACCCGAAAATGCCTTTAATCACGCCCGATCGAAGGTCAAGAGGTCCTCGACCATTTTCTGTCGCACATCCTGCGGCTCTGATCTCAATGAAGATTTTCGGCTGCGTGAAGGTCCTTCTCGTAGGCACGGTGTCCGCCGCGATGAAATGCGTGGGCGATCGTCGCCACGACGGCTGAGTCTGCCGCGCGACCAGTCCAATTCGCTCCACACCGGCCACCCGCACGCGCTCGTGGTCCGATCCCCCGGCTGGTCGCCGCGTGGACGGCACGGTTCCCGCCCTGAAAAGGATCACGCCCGTGAATAAGGATGCCGGGAATGATCCTCCTTCGCTGCGCGTCGCGGGCTCGAACCTCTTCGATGCGATGAAGACGCAATCCTGACCGAGGGCGCGATGCTAGGGCGCATCATCCGTTCCAACCGCCTCATCGTCTCGACACTTTTGGGAATCTTGACCGTCCTCACCTGCCGATCGACGTCACCACCGCCGTCGCCTGCGTCGAGCACCGAAACGCGCCCGGCGGCCCCGATGCCGCCGCCGTCTCCGATGCTCAGTTCCAGCGCCCGCACCGAGGATGAGCGGAACACGATTTCTGTCTTTCGAGCCGCGGCGCCGAGCACTGTCTTCGTGACCCAGACGCGCATTGTTGTCGACTTTCTCGGAGACGAACAAGAGATCCCCGCAGGAAGCGGCTCAGGTTTCGTTTGGGATGAAAACGGACACGTTGTCACAAACTACCATTGTTGTGCAGGGAGCTCGCGCACTCCGAGTCACGTTTCAGGATCAAAAGACGTTCGATGCCCGGCTGGTCGGCGTCGAGCCCCGCAAGGACATCGCTGTGCTCAAGGTGGACATTCCACGGGAGCTTCTCAGACCCGTCATCGTCGGCCAGCACGCGAACCTCGATGTCGGGCAGAAGACGATTGCAATCGGAAACCCATTCGGCCTCGATCACACACTCACCACTGGCGTGATCAGTGCCCTTGGACGGCAGGTCCAAGGGATCGGAGGTGTCACGATTCGGGACATGATTCAGACGGACGCGGCCATCAACCCGGGCAACAGCGGCGGTCCGCTCCTCGATTCCTCGGGGAACCTCATCGGGATGAACACGATGATCTTCAGCAAGAGTGGAACCTATGCCGGCATCGGGTTTGCCGTGCCCGCAACCACCCTTGGGCGCATCGTGCCGCAGATCATCGCCAAGGGGCACGCCGAGCAACTCGGGCTCGACATTCAAATCGACCCGCTCGGGAGGCTCGAACGGCGGTTTGGCATACGCGGCGTGGCGGTCTTGGCGGTCCCGCCGGGCGGGGCCGCAGAGCGGGCTGGGATGCGCGGGATCAGGCAGACATCGGGTGGGCTGCTCCTCGGTGACGTGATCAACGGCATTGACGATCAAAAGGTCCAGGACTTTGACGACCTGTACAATCTCCTCGACCAGCACCACGCGGGTGACACCGTGAATGTTCGACTCCAGCGGCAGGGCAAAATGCTCTCTCTTGCCATGCCGGTCGTCGTATTGCAGTGAGTCTCGCGTCCCAACGCCTATCGGCGAGTTGTTACGGCCCGTCGCTCAGTACCTCTTCGTGGCAGGCCGTCTTGACGGGAGGGGGGCCCATGGCGCGCTTGCCGAGCCAGTCGTGATCGCCCGCACATTCTGCTGGCGTCGGCGAGCACCGTTCTTCGGTAGCCGTGCTCCAGGCGAGCCCCGCATGATGCCTGTGATCGCCCGATTCAACCACCTTCGACGCCGTAAAACAGTAAGCCATTGGTGTGGTGAAGGTTGGGCCATAGTAGCTCTGGTCCATTGGGTGGCGTTCGCAGAGTCGAGCCCCGTAGGTGTCAAACTCTTGTCCTTTTTCCAGCGTGATGGGCTTGCGCTGACACGTAAAGGTGGCAACGGCTTCTCGATGGTGTTCGGCAGAACAGGACGATCGTCCGCAGGCGACCAGCGTGGCCAACGCGATCAGGCGCTTGGCGCCTGACAGTGCGACGGAGCCAGCACCACTGTTGGCTTTCTTCATCGTTCACCAGGGAGGACTCGGGAAGCCAGTGCGAGTTCGCGGCGCGACACGAACCCCGCGAGGAGACGTGCAACCCGTGCCGGGACACGGAGGGAGAACCACCGCGCGAGCGGGGGTTGAACGGGTGAATCCGCAGCTGCGTAAATCACACCGGTTCGACGGTCAAGGGGGGTACGTCACAGTTTTGTCCCACAGACTGTAGGTCACGCGATGAATACGCGGCCATCACGCTCCCTTGCCGGTCGTCGAATGTCAGGACCTCGGGGTCGGTTCTCGGTACGGCGCTGTTGAAGGTCCGCGCGGTGCGCATTGATCGGCCGGCGCGCCGACGCGATACGCCTTTCCGTATCTCTTCTCCGTGCCCTGGCACCACGGTGGCACCCTTGACGGGAAAGCGCTTGTGATTATGTTCCCTCTCGCTGAAGTCCTAGCCAAAAAAGCGGTGTCCATTCGGGCATTTGCCACAGGAGGTCTACCATGCTCGTGCGACGGGTTTGGCCCTCTCGGCCGACGTTCGACAGCCCCTTTGCAGACTTCGACAGCGTGCGGCGCGAGATGCAGCGCCTGCTCGATTCGGTGGCTGGCGATACGTTTGGTCAGGTGGGCGCTGGGGTCTTTCCCCCCATGAACGTCACCCAGGACAACGACAACTTCTACGTGCGCGCGGAGGTTCCCGGCATCAAGCCCAGCGAACTTTCCATCTCCGCAATTCGCAACCGGCTGTCGCTCGCGGGCAATCGAGAGATCCCGCGTGAGCACGACCGCGTGAGCTACCACCGCAAGGAGCGCGCGGAAGGGTCCTTCAACCGCACGGTGACGCTACCGACCGAGATCGATTCGGACAAGGTCGACGCGCACTACGCCGACGGCATTCTCACTCTCACGCTGCCGAAGGCCGAGGAAACGAAGCCGCGGCAGATCAAGGTGCGTACATGAATCCGCCCGACAAGCAGGAGGCAACCGCCATGGGCAACGCAGCCAGAACAGAGATCCAGAAGGCCGAGAAGGCGGCCGCGCCCGCCGTCGCGGAACAGACGAGGCCCGGCCCGGTCTACTCACCGGCTGTGGACATCTTCGAGAACGACAACTCGATTACGGTGCTTGCTGACATGCCTGGAGTGAAGGCACAGGACCTTCAAATCGATCTACGCGAGAGCGTGCTGACCCTCACCGGGCGGGTTACCCCGCCCGAGAGTCCCGGCGAATCGGACGTAGTCAGAGAGTACCGATCGGGCGCGTTCGTCCGGCAGTTCACGCTTTCGGAGACGATCAACCAGTCCGGCATCGACGCCAAGCTCGCCGACGGCGTGCTTCGGCTGGAGCTGCCCAAAGTCGAGAAGGCGAAGCCGAGACAGATCACCGTTCGGACGAGCTGAAGACATTCTTCACGCGCCGCCGGACATGGTGAGCGACGTCACCCAATCCCGCACGACGGCGCGCGCGCAAGGTGGTCCTCGTAACCGTCGTCGCGTGCGGCGTTAGTCTCGAGTGACTCCGTCGATCAACGCCGTGGTCGCCAGGATTTCGAAAGCGTTGTGGACACGAATTTTCAGTCAACGCGACGGGGCCTGAGCCAGCGCTCCCAGCGATCTGCTCGACTGGCTCCTGCGTGCGAAGCAGCGGGAGCAATGCCAGTCCCGCCAGGAACCCCCCGACGTGCGCGACGAATGCGTGGGCGCGCGCGGATAGAGGGCGCCGTACGCGGCGAGCGCCCCCGTGATAGGTCCCGACGCACCCACGGCACCGTCGCTTGCGGGCTCACCGCCACCTGGACGAGGGCGGCGGCAAGGCCGCATGGAAAATAGAGCGCGCGTGGCCGAGCGCGTCATCGACGTTGGCTGGATGCGCAACGAGCTGCGCCGGCACCAGCGCCCAGCGTTCGACGGCTTCGCCATGTCGGCGAACTCGACCTCCAGGCCGAACACGAGCACGTTGGCCGCGATGAGCGCGTAGTTGACAACGGGAACGGTCCGCGTGGGCAGGTGGTCACGAAGGGGCAGCATGGCTCCGGCCCACGCGTTCTACGTCCGTCCGACGTCACACGAGGAGGTCGTGGAACGCCTGTTTCTGCGTGGCCGCGAATCGCGAGAGCTTCTGCGCGTGGTGCTCGTGGCGCGCTTTTGCCTCGGCCTTGCCCGCCTCGGCTTTCGACTTGGCGCTCGCGATCTTGGCGTCCCAGCTCTCCTGGAGCCGCTGCACGCGCTTCAGGAGCCTCTCGCGCTGCGCCGCCTCCTTTTTGCGCAGCTCGTCGCGCTTCGCTTGGAGCTTGGTCTTCGTGTCACCCGCGGCTTTCGTAATCTCGGCTTCGAGGTGAGCCGCATCGTCTTTGGTGGCCTGCCAATCGGCCTTGATCTGCGCGGTGACGACGTCGTCGGTCGCCTGGCGGAACACCACGCCTCCATAAGGCGCCGCCGCGGTGTCGATGGGAACGGTCCAGTCCTCCCAGACACTGGCGAAAACCGCATAGCTTCCGGGTTGCAGCTTGGCCGCGACGCCGTAGACGAACTCACCGGCGAAGCCGGAATAGGTGAGGTCCCCGCCGAGCCCGGCCGCCCCGCCGACGGCCGCGCCTGCCGCCACCCCCACGGGTCCTGCGAGCAACCCAATCAGCGCACCCGTCGCCATTCCCACGGCGGCCGCCCACGGTGGCCGCAGACCATGCGCGTCCTTGACGGTGAGCGTTCCGTCCGGCGACTTCACCACGACGGTCGATGCGTACAGCTCAATAGAGCCCTCGTCGTCGAGCCCTTTGAGCGCCTTGACGACCTCGTATGCGGCTGTTTCGTTCGGAACGACAATCACGATCTCCTTGTCCATGTTCCTTCTCCTTTCGAGTTGCCCGCAGCCACGGCAGGCGCTGCGCACCCGCGCGGGGGCACGGGGCCGGCGTGACTTGCAGCAAGCGGGCCTACGGGGTCGCCTTCTTTTGGCTTGTCGCGGATCGGAAGGCGCTCGACGGCGTAGGATCTGCCGAGTCCGCGCATAACGTGCGTGTCACCGCAGCTTCGGTTTCCTTGAATAGGGTGGTCGTTGACGCGGCCGCCAGTGCGGTTGGCCGCGCCGCTCGACTCCAATCCCGAGCGATAACGTCCAGGCCGACGCGCGGTTTCCGCAGGTTCGCATGGCCCGGCGTCATGGGCCCCGGAGACCTCATCGCAGCCGGCACTTGCGGTGCAAGCCACGGCGCGTGAGACCCGGCCCAGCATGACCGGACAAGAAGGAGATCAGCCATGATTGTCGGTTTTGATTTGAACGCCCTCGCGGCGCGATGGTGGATGCTCGTCGTTCGGGGTATCGCAGCGATCCTGTTCGGAGTGCTGGCTATCCTCTGGCCAGGGATCAGCCTGCTTGCCCTCGTCCTGCTGTGGGGCGCCTACGCCCTGGCGGATGGGGTGTTCGGCGTGATGCTCGCGGCTGGCGCCGGCGCGGAAGGTCGGCGCTGGGGGTGGCTGCTTTTCGAAGGATTCCTGAGCGTTGCTGCCGGGGTGGTCACGTTCATCTGGCCCGGGATGACGGCGTTCGCATTGCTGGTGCTCATCGCGCTCTGGGCGGTATTCACGGGCATCGCCGAGATCGTCGCGGCCGTCGAGCTTCGCCGCGTGATCAGGGGCGAGTGGCTGCTGGCACTGAGCGGTGTGCTTTCGATCGCGTTCGGCGTGCTCATGCTGCTGTTTCCGCGCGCCGGCGCGTTGGCGGTCGTGACGGTCATCGCCCTCTACGCGATGGTTTTCGGAGCTCTGCTGACGGCCCTCGGCGTCCGACTCCATCGCCTGGCGACCTCCGGCCGCCACCCGATGGCGGGTGGCTCCCCGTCACACGCATGAAGACCCCATAAGACGCCCATGCCAGCGACCCGAGGGCCTCGGGCTTGCATTGCGGGACGGCATGCCGTCGGGCGCGGTAGAGGCGCCTTGCGTCCAGGCCGCGGACATCGGGCTCGGTGGCCGCCAAACGCCGCCGTGGCTGCACACCACCAGGGTGGTCCTCGGCCTGCTTTCCCTTGGCGCGGTCATCGCGGTCGTCTCCCATTTCGGCGAAGCACGCCGCTTCGCTGAAATGGTCAGGCGTGCGCAGCCCGCATGGCTTCTTCTCGCCGCAGGGCTCCAAGTGGCGACGTACTTTTGCCCAGGCGGCGTTTGGTGGCTCGTTCTCCGCCGAACGTCGAGCCCGCAGCCCCTCGGCACGCTCGTTTTGTTACTTGCAAGGCCCGAACGAACCGGTCGCGCGCCAGGCGGACACCCTCTTCACACAGGTGCTGCGGCGAGAACCCTCGACTTCGAACGTCGGCGCCTCAGCGTTGTGGTGCGCAGAACGGCGGAGGAGCAAGCCCTGCTCGTGACCAAGGGAGCACCGGAGAGCGTGCTGGCCATTTCGACGGCGTACGAAGTCGGCCAGAGCCAGAGCATTCCACTCGACGCAGCCGCGCGAGCGCGCATCGTCGGTACATACGAAGCGCTGGGCCGGACGCAGCCAATACTCTGCTCGCGCCGCGCAAGCAAGGCGTCCACGTCAAGGTCCTCACGGGAGACGGCGAGCACGTCGCCACGCACGTCTGTTCGCCAAACTGTTCGCGACGTCCGGGCTCGCGTCGGTCGCCGGAGAACGCCAGGGCAAGCGCGGCGTCGTGCTCGAGGCTTGAGCTTCAGTCGGGATTGCTCTCGCTTTCGCGCTCGTAGATGTGAGCGCTTGCCACGAAGAGCGACACGATAATCGGGCCGATGATGACCCCGACCACGCCGAATACCGAGATGCCGCCGAGCAGCGCGACAAACATCAAAAATGGGCTCGTGGCTTGGCCGCGGCCCACGAGGCGCGGCTTGATCAGGTAGTCGTTGAGCGCCATCACGAAAAGCAAGCTCCAGGCGGTAAGCAAAAAGGCTCGCGCAGCGTGCCCGGTGGATAGTAGCCAGAGGGCCGCTGGCACCCAGACGATGGATCCCCCGATGACAGGAATGAACGAGCTCACTGCAAGAATGACTCCCCAGGTGATCGGCTGCGGAATGCCGAAGATCGCGAACCCCATTCCGGCCATGGTGCCCTGGATGACGGCCCCGGCCAGGGTCCCCACGAAGGCCCCACGGCCGACGTTGCGAAACTCGTCGATGAGCGCTCGCGTATGTCGTGGGTCGAGCGGCAGCAGCCGCTCCAGGTGGCGCGCAATCGTACGTCCCTGGACCAGGACGTAGTACATGGTCCACAGGGCCACGACGAGCGTCAGAAGCGCGCCCGCGGACGTCTGCACCACCAGGCCCGCGGTGTGGGCGACGACATTGGTGAGCCGGCCGAGCGCCTCCTGCACACGTGCGATCACTGTTTCGCGCCGTGCGCCGAGCGAAGCCAGCATGTGCGCCGGCACCGATGACGGCAGGGTGCCAGTCGCGATCTCACGTTCGACGAGCACGAGCGCCGATACGAGCTCGCGAGCGACCACGACCATCGCGCCGACTCCACCTCCGATCATGAGGAGACCGCCGAGGAGCGTGGTGAGGGCGGCGGCGAGTGAGTTCTTGGTGCGCAGTCGTTTCGAAAGGGCGACGTGCAGCGGCTCGGCGGTGAAGGCCATCACGGTTCCGAGGGCCAGACCGACCAACAGGCGTGAGGCCATCCAGAGGACCGCCAGGAACGTCATCCCCACCAGAACCGCGAGCGCGGCTCGCTGCCCGCCACGGGCACCCCCACCCGCCGGAGGGCAATCGCGTCGCTGCGATTCGGACGACATCCAAGTGGACGGGGAGGATAGCCGCCTTTCCACCCCGTCGTTTTGCTTTGTCCTGAGCTAGCCTGGGGAAGTCTCGAGGCCGCCTTCTTCGCTGACCCGACGCGGCGGTCGATCGTTGTTTTGATTCGCCAGCGCCTCGGAGACGTGCGCTCAGGCGCTGTGTTTGCGCGAATGCCTTGCGCGCGCCTGGACCGTGCGTCGCGATTCAGCACGGGCAATCACGATATTGGCTGCGTCGGCACCAGCCTTGCTGCGCACGTCGTCATGGAACACGTCTCCTACGGTCTCTTTGACGACATCGACCAGGCCCGTGCGGCGATTGGCGAAATCGAGTCGAGTGGTACGCCTCGCCGGCACTGCGGCGTCGTGCTTCACAAAGACTACCTCGACGAAGGTCGCCTCGGCATTTCCGAATCGGACGCGCGGGAATCCTCTCGTGAAGGCGCCGCCATAGGCGGTATCCTGGGCGCCGGAGCCGGGGCCGCCGTCATGGGCCCCCTGGGTCTCGTTTCGGGCGGCGCCCTCGGGGCACTTTATGGGCTGATTGGAGGCGCGCTCGCCGGGTCGGGCGGACCGGACCGCAGGCTCGAAGAGCTCTCGAAACAGCTTGCCGAGGGGAAGGTGCTTCTCGTCGTGGAAGCGCCGAACCTCGAATGCCGCGACAAGGCCGACGCCGCGATGCGTGCCAGGGGCGGTCGCGTAGAGCACAAGCCCTTCTTCTGAGCTGGGGCCGCGAACATCCCCTCGCGACGCCAAAGCGACGCACAGATCGAGCGGGAGAGCGGGTCCGAGGGGTCGTGGCGGAGCCGTGGGCTTTTCGCATGAACGGCGCCGATGCGACCTGCGACGACCCGGTCCCTACCATTCATGCTGCCCCAGTCATCCGCCCCCGACGCGGCATCGCCTCCGAAAGAGCCCGTCGCCGGAGAACGTCAAGGCAAGCGCGGTCTCGTGCTCGAGGCTTGAGCTCAGTCGGAGTCCCTCGCGCCGTCGCGCTCGGACGTGCGCGACTGCCTCAATGAGCGAAACGATGACCGGACCGATGATGACTCGCGCGGGACGACTCGACTCCTGGGCGGAGGCCCCGGGTTCCAACCATCGGAGCGTTTGCCATCGCTGCGCCGAAGCGCTTCGCCATTGCAGCGCCGCCGCGTCATGGGAATGTGCGTTGCTACTTCGAACAACAGCGCAAAGGCAAGGAGACACGGAGGAGGCGTCATGAACAAGTTGGTCGCCACGGCGCGGCCTGGCCGTCCTTGGCAAACCGTCGTCGACGCCGTCGAATTGATCTGCAGCGGCGCGGCGACACAAAGAGACGATGTCCCGACGTTCGCCTCGTTCGCTCGGGACTGGACGAGTGGGGAGCTCGCACGACGCTTCCCCGATCACGTTCGCCAGAAGCGCTCATCTGGCCGCGACGAAGAGTTGCTCCGGCTCTAGGTGCTTGCGCACGTTCGGGACGTTCGCGTAGACGAGTTCGACCTGCACGACGCTGAGCTTGTGATGGCGAACCTGCCGGAGGTTAACCCGCGAACCAAGCGGCCCCTGGCTCCCGCGAGTCGCCGCCACGTGGCGCTGGTCATTTCGCCCGTGATGCACCTCGCCGTCTACCCGGGCAAGTGGGGTCAGGCGAGCCCGACCCCCAAGGGCTGGCTCCCTTCCCTTCCGCCGCGGAAGGCGAAAGATGTCTGTACCCGAGCGAGGATGCCCAGCTGCTCGCCGGTCGGTCTGTAGAGGTCGGCAAGGCTGGCGCTTTGCCCGACGTGCCCCTTCTGCGCCGCGTGGCCTACGGCTTTTTGGCACGCGAGGGGATGCGCACTGAGGAGATGGCGCGGCTTCGCTGGCGAGACGTCGACTTGGAGCACGGACGCGTCAGCCTCGAGCAGGACAAGACCGATGATCCTCGCGACTGGAATCTGCGACCCGACGTGGTGGAGGCGCTCAAGCGCTGGAAGCAGCAGACGAAGCCTCATACCGAGCCGAGCGACTGCGTCTTCGCCGAAGAGGGCATGCCGCTGAACGTCGAGCACTTGGCCGAACAGATCCGCAACGACCTGCGCCGCGTCGGAGTCGAGCGCTCGCAGCTCTACGAGGGCTCTGACACGCGTCAGCGCTTCCGCGCCCACGACCTGCGCGCAACGTTCGTCACGATCGCACTTGCCACAGGCAAGACCGAGACCTGGGTCTCGGACCGCACCGGCCACGACGGGCACTCGATGATCGAGCGTTACCGGCGCAAGGCGCGCACCTGGAACCTGGGGGTGCTCGAACCTCTCTACGCGCTGATCGCCGCCGCGAGAGGACGAGCTGAGACAACCGTGTTCGTCTCACGCGCGTCGCTTCCTTCGCGGGTCGCCGTCGAACCATCCGGACGCAGGCGCGCTTGCGGGATTGGGTCGCGGCCCACGTATCCACCTCGCAACCGCTCACGCTTACGCGATTTTCGGACGCCAGCGGAACGCGGTTGTGCCCGTCACACGCCAGATGGCCGCAGGCGTCGACGAGCCGGCCGTAGGGAGGCTTCCGAGCACATTGCCGAAGTCATCTCCCCAGCACTCGACGGCGCGACATCGGTTCCTCTCGGTGGTGCCTGGCTCGGGGCTAAGGTGCGAGCTTCTGGTACGTGTCCACGAGCGTCGCGTCGTCGATTTGCTGGATCAACTGCAGGATCGCACCCGACGCGGTATAGCTGGGTGTGCTCGCCGCCTCGGTCGCGTTGGCGACGCAGGTCGGTGTCAATGTCACCGACGAGGCGTTCACGACCGCCATGAAGTTCATACGGACCAGGAGGGCGCCCGCGTCACCCGCGTAATTTTCGGCGACCTGCCACTGGTCGGCGCAAATTTCCAACCTCGTGATAAGGGTTCCTTCGATCGGGCACCCACCGTAGAGCGTGACGAACTGAAGAACGTACGTTCCGTCGGCGATCGGACCGCCCTGAGCCGTCGGCGGCTCGCCGCCGGCACATGTGGACATAACGGTCGCTCCTTCAACCGGAACGTAGTTGCAGATTCCGTCTTGCGCGACCGGCAGCGGGCATTGCGGCGAGTCACCCGGCGCGCCGCCGTCGCTCAGCGCCGCCGTGGTGTCACCTCCCGCGGCGGAGTCCGTTTCCGCGCCTGAGTCGGATCCATTCGGACTGCTGCCGCCGGACGCTCCAGCGCCGTTCGAGCACCCCGCGCCGAAGGCTCCGACTGTGACGAGGACGGCGGACCCAAGCGTCCCGAACGAACCCCCCCCACCCACCTTGGAAACAGCAACCCCACCGACGTTGGAATCCGATGTCCTCGATCGCGCGAGGCCCACGGCGGCGGGGGAAGACAGACGTTGCTCCACGGGGCCCTCGGCTTACGGTTGTCAGCCGGCGACGCCGCCACATGCGTCGAGCTCGAGAAAAGCGGGGCCCCGGATTTTCTGTAATTTCATCGAATGTCGTACAGGATCATACTGAAAGGGCGCGAGCTCGACCAGAACTGGGGGCCAGCGATCGCTTGGAGATTTCCGGTGCGGCGTCGCCCGCTCCTCGTTGTCCGGGTCGTCGGCTCGTTCATAGCGCAGGCGTTGACCGCCCAAGGGCTATGGCGAGACGCCCAATCAGGGTCAACTACACTCGCCTGTTCAAAAAGAGGGGACATCACCGGACGAATTATCGGCGCACATACCGATTGGAATTTCCGAATTCGATTGCGTCCACGCGATATTGAGCGCGGCGATTCCGCGAGCGGTATCGACTAGTGACATTCGCCCCGCGTAGTTGTACAGACACCCAACCGATGAATTACACTGGCCAAAGGCGTTGCTGGAGATCTCGACCGTGCCGGTCAGGGCGAGGGGGATGAGCGGCGGTACCGAAGCCTCATCGGTAGATCCGTCCAAGTCATCGGTGGATCCGTCCGAACTAATGCCGCCCTCGGAGCGCGAGATGGGACCCAGGGTCACGAATGCCGGTACGGGGTCCAACGATTCCGAAGTGACCAGATCTTCAAACAAGTACGCCCCAGCTTCCGGTGGGACGTTGAAGGCGATGTTCATAATACCGTCGGGACCGAAGATCATGAAGCCGAGCACGGCCGGACATCCGCCGTCGAGACAGGTCTGGCCAAGCTCGGAGATGTATGCTTCCCAAGGGCCCCCCACATAAGCGTCCGGAGTATCCGACATGAGCCCATTCGCAGTCCCGCCGACCGAAAGCGACGCGTCGTAGTCGTCTTCGAAGCACGGATGCGAGGCACACGCCGCGCTCGATGCCGCGAGGAGGGCACATCCGACGGGCCATCGAGAGACGGTCGATTCGCTCACGTATACGAGCGTACCAACTGGTTCGAAAAACGGCAGGGAAGCGACGCGTCGCTAGTACGTCTCGAGACGGATCGGGATCCTTCCATGCCGTACGGGTTTGGCCTCGAACGCCACGGCGTGTTCCTCGTCACCGCGAGCAGCAGGCCCCGATCGCGCGGGCGCGGGAGCTGCGTGTCAGG
>DASPUY010000100.1:0-3464 GCA_035622655.1 Polyangiaceae bacterium
GCGCCGGCTGCTCGCGTCGAGGAGGCGAAACCCGCCAGTCCGTCGATCGCCATGTCGGAAGGCGTACTACGGACCTGCACGTTGGATGTGGACGCCGTCGACAGAGCGCCGAAGTTCGACTTCGACAGGAGCGATCTCTTACCGGCCGACTTCGAGGTTCTCAAACAGGTCGCCGAGTGCTTCACGACCGGTCCCATGAAAGGCTCGAACCTGAAGCTGGTCGGGCGAGCCGACCCGCGAGGCACGGTCTCCCACAACGATGCCCTCGGAATGCGACGCGCCGAGCAAGTTGCCGCTTACCTAAAGCAGCTCGGCGTCGCGCCCAGTCGAATCGAGCAGAGGTCTCGCGGCAAGCGCGACGCCGTCGGGGTCGACGAATCGTCGTGGGCCATAGATCGTCGCGTGGACATTCTCGAAACTCCGTGAACGGGACGGCGTACATGCAGGGTCGATCGCTCCGCAAATCTCTATATTGAGCACGACACCGAATCCGACAAAAGGACTTCCGTTCCCTTGTCGTTTCCGCCAAGCACGGTCGAACGCGCGGGGCTCACGGCGTGGTCTGGGGGGAAATGCGCAGCACGAGAAAGCCCTCGGGCGCGAGAGCAGTGGCCAGCATCACGTCGTTGATGTCGCGGTGCTCGATCCAGGAGCTGGCTCGGCGGTGCTCGGGTGCGCGCCAGAAGGCCAGGATTGCAGTGCGCAGACGGTCGTACCGACGCAGCTTCTCAAGCACGTCTCGCAGCGCCAACGGTGGTCCCCCGTCGGTCGCCGTCCCCTGCCGCATCAGACTCGCGGCATGGAGGCCGATGGCGAGCCCCAGCTCTCGAAACGCAAGACGAGCCTCTGCGGGTCGCTCGAGCTCTCCCTCTGCCGAGTACCTTTCCAGACCCGCAAGCGCCGCGTCGAGCAGGACTTGCGGCAGGCCGGTGTCTTTGAGTTCGCTCTGTGCGCCGAGCTGCACGGCCCGGTAGGCGTCCGCGAGCAGGCCACCGAGACCCAGCGGGTCGGTGGTCTCCACGTTCCCGCGGTTGATCATCGAATCGAAATCAGCCGCCACGTCATCGAGAGGCGGCCCAAAGGCAGCGCCCGGCAGCGCGAGTGCCGTCGCTCGAAGCTGCTCGCTCGTCACGTAGCCGTCGACAGCGTCGTGTTGACCCATCGACGTGACGAGGGGACGGGTGAGATCGATACTCATCTTCCAGTACAAGCGCCGCTCGCCGCCGTCGACCGCGTGCGCGAAGGCCCGATGGGCGGTCTCGGCGAGCTCTCGTCCCCATGCATTGAAGGTGGAATCGCGCGTCGCCCGTGCGGCCTGATCGAGGGCAAGCATCCACTTCGTCAGATAGTGAAAATATTGGCCGTCTCGGTCCCACTCGAGCTGCTCGTCGAACGGCTCGCCCGCTTGGCGCTCGGGCAGATCCTTGCCGATCCGCAGCCCGCCTCGCGTCGGATGCGCCCGCGCCTCTTCCCCGTCGAGCCCACTGATCCAGCCCGCTCGCCGGTCGTCGGGCCGGTGCTTTCCGAGCGTGCCATGGACGCGGTCGATCAGCCGGAGAGCGAGGTCGGAGTACCGCCCTTCACCCGTGGCTCGCGCGAGGCCGAGGTAGTTGCAGACGGCGAACGCGTCCGTCCACAGGTAGCGGCGTCCGGGGCCCTCGGTGGACAGCCCGGTGCGCTCTGCAAAGTCCAGCATGAGAGCTGCCGCTTCCCGGATCGCGTCCTTCGTTTCCATCAATGATGCCCGCGCATTTTCGAAGCCACCCGACCACGAAGACGCCGACTGGGTAGCCGTCATGCTATGCGCGTCTTGCCTTGGCGGCGCGGACGATCCGCCGTGGCATGCCTCCACCACCATCGCGATCCCCACCGCGAACGCGGCGAACAGCTTGCGCCTCCCGGCACGCGCTGCATTCGCGCGATCAGCGGCCTGGTTGTTGCTGGTCTGCAGAAGGCCCATGCCCAAAAAGCTCCTTTACACCGTGACCGCTCTTGCGCTCGCGTCCGCGTGCAATCAGGTCGCATCGACCGGCGCAGGCGATGCGACGGCAGCGAACGCGAGGACGGTGAGCTCGGTCGATCCCAGCGCGGCGTTCGACCCGCTCCAGGCTCGGACATTGCGCCAGCACCTCGTCTCTTCTCTCATCTCCCGTGGCGATTTGCAGCCTGGTCGCGTCGCCGACGCGATGCGCGCCGTTCCCCGGCACGCCTTCGTGCCGGAGGCGCCGCTGGACGAGGCTTACGCTGACAGCCCGCTTCCGATCGGCTTCGGTCAGACGATCTCCCAGCCTGCGGTGGTCGCGATCATGACGCAGGCTCTTGGTCTGTCCGGTGGCGAACGGGTTCTCGAGATTGGCACGGGCTCGGGCTACCAGGCTGCCATTCTCGGTGTCCTCGCGCGCGAGGTCTACTCGATCGAGCTTGTCCCCGAGCTCGCACGCCGCTCGAGCAAGCGACTCGCCGACCTCGGCTACGCGAACGTCCACGTGCGCTCCGGCGACGGCTACCTCGGCTGGCCCGAGCGAGCGCCGTTCGACTGCATCCTCGTGACTGCTGCGCCCCCGGCCGTGCCGCAGACCCTTCTCGACCAGCTGGAAGAAGCAGGTGTGCTCGTTGCCCCCGTCGGCGCCAGCCCTTTCGAGCAGGAGCTCCTTCGGTATCGCAAGGCCGAAGGAGGCTTTCGCGTCGACGATCTCGGCCCTGTCGCGTTCGTCCCAATGGTCCGGACCGGGGCCGACCCACGGCCGACTGCCGAGCAACCGCCGCACCTATGACGGTGCCGACCCCAGACCCACGGAGGGCACGAAGAGGCCGGGGGACCTGCCGGCCGAGCTCCACAGGATCGCCCCGGGGGCGCCTAAGGAATCGACGAGCGCGGTCTTTTTTGAGCTCCGAGCCACGGGGCCCGGGCACCTTTGCCTGACCGCTCGGCCTGAAAGACGAGTACTCCCAGGCGAGAACCCGCCGGTCGGCCTCATTCTCTGTGCCGAGAAGGATGAAGCGGTCGCGCCGTACGCGCTCGAAGGGCTCCCGAACAAAATCCTCGCCGCGGAGTATCGGACCAAGCTGCCAGACGAGAAGGTGCTCATCGCGGAGCTCAAGAAGACGCGCCGCTTGCTCGCTGTCGGTAGCAAGAGGGCAGGCCGAGGAAAGCGCGCTTGAGCGAGTATCAATGTTACGAGTTCGTCGCACTCGACCGCCCGCTCACGCCGAAGCAGATGGCGGAGCTCCGCACGATCTCGACACGCGCCGAGCTTACGCCAACGCGCTTCTGGAACGAGTACCATTGGAGGGACCTGAAAGGTGATCCCGCGAAGCTCGTCAAGAGGTATTTCGATGCGCACATGTACTTCGCGAACTGGGGCGCGCATCGGCTGATCCTCCGCATCTCAGCGAAGCGCGCGAATGCGCAGGCGCTACGCGCGTACTTCGTCGGCGGCTCGGCGTGTGCGAAGATCGCGGGC
>DASPUY010000101.1:0-9161 GCA_035622655.1 Polyangiaceae bacterium
AAGACGGGAATCAACGCGTAGACGAGCCCATAACCGTTGAAGTGCGCCCGGCGCACGACACGCAGCGCGACGAGCATGACGAGGCTCACCGCGACGAGCCCCATGCTCTCGACCCGGACGTGCATGAACAGGCACATGCTCAGGGCCAGCAAGGCGAGACCTCTCGGCGAGGGTTGCTCGACGTAGCGGTGAAAACTCAGCACGACCACTAGGAGTAGGAAGACACCGAGCAGGTCGAAGCCGGCCGACCGCGCGGCGACGACGGTGTTGGGATTCGTCGCAACCAGGATCGCAGCGGCAACCCCGAAGACTTCGCCCCCCAGGCTCTTGGCCAGACGGTACGTCGCGAAGACGAACAATACGAGGATGATCGCGTTCGTGTGAAAACCGTTTTCCGCGTGGTAGCCCCTGAGCGCGTGCAGGAGGCTGACGAGAAATGGATAAAGGGGCGGGCGGCGATCGATCGTCTGGTTGAGGTTCCAATAATTTTCGAAATACCATTTCCCCGTGACTGCGAAATTAGCCGTCTGGGTCGCGTAGAGATTCTTGGATACGCCCACCAGGTTCGCCTCGTCTGCCAAGACGCGATAGGCGGCCGGCACCGCGATCAGAACCGCGCTCGAAACGGCCGTCGTCGTCACGAGCCCCGGCAAGTTCGCGGCGGTCCACGCGCGAAGCGACCACGATTCTCCCGGCCCGGAGAGCCAGACGATCAAACACGTCCCCAGCATCGTGGCGAGTACGTAGTACGCGCCGTAAACGAAAAACGTCTCGTTGTAGGCGCGATGACGCAGAGTGAAAGCGACGAGGACGGCGACCGCAAATGTAGGAACAAAGAGCAGGTAGGTGCGTAGGCTCCACTTTTGGAAGATCGATCGAAGGCTCATCGAAAACCCGCTTTCGCCGCGAACTTACCACACGATGCCTCGCATTCGTGCGACCGAGCCGGAAGCTCGACAGCGTGAATCGCAAGCGTGCTATTGACCGGTGTGTGAAAACCGAGGCCCATCTGCCCGACGCGTTCGGGCGCGCGGCCCCCGCCCACTACGCGTGGCAGACGGAGCACCCTTACGTCGCCGCGCGCGAGCGCGAGCTCGTGAGGAGCGCTTTCTGGCCACTGGGCCAACGCGTGCTCGACATCGGGTGCGGCGAGGGGGCGACGCTCCGCCACCTGGACGAGCCCGAGGGCGCAACGGGGCTCGATCTCTTCGAGGACAAGATCGCGTTCGCCCGTCGGACGCTGCCGCGCTGCCGGTTCGTCGCGGGTTCCGCATACGAGTTGCCCTTTGACGACGCCGCATTCGACCATCTGCTCGTCCGGGATCTCATCCATCACCTGGATGAACCGTATCGGTTCATGATCGAGTGCGCGCGCGTGCTGCAGCCGGGGGGCCGCATCGACATCCTCGAGCCGTCGCGCACCAGCCCGATGATCCTGGCGCACGCCCTGCTCGTGCCGGTCGAGCGCGGCGAGCTGCGATCGACGATGGGCTATCTGTCGAAGCTGCTCGAAACTCGGTTTCGCATCGTCGCGAAGGACCGCCACCAGGCGCTACCGCTCCACCGGGTCGTCTTCCATCCCGACTTTCGATTCTCGCTGCCGGCCCGAAGCGCGATTTGCCGCGCCGTCGACCTCGCCGAGCGCAGCGCGGGCCGGCTGTTGCCTCGGGCGATGTGGGCCTATGTGCATCTGCGAGCGGTTCTTGACGGATGATGCCTCGCCGAAGGCGTCCGTCTGCACGACGGACGGCGCGCGCTCCATCCTTCACCCCACCATGCGAAGCTTCTTGAACCCGAAGAGGGTCATTCGCAGCAGCAGCCACCCGTGCGTGAAACGGCTGATCTTGGTCTCCCCGTACGTGCGCGCCCTGTAGCGAACGGGCAGATCGACGATCTTGAGGTTCAGTCGAGCCGCTCCGAAGAGCAGGTCGAAGTCACCGAACGGATCGAAGTCGCCGAAAAATGATCGGTTTTGCTCGATTCGCTCGTAATCGCGCTTGTAGAGGACCTTCGTGCCGCAGAGCGAGTCTTTGATGGGCTGCTGGAGAATCCACGAAAGGGCGGCGGAGAAAAACTTGTTTCCGAGCAGGTTCAAGAACCGCATCGCCTCGCCCTCCATCGGATAGACGAGACGAACGCCGTTGATGAGCTCCCCCTTGGAGGTCACGAGCGCTTCGTAGAATTTCGGAAGGTCCTCGGGCGGCACCGTCAGGTCCGAATCGAGAATCATCAGGACCTCGTTCTTGGCCGCCGCGAAGCCTTTGCGCACCGCATCGCCTTTGCCCTTTCCGTCGCCCTGTCGAACGAGGCGAAGCTCTAGCGGGCCCGAATACCGCGCGATGCGCTTCTCGATCTCTTCCACCGTTCCATCGGTCGAATTGCCGTCGACGAAGATGAGCTCGGTGCGCGGACCCATCACGGGCGTGCGCTCGATCGCCTCGGCGATGTTTCCGCGTTCGTTCTTGCAGGGACAGATGACGGAGACGCTGGGCAATGGCGATACCCTGGTCACCGGCACGGCGCGGGCGACGAAATAGGAAAGCAGCGCGCCCTCTCGGAGCAGAGGCAGGTTGGCGCCCACGCGATTGGCATTGTCGGAGACATACGGAATCCGGAATGGTACCAGGACCTCGGTGCCCGTGCGCACGACCTGGTAGCCGGAGAGGACGAGCAGATTCTCGATGTCCCGCATCGAAAGCCAGTTCTGTTCGGGCCAGGGTGTCTTGAGGCCCAGCCGTTCGGCGACCTTGAGCGCGGGCTCCCACACGAAGTTGTAGTAGGTGACGAAGATTCGCCCTTGGGGGGAAAGCAGGGAACGAACCCGCTCGAACGCCCGCTGGACGTCGTCGACGTGCCCGATGACGTCGGCGAACGCGATGAGATCGAAGGGGCCTTCCGGTAGCTCGCTTCGCTCGACGTCGGCGACGCGGACATCGAGCTCGGGGTGCCTTGCTTTCGCGATCTCGACGGCACGCGGGGAGATGTCGACCCCGACGCAGCGGCATCCGTGGGCTTGCAGGTGGGCCAGCAGGTCGCCGAGGCCGCAGCCGATCTCGAGCACCCGGGTCCCGGGAGGCGCGAGCGATTCGACGATCCGGTGAATCGTCGCGTGGTAGTACTCGGCCCGCTCGAGCCAGTGGGCGCGATGCTCCGAAATCGAGTCATAGACACGGATTCGGCGCTGGACTCGCTCGAGCTCGCGTGACGACGGCGACGAGACCGAAGAGACACACAGCGCGGAGGCTGTCGGCGCTTGGGAAGAATTCGGCGAGACGCTGACTACCGTCGAGACTCGAGACTCGATCGTCATCGCACCACCTGGATGGTTTGAGCGCCCCCGTGCACCTGCCCTCCTTGTGCAAAGTACCACATCGAGGCCTCGCCAAGGCGGGCGTGACAACTGCGCGAGTCGTGCGCAGGTTACCAACATGCCCACATTCGGCTCGGTGCTCGATGGGCGATTGCCTCATTTGCAAGTCTCGTCGGCACCGCCAGCTCCTGCCAATGACACGTCGGCCGCGAGCGAGCCCCGCTCGGACGGCCGCTCCGCCGCCGACACTGCCCACGCGGGCACCCCGGACGGCGCAGCCTCCAGCTTCGGTCCCCCCGTCCCGAACGGTGCCGCCAGCGACGCATCCGTCGCCGAGGACGAGGAGGTCCTCGACGCTTATTCGCGAGCGGTGACCCACGTGGTCGAGCAGGTGGGGCCCACGGTCGTCAGCATTGCGCGAAAAAAGGGCCGCGGGCCGGCGGGTGCCGGATCCGGCGTCGTCTTCACGCCCGACGGGTACGTCCTGACCAACGCTCACGTGGCAGCAGGCGCAACGCAGCTCGAGCTCGGCTTCACCGACGGGACGACCTCCGAGGCGATCGTCGTGGGCGTGGACCACGCCACCGATCTCGCCGTCATCCGGGCCAACGGCTCGACGCCGAACCATGCCCGGTTCGGCGCCTCGTCGGCGCTACGGGTCGGTCAGCTCGTCATCGCAATCGGCAACCCGCTCGGTTTCAGCTCCACCGTGTCCGCGGGCGTGATCAGCGCTCTCGGGCGGACCATGAGAGCCCGCGATGGGCGGGCGATGGAGGGCATCATCCAGAGCGACGTCGCGCTCAATCCGGGCAACTCTGGGGGACCGCTGGTCGATTCGCGCAGCCGCGTCGTCGGAATCAACACGGCGATCATTCTGGGCGCGCAGGGGTTGAGCTTCAGCGTCCCGGTCGATACGGCGAAGTGGGTGGTGGGCGAGCTGATGACGTCGGGCCGGGTGCGACGCGGCTGGCTCGGCATCGCAGGTCAGAACCGACCGATCGATCGCGACCTGGCACGAAGACTGGGCCTGTCGCATGCGAGCGGCGTCGAGGCATCGGCCTTCGACGAGCGAGGCCCGGCCTCCCGTTCGAAGATGCGGCCCGGCGACATCGTCGTGGGCATCGACGATCGGCCGGTCGCGAGCGTCGACGACATCCACCGCGCCCTTCAGCAGTGGTCGCAGGCGCGCGCCGTCAAGCTTCGCGTGGTGCGGGACCGAGCCCTCGTCGACATCGAGGTCACCCCGGTCGAAGGTCCACCGTGACGCGCGGTCACTTCTCGCAACCGACCATGGCGGCGTAACTCGTATACAGGACGCCGGCGCAGGCGTCTCCCGCGTCCGGAGCGGTCAGCTCGACTTGCACGGTGATGGTTACGAGCCCCGGGCTTGCACACAGAAATGTCGTCTGGGCCGACGTCGGGCTGGAAAACATGCCTGCGGATGCGGGGCTCACGGTCCACTGGATCGACGCGGGCGGACCCACCGTCGCGATGGCGAGCAGCGAGGACTGCCCGGGCGCGATCGAGGCTGGGTCGATCGAGAACGAGGAAATGCCCGGACACGAGGAGCCGTTCTGGAAGACGAGATCGATGCTGGCGTCGACGGCGATGGCCCCGGCAGCCGCGTCCTGCGCGCCCGAACCAGGTGAGGCATTGATCACCGTCCCGGGGGGCGCGCTCCCGCACCCGCTCGAGGCGGCAAACAGCACCGCAGCGATGACGCTCACCCTGCGTGCCACTTTAGCTGAAACGTATCACGGTCCCTCGGCTTCGCCCCCGATGCGATTCCAGTACGCCATGCCCCTTCGGATGGCGGGCTCGTCGGGAAAGGCGATGGCGTCACGGGTGCGCTCCATCGCTGAAACGATTCTGCGCAGCCAGCGCGGCACGACGCGCCACGTCGAGGGGGGAATGGCGAGCTGGTCCGCCGTCGCATCGCCGATGAGCATCCTGCACACGGCCGCGGTGAACTTCGCCCGCAGGCGCGCCGCCCTCCGCCGCGCCGCGGTCGTGGCGCTCTGCTGCGGCGCCTCGAGAAAGGCCCGCGTCAATGCGCGCGAGTCGTCGTCGGGCGGGTCCTGTGTGAGAGCGATGAGCTCTCCCAATCGGTTGGCCTCTCCCTCGGCGACGGGAGCGAGATCGGGATCGATCCCCATCAGCCATCCGGACCAGCGCCAGAGGTGCATGTACGCTTCGACCTCCAAGGGCCGGAAGTGCAGGCCGAGGCTTCGCAGGCCGCTCAGCACGGCAGCCGAGAAGAGAATCAGCGTTCCCGCTTCGTCGTGCTGGTTGATGGGCAGCCCCCAAGCCGAGGCGTTCCAGCGGCCGCTGCGAAGGATCGTGCGCCGCAGCCGAGCGTGGACGAGCCGAACCCTCAGCGTCGCTCGCCACCCCTCGGCTCTTGGCCGCAGGCTTCGCGGAAGGATGGTGCTTCGGACGAAGCGCGCCGTCTCGTGGAGCCGGCGGGGTGCGCTTTGGGCGAGGCGGCCGCTGAAGACGAGCGGCTTGTTGCCCGCGGGCGACGAATACGCGAGCACGAGCGACTTGAACCCGAGCACCAGCCCACCCAACGGTCCCGCTCGAAGCAGCACGTGTCCACCTCGATCGACGAGCTCCCAGTCGACCCAGGCGGGAACGTTTGCGACGGCATCGAAGAACGCCTGCATCGACCGGGGAGCGTCGCGCAGAGCATCGGGACCGTGGCAAACGATTCGGTCGAACAGCGCGGCTCCCGCGCCCGGGGGCATCCCTTCGATCGTTTCGACGACGGCGTCGGCGAGCGGGTCCGCGCGCGTCAGGTACGCGCCCAGCCGATCGACGCGATCGCCGAAACGAGCGCGAGCCTCCGCGAGCCGGACGAAGCGCGAGGGAAACACGGGACAAAAAGCTAGTGCCGCCCTTGGGACCAGTCGAGCGCGTGGCGCCCCGCGTGCTCCGTGCCTACGTTGGAGACCATCCGAATGAAACCAATGGCTCGCTGGCCGCTCGTGCTGTTCGTCGTGGCGCTGTTTGCGGTCCTGGCCCTGCCGCGCGAAGCTCGCGCCGGCTCGCTCCAGATCCGCGACGAGGCCCACGTGCTCGCACCGGAAGATGCGGCGCGGTTGCGTTCCACCGTCGCGACGGCGCGGTTCGACGCGCGTCTGGTCTTCACCAACGACTACGCCGAGGCGGGCGACCTGTCGCTGATGGTCGCGTCCCTGCTGACCAAGCCGGACACGATCGCGGTAGGGGTCGACCCACGCCACCGCCATGTGCAGGTGCACTTCGGCACGGGTAGCGGCATCCCGCGAGCGGCGTGGCCCGCCATCGAACGCGCCGGCAACGGAGCGTTCCGGAATGGAGAGTGGGAGGCCGGAGCCGCGGCGATCCTCGGCGCGGCTGCGGATGCAACGACCGGGGCTTCCGAGCAAGCCGCTCCCGTGGCGCCGCGTTCACCGAACTTCGTGGGCTCGGGTCTATTCCTGCTGCTCGGCATCGCGGCCATCATCGGTGTGACGGCGTTCTTCTTTGCCCGCCGCCGTTCGCCGTACGATGCGAGCGGCGGGGGCTACGGCCCGACCCCGCCTTTGGGGGCCGGGGGATACGGTCCCGCGCCTTATGCCGGACCTGGATATCCAGCACCGCCCGTGGGGGGCGGCATGGGTCCGCTGGGCGGAGGCCTCATCGGCGCCGGCCTCGGCGGTCTTGCGGGCTACGAGCTGGGCAAGCTCGAAGGCGAGCGCGAGGAGCGGGATCGTGAAATCAGGCCGCTCGAGGGGCAAAGTGTCGGCCGCGACGATGACTACGACGCCGGGGGCGGCGGATCGGGCTGGGGCGATGCCGGGGGCGGCAGCGACGGAGGCGGCGACGACGGAGGCTTCGACGGCGGAGGCTTCGATGGGGGAGGCGGCGACTCGGGCGGCGGCTCCGACTTTTGACGCTTCACGTGCAGCCCGCGCACGCGGACCGCGCGAGCCTGCGAGCGCGCGAGCGGGCGAGCTTGCGAGCATGAAAACAGGGGGCCGAGCGGCAGGCGGCCATGCGGCAAACACCGGAGGCGGGCTTCATCGGGCTGGGCTGGCGCGCGGGGCCGGAGAGCACTAGTTTTCCCGAATTGGAACGTGCGGTCGCCCGCGAAGGAGCCCGCATTCTCATCTCATGATCACTTGGGCTCTAAAGAAGGTCTTCGGCACGTCTCACGAACGCGAGATTCGGAGGCTTCGTCCCCGGGTCGAAGCCATCAACGCGCTCGAGCCGAGCATGGCGGCGCTCTCGGACGCCGAGCTCAAGGGCAAGACGCCCGAGCTCAGGGAAAAGCTCGACCGGGGAGCTTCGCTCGACAGCCTCCTGCACGAGGCGTTCGCGGTCGCCCGCGAGGCGGGCAAGCGCGCGCTTCGGATGCGCCACTACGACGTGCAGCTCATCGGCGGCATGGTGCTTCATCACGGCGCGATCGCGGAGATGCGCACGGGCGAAGGCAAGACGCTCGTCGCCACGCTGCCCTGTTACCTCAACGCGCTGGAAGGCCGGGGAGTCCATGTCGTCACGGTGAACGACTACCTGGCCAAGCGCGACGCCGAGTGGATGGGCAAGCTTTACGGTTTTCTCGGCCTGAGCGTGGGCACCGTCGTGCACTCGCAGAGCGAGCACGAGAAGAAGATCGCGTACCGGTCGGACATCACCTACGGCCAGAACAACGAGTTCGGGTTCGACTACCTGCGTGACAACATGAAATTCAGCGCGCTCGACTACGTCCAGCGCGAGCTCAACTACGCGATCGTCGACGAGGTCGATTCGATCCTCATCGACGAAGCGCGCACGCCGCTCATCATCAGCGGCCAGGGCGAGCCGTCGAGCCACAAGTACCGCCAGATCAACGAGGTCATCCCGCGCTTGCGCAAGGACGAGCATTACGTTGTCGACGAGAAGGGCCACTCGGTCACGCTCACCGACGACGGCGTGGAGCTCGCGCAGAAGCTGATGGGCATCGGGAACCTGTACGACCCGGTGAATCTCGAGAGCTTGCACATCCTCAACCAGTGCCTGCGGGCGCACTCGCTCTACAGGCGTGACGTCAATTACCTGGTGACCGACGACGGCAAGGTGCTCATCATCGACGAGTTCACCGGACGGGTGCTGCCGGGTCGGCGCTGGAGCGACGGGCTGCACCAGGCGGTCGAAGCGAAGGAGAACGTGCGCATCCAGGAGGAGACGCGCACGATGGCGACCATCACGTTCCAGAATCTCTTCCGCCTCTACAAGAAGCTCAGTGGCATGACCGGAACGGCCGACACGGAGGCCACCGAGTTTCACGAGACCTACAAGCTCAACGTCGTGCAGATCCCGACGAACAAGCCGATGGTCCGCGACGATCACCAGGACGTCGTCTACAAGACCGAGCGGGAGAAGTTCACCGCAGTCATCGCCGAGATCCTCGAGTGCCACGAGAAAGGCCAGCCCGTCCTGGTGGGAACGACCAGCGTCGAGAAGAGCAACGCGATCGCGAACCTCCTGAAGAAAAAGAAGATCCCCCACGCGGTGCTCAACGCCAAGCACCACGAGCGCGAGGCCTACGTCATCGCGCAGGCGGGCCGCAAGGGCGCGATCACGGTCAGCACGAACATGGCCGGCCGCGGAACGGACATCGTGCTCGGGGGCAACCCCGAGATGATCGCGAAGCTCGAGTTCCGGGAGCAAAACCGCGACCCGGACAAGGAGGTCGAGGCATTCGCTGGGCTCGTCGCCACCTACGATGCCTCGTGCAAGGCGGAGGGTGAGGAAGTCCGGCAGCTCGGCGGGCTCCACATCCTCGGCACCGAGCGCCACGAGTCACGGCGCATCGACAACCAGCTTCGCGGGCGCGCCGGCCGCC